>JBGTMB010000211.1:0-7890 GCA_041743755.1 Nitrospiraceae bacterium | reverse complement strand
TGATTTTGAGTATGAGCTGGACAATTGGAACGTGGACCAGCAGATCTACCAAGAACTCGCCGATCTCGTGCAGGAGTGGCAAAAGCTGGCTAGATCGAGCGATCGGCCGTTTCTGTATTATTCGAAGGCGATGGACTATGTCACCGTCTACGATGGTCGGAACCCAACATCCCCGATACGACGGCGCTACGAGTGGCCTGCGGCTGGAATCATTGAGGCTTGCAACGAAGCGGCTAAGAGCGCAGACCAAATCCGCTCACTGCTGGCGAACCGACCTGAGAGAGGCGCAACCACCGACGGAGACATTGATCGGGCGCTCGACACATTGACGGCCGCACGGATTCTCTACGAAGAACGCGGCAAATACTTCACGCTTGCTATTCCCGAAAACCCCTACCTCTAGCTGAAGGGCAAATACATAGGTGTTCAGGCTGAAGGCTGAAAACTAGAAACGATCTCGCAAGGCACGACCCAGGCCATTCACCGCCTTCTCGGTTTCTACGACCTTGGGTTCAAGCGGAGATGAATTCTCGTTGCGCAGAAGCCTAACCCCTAAAATCCTTCAGCCTATCTACCTGAGTAGTTACGCTGAACGAGTCACCGATCTCATCACATCGACAATTTCTCAGTGACGTTGCGCATTTGGATACCGTGCACGAGGGAGGCACCGCCTCGGATAGCGCAGGCGACATGAACGGCTTCCGTCATTTCTTCGATATTCGACCCCTTTTCAAGAGAGGCCTGGGTGTAGGCATCGATGCAGTAGGGACATTGGACGGCATGGGCGACAGCGAGGGCGATGAGAGCCTTTTCTCGTTCCGTCAAGGCTCCTTCAGCGAAGACGGCGCTGTAATAGGCCATGAATTTTTCCCAGAGATCTTTGTTGCCCTTGCCCATCTCGGCAAACTTGCCTAGATCGTGGGGATGATAATAGGTCTCCATACGCGGCTCCACATTGTGACTATTCACTATTGAACGCTGAAGCGGGGCCCGCTTCAGCATTCACCGTTCATTACGCGTTGCTGGGCGGGTCTGGTTCGGCCTGTGCGAGCACCTGCGAAAACCTCGTGCCGACGATGCCAGTCACCTTGGCCATGAGGTCGGTGACCTCTTGCCATTCCTGCGGCAGAAGATCCTGTTTCAACTGAGGATGAATCGCCCATTGGGCATCGACTTGTGTTCCTTTTCGGCTCACAAGTACCCGTAGCAGTTCGACATCCTTGGTGCGTGATTCGGCTCCTGCGGCTTTGGGCGGACTTCCTAGTGAATCTCCTGATGGAGGCGTCGAGCGTGCCATACAGCCTATCTCCTTCCCGCTTGTAGGAAGAGATCATACTTCATCGTCATTCGGTCTGTATATCTCGCCCGTATGCGACAATCCGACACAGTCATTCCGTCCTTCATTTCACGCTTCAGGCACAAGAGCCGCGAACCTGCGATGGAGCAGACGCGCTCATGAATCATCCAGATCGAGGGGACCGTATATCTTTTTGGAGGAGGTCGAGCATAGCTTGGTGGATAAGCCCGTTACTTGCGACCAATTCTCGCCCATAAATCGAGTGTGAAGCGCCTGTAAAATCCGTCACGTGACCACCAGCTTCACGGAGGATGACCACCCCTGCCGCCATGTCCCAAGGGCTCAGCATGACTTCCCAAAATCCGTCGAACCGACCGGCTGCGACATAGCACAGATCCAGCGCTGCCGTTCCGGTCCGGCGCATTCCTTGTACTTTTAATGCGAATCGCACGAAGTGATCCAAGTTATTGTTCGGGGTCTCACGAATGTCGTAGGCAAACCCTGTCACGAGAAGCGCACGATCGAGATGGTCTGTGCTGGACACGGAAATGAGAACTCCATTGTGGTACGCCCCCTGCCCAATTTTGGCAGTAAACAGGTCATCCCTGGTCGGGTCGTAGACCACCCCGATCATTCCACATCCATCGCATTCCACCCCGATGGAAACACAATAGGCCGGGAACCCGTGAGCGAAGTTGGTCGTGCCATCAAGCGGATCAATCACCCATTTGTAACGGGAGGGAGCCTGCTCGGTGAGCCCACGCTCTTCGGCAAGAACAGGATGGGTTGGGAACGCGGCGTGGATCACGTCGATGATGCGCTGTTCGGCCTGATGGTCGGCATTCGTGACAAGGTTGAGGAGCTGCTTGTGTTCAATGCGAACACCGCTGCGCGAGCATTCAATGAGAATGGCGCCGGCCTTGCGGGCCGCATCAATGGCAACCGTAAGAAGCGCGTCGAGGGATATATCTTGTTCATGAGGGAGGGGCATGGGGCGGCATCATAACACGAGGCGGCACGTCTACTCCGCAGAAGTGGAGTCTGTTGATTCACCAGCCAGGGATTCCTCCGTGACCGTTGGACTCAATCATATGAATGGGAAGGAGTTTAGCTTGCCGATACCAAAGTCTTGCTTATTTATGGATATGTTTTGTAAGCGAGCAGATGCCATTGCTAACAAGCAATGATCAGTTTTAAAGCTATCGAGCCATGCAAGCCATCATTGTAACTTTATCTATTGACTTGCTTTACAAGCAATGCTATAAAGCAAGTATGCTTCGATTTGGAGGAAGTTGGTGGAAGAACTCACTGATATATTGGTTGGCCTTGGACAGCGCATCAGCGCTTACAAGAACCGCCTCCAAGAGCTCGAAAAGAAACGCCGTCGCTTGGACGACGAAATTGCCACAATTAAAAAATACTTGGAATTGGCGGAAACCCTCTATCGTGTTGAAGCCGATAAGGCCAAGCTCGCTAGTCTTTCCAGTCAATTCTATTCCGACGAAAAAGGCACCCGACAGCGACCAAATACAGATGTCACCGACCAGTCCCGAGAAATCCTCATGGGGCGAAGTAAGTATTCTGGGAAAAGCGTGTCGGAGGCCGCTTACGAGATGCTCCGCGAGGCCAATCGATCGATGCACGCAAAAGAGCTTGTGCAGCGGTTGGTTGAGGGGGGGCTCCAGATCAAGGGGAAAACGCCGTTGACGTCAGTCGCCACGTCATTAAAGCGGGACAAGCGGTTCAAAAAAGTCGGTCCGAACACGTTCGAAGCATTGGAAGAGTCTCTGATTCACGCAGTGTAGTGTGCCTGAGTGAGACCTCAAGATACAGGAAAGGGGGTGAGAGTCTTGGCGACGAAGAAAGCAGCAAAGAAGAAGAAGAAGTAGTCCCCTCCTTGATTATAGCGTCGGGGGTAAGGCCACTTGCTCCCGACGTTAAATCATACCTCAGTGATCCCACATCACATGCTCACCGTATTCGTGCACACAAATAGGGACAGCCATGCGGAAGACGTTCATTCAAGGTGCGAAGGGCCGCAACCTGCATGCTTCGTAAATATTTTGTCGCGCAGACGAAGCGAGACCAATCATTGCACCCGCGTTACGCGCTGGCCGCTGATGAAGCATTCATGAGTAATGCGTGTTAGGAGGCTTGGAGGGCCACCAGCGATGCGGATCGCGGTGAGGCCATCGCGGAACGAGGCTCAGATGCAGTAACCGTTTCGTCGGCATTGAGCAGCACCCAGCTATCCGGGTGAGAGAGAATTTGTTGAACCAGGCGTGTGTGTATCGCATGCCCAGAGCGCTCAGCGATCAAATGCCCAATAACCGGGACACCGAGCAGGGAGAAATCTCCGATCAAGTCCAGGATCTTGTGTCGCACAAATTCATTCGCAAAGCGAAGACCTGATTCATTGAGAATGCCATCTTGAGAAAGAACGATCGTATTCTCTAAGTTGCCGCCTTGGCCAAGCCCGCGAGCCCATAGGGCTTCCACTTCTTGTAAAAACCCGAATGTTCTGGCATTCGCAATCTCGCGCTCAAACGCATGGGCAGAGTGCTCGTAAACGTAGGTCTGAGTCTGGATCAACGGGTGATTGTAATGGATAGAGTAGGTGATCTTGGCGGTCGAAGAGGGCTCGATGCGAACTCGACGAGTTCCATCCACGACTTCGAGAGGCTTCGTGATCTTCAGATAGGGCTGCCGCCTGCCCTGGGAAGTAATTCCAGCTGACCGAATCAAGCGAACAAAATGTGCTGCACTGCCGTCCATGGCAGGTGCCTCACCTGCATTAAGCTCCACATAGGCGTTATCGACATTGAGCCCAGCTAAGGCTGCCAAGACGTGCTCAATCGTCTTGACCTGGAAACCATTACCACTAATAGCAGTGCAGAGCTCAGTAGGCACCACATGCTTAATAGAAGCCGCGAGGGACGCTCCGTTGTGGCCATTTCGGTTGATAAATACAACGCCTGTACTGATCGGCGCAGGCTTCAGCGTGAGGGTGACCGGTTGTCCAGAGTGGAGCCCAACTCCTGTACAACTCACTGCATTTGCTAATGTTTGCTGAGTTCTCACACCATCACTCCAATTAACAATATGGTCGTTATAAGCAACACGCATGCCAGTTTCTAGTATAGGAATAAATGCATGTATGTAGTTGAAAATACAAGATGAGTGACATTGCGTGTCGGTATACACACATGTTGTAAAAACACGACACCTGTGACTTTTCAAAGATTATTGAATCCTATTGACCATCTTTACCCATGATAAGTCAGCGCGAGCGAACAATAGCTCACGGGCTCTCTGTGGCCAACAAGAAACCGAGGTCGTCCATCGGTTTAGGCGGAACAGGCAAGTCAGTCGCGGGACAAACTCGTTTTCACTCAGCAGCTTAAACAACTATGGCCGGGGATCTAACTCAATAAGTCCTTTCCGTATGGCCAGGATCGCCGCTTGCGTGCGGTCGTATACTTGTAACTTATGAAAAATGTTGCGCACATGATTCTTGACGGTCTTTTCGCTCAGGTCCAAGTTATTGGCGATTTCCTTGTTCGTCTTGCCGTCTGCGACCAAGCGTAAGACGGTGATCTCTCGTTCCGTCAGGTCGTGCTCGACCCATCCAGGCTTTTTCCCCTTCTTCTGAGACATCAAGGAAAACTCCGCCAAGATCTTACTCGCGACGGACGGATGGATCAGTGACTCGCCTTTGTAGATCGCACGAATCGCGGCGACGATCTGGGAGGACTCAGAATCTTTCAAGAGATATCCTGTGGCGCCGGCACGCACCAAATCAAAGATATATTGTTGCTCGTCATACATAGTCAGAGCCACGATTCCAATGTGAGGAAACTCACGTTTGATTTGCCTGGTCGCTTCGACTCCGCCCATCCGAGGCATACTCACATCCATCAGCACAACGTCGGGGACCAACGTCCTCACCTTCTCGACTGCTTCCATACCATCCTGAGCCTCGCCGACAATATGAATGTCGTCTTTCGTCTTGAGGATTGCGGCCAGTCCTTCGCGTACGACGCGATGATCGTCCGCGATGAGCACCTTAATTTTCTCCATGAGACATCATCTCCTTTTTCGCCAGGGGAATGTCGACGACGATGGTCGTGCCACGCCCTTTCTTAGACTCGATCTTGGCTTCACCACCCACGAGTCGAGCCCGCTCCATGATTCCGCGAATCCCAAAATGGTCCCATTTATTGGGATCGCGCAGCACGGTGTCCATATCGAATCCCACGCCGTTGTCCTTGATGGTGACCTTGAGACGTTCGGGATCGATGTCCAGTCCCACAGTGACCCGAGTCGCTTTCGCATGCCGCTCCACGTTGCTCAGAGCCTCTTGCACAATGCGAAATAGAAAGATCTTGGTACGCGGGAACAAAATCTGTTCATCGCCGGAGACGCGGAACTGCGTCTTGATATGGTACTGGGTCTCATACGAGGTGAGATAGTTAGTCAGGGCCGGAAACAGCTCCATCTTGTCGTAGTGGAGGGGACGAAGATTGAAAATGACTTGCCGCGCCTCCTGGATGGCCAACTTCAGCTGGGCTTTACTCTCCCGCACGGTGGCCAGGCCGACTTTCGGACTTTTTCGAATCTGTTGCAGACTCAAATCCAGCTTGAAATTCACCCCAGCTAAGTTCTGCACAAGGCCGTCGTGCATCTCACAGGCAATGCGCGTCCGTTCCTCTGTGACTGCCACACCTGTCTCCTTGACATACAATCGATAGAGCGATTGATATTTATTCAACGTTTTCTCGATCTCTGCCGTGGCGCGGATACGGGCTTCGATGAGTTCCCACATGAACTTCGCGCTGGCCCCGCCGATGATGGTGACGCCCATCCGATGGAAATCTTGGAGCAACTCCCAGACCTTCGCGTTGCCGGAGACATCGATAATGAGGTCCACGCGCTCAAGGTCCAAAAGTCTCCGGTAATCGCGAGTCACAGGAATCCCAAGCCGTCTCGCCAGTGCGACGCCCGGAGCATTGGCTTGGATCTCGGCTACGCACACGATTTTGACCAGTGGGTCTGTCGCAAAGATCTCGATCAGCGCCTTGCCGCCTCGGCCTGCGCCGATGATCGCCACATGCGTACCACTTGGCGCCCCGGTCTTGCGTAGTTGCCTAGGAGACTTGGATTCGATTGCCGGCATCATGACGCCTATTCGGTAAGCCAGTGCACTATGTTACAACCCACATGAAGCGGAAGGATAGGGAGAAGACCATGGGGAGAATGGAGGCGGTCTACGGCCCTCAACGATCACGGCGTTGCTGAGCCAACGTTTTCAGCTCGTCCATAAACTGGTCGATGTCTTTGAATTCGCGGTAGACGGAGGCGAAACGAACATACGCGACCTGATCCAGCTGGTGCAGCTCTTTCATCAACTCTTCACCGACGATCCGGCTCTCAATTTCGGTTTCGCCCATTTCCTGAATGCGTTTCTCGATACGATCCGTCACGTCTTCGATGGTGGCGGTGCTGATCGGCCGTTTTTCGCAGGCCTTCTTGAGGCCGGCGAGAATTTTGGTGCGGTCGAACGACTCTCGACGCCCATCCTTCTTCACGACCATAGGAAGGATTTCTTCGACGCGTTCGTAAGTGGTGTAACGACGCTTGCAGCCGAGACATTCGCGGCGGCGGCGAATCACCTCGCCTTCCTTCGCCATGCGCGAGTCGACGACCTTGTCTTCGAGTTCATCGCAGAACGGACATTTCACAGGTGATAATCCTGCCCAGACTGACGTGGTTTAGTAGGTATGAAAGATCGGGAAACGACCGCAGAGCGCTTTGGCTTGAGCACGGACTTCTTCAAGAACCGCAGGGTCTTGACGATGCTCCAGAACTCGATCGACTAAGCCCACAATCTCTTTCATCTCAGCTTCCCGCATCCCACGGGTCGATACGACGGGGGTACCCAGTCGGATGCCACTGGCAACGGCCGGCGGCTTCTCGTCATAGGGCACGGCATTCTTGTTCACGATAATCCCGGCAGCGCCCAAGGCCGCATCCGCTTCTTTGCCTGTAATACCCTTGTTGGTCAGGTTCATCAGCATCAAGTGTGTATCTGTGCCGCCCGACACAATTTTGTATCCACGGTCGATGAGCCCTTGGGCCAGCACCTTCGCATTGGCAAGAACTTGTTGTTGATACCGCGTAAAAGCCGGTGAAAGGGCTTCCTTGAAGGCGACGGCCTTCGCCGCAATGACATGCATCAAGGGTCCGCCCTGTATTCCCGGGAAGAGTAATTTGTCGACCCCTTTCGCATGCTCAGCCTTACACATCACGACGCCACCTCGTGGTCCGCGCAGAGTCTTGTGGGTGGTCGTGGTGACAAAGTCGGCATAGGGAACAGGGTTCGGATGGAGTCCAGCAGCGATGAGCCCGGCGATGTGGGCGATGTCGACCAGCAGATAGGCGCCGACTGACTTGGCGATCTGTTGGAATCGTGGAAAATCGAACGTGCGCGCATAGGCACTCGCGCCCACGACAAGCAGGCGTGGCCGACATTCTTCCGCCACCTTCTGCACTGCATCATAGTTAATGGTTTCGGTCTCACGTTCTACGCCGTA
>JBGTMB010000210.1:0-20676 GCA_041743755.1 Nitrospiraceae bacterium | reverse complement strand
ACAGCGTGGAACTCCTGGCACGCGCCTCCTCCGCGCTGGCGCTGAAAAAGGAAATGGACTGCCGCAAAGCGCGCGAAGAAGAGCTTCGTCGAAGCAACGACGAGCTGCAGAAAGCGCTACGGGATGTCAAAGTCCTCAGAGGACTCATCCCTATCTGCGCATCCTGTAAAAAGATTCGCAATGACGGAGGGTTTTGGCAACAGTTGGAAGAATACATCGGCGAACATTCCGAGGCCGAATTCAGCCACGGTATCTGTCAACCTTGCGTCAAAAAGCTTTATCCTGGAGTTTACCAGGACTAGCTGTTACGATTCCTCATGCGCCTCACTCGGCTTACGTGGATTTTGAGCACATGAGCATCTTGATCGTTGATGATTCCGGGGACGACCGCCTCTTAGTTCAGTCGATGCTCTCGGCTGCCGGTTATGACGATCTCCTGGTTGCTGACTCGGCTGCCTCTGCATTCCGCTTGCTGGGGCTCGATGACGGGAAGCACGGCGCCGTCTCTCGAGTCGATCTGATCCTCATGGATATCGCCATGCCGGGTATGAGCGGCATCGAAACATGCCGCCAAATCAAGGCGGTTGAACGATTCCGTAACACCCCCATTATCATGGTCACGGTGAAGACCGATCCCGTTGACCTCCAGCTCGCCTTTGCCGCAGGCGCACTCGACTACATTGGGAAACCCATCAACAAGTTCGAGCTTTTGACTCGTGTCCGATCGGTATCGCGGCTGGTCCACGAAATCGAACGGAGCCGGGCTCATGAGCAGGAGCTTCTTGAGGTGATGCGTCAGCTTCAGGAAGCGAACCAGATGTTGTTGCGCCTGTCTTGCCTTGACGGCCTCACCGGCATTACGAACCGCCGGCAATTTGACGACTTCCTGGACCAGGAATGGCGTCGTGCAGTCCGCGAATTGACGCCACTCTCTTTGATCATGCTCGACATCGATCGTTTCAAATCCTACAACGATACCCTCGGGCATACGTCGGGCGACGAATGCCTCCGGCAGGTTGCCGCCATGATCTCGGGGGCCGTCAACAGGCCAGGAGACCTGGTCGCTCGGTATGGCGGAGACGAATTCGTGGTCGTGCTTCCCGGCACCCGTACGGAAGGAGCGGCGCAGGTGGCGGAAACGCTTCGGCAACGAATTGAGGACCTCGGCATTACGCACCCCGATGGTGGTTGCACCACCATCAGCGCCGGTTTCGCCAGTACGATCCCCAGCCGGAATAACTCTCCCACCGATTTGATCAAGGCGGCGGATCAAGCGCTGTATCAAGCGAAGCAAGAAGGCCGCAATCGGGCTAAACAAGCCGGTACTCTCTCTCTTGTCCCCAACACACGTGACACGTAGCACGCCGGCGTTCAAGCGGGGCGGCTCCATGTCTCAATCGAGCCGACTACTCGGAGTCACCTGCGTATACGATCAAACGATCCTCAGAGTGTGCTTGCACGTAAGTGATTAATGTTTCGCGCGACGGGCGTGAGGTGACAAGTGTCATGCTGCTAAATCTCGCAAGTTTCCGCTACACCTCGTAATTCACGTGTATTGACGATTCGCTCTCCTCTGTACGATCCCATACCAGCCGTTCCTCCGCTCTAGTTGACTGCGGAGGGCGATAAAATCGTAAGGACTCAATTTGCATTTCGCATGACAGCGATCAGACGATGGCCGCGTGAATGACGAATTGTCTGGGTCGTTGACGGCTGTTGGGTTATCGTGAATTGGCGTCTGAGCAATGCAAAAGATCCCTCGCATCGTGGGGTAGGTTGCAGTGGCCGCTCCTTGGTGCAGTGGCGAAGCCGCAACACAATCGACATGCTGACGGTCTTCAACTATAGCCTCAAGGTCTGTCCATCGCTTCACGCAGGTCTAAAAAACGATTCGCTCTCAGGCTACAGAAACCATTGCTGTCTCACACGAAACCTGGATTCCGGTGTGAGAGCGATCTTCAAGTTAGTCAAGAACCCCATTGCGTCGATTCGGGTATGTGAGTAGCCCATCCTCCTATCAGAGGAGCGTGAAGTGGAAAGCGACCTATGATCATCCTTGTCATTGAGGACAGCCGGGAGGAGATGATCCTGCTGCGAACAGCCCTTTCTGCTGTCACAAACATCCCTATTCGGGTGGTGCATGTGGATCAGCTGTCAGCTGCATCTACCTGTCTGGCTGCGGGGCATTTTGACGCGATTATCTTGAATCTCAACCTGCCCGATAGCACCGGCCTCAATACGCTCGCACGTGTGCAAGCGTCGGCGCCGGGGATGCCGGTGGTGATTATGGCGGGCATGGATGACGAGCGGCTGGCGCTGGATGGAATTCGTGCCGGAGCTCAGGACTACGTCGTGAAGGGGGGGTACGACGGAGCGCTACTTTCCCGATCCCTGTGCACTGCCATTGAACGGAAACGGCTGTTGACGGATCTCGAGGCGCGCGCTGCCGACCGTACGACAGAGCTCGCGGCTGCCCATCAATCTCTCCTACGCGACAGGACGGACCTGAAGCGCATGGAAGAGACCGTGCGCGACAGTGAGGAACGGTTCCGTGCCCTCTATGACGAAACTCCGTTCATGCATTTCACTGTGAATCAACAAGGCACGGTGCTCTCCACCAACAGTTTTGGTGCGACACAGTTGGGATACACGCCGGAAGAACTGGTCGGGCGTTCTATCTTGTCGGTCTTTTATGAAGAGGACACGGATGCGGTCGTCAGAAAGTTGGCTGAAGCGTTCGGCCATCCCTCCAGCACCGCCTGGTGGACATTCAGGATGGTGAAGAAGGATGGAACGACGACCTGGGTCAGTGAGACCGTTCGAATAGCGCGCGGCGCGGACACTCCAGTCGCGCTCATTGCCTGCGAAGACGTGACCGCATTTCAGCAAGTGGCTAAGAAACGGGGGGAGCAGGAATTGCTCAACATGATTATGTTGAGCACAGGACCTAGCGGCATCACCCGCGTGGCTTCCGATGGAACATTGCTACAAATAAATCCTGTCGGACTACGATTCATTGAGGTGTACAACGAGCAGGACGCGATCGGTCTTTCAATGTTCGACCTGGTGGCCTCTGAGCATCGCGCCGCGTTCGTGAGCATGCTTGACGATGTGATAGCTGGTCACGAGCGAACGCTCCAGTTTAAAATTCAAGGTCTCAAAGGATCCAGCCGGTGGATGGAGACCCATGCTGTGCCCTTGAGAAACCCTGTCACCGGGTGCACCGAACAGTTAGCCGTGACCAATGACATCACTGAACGAAAAAAGCGAGAAGACGCGCTGCTGGCGGTGGTCGAAGGAGTTGCCACACAGACAGGTGAGGAATTTTTTTCCTCCTTGGTCCGTCGCATGGCCACGGCATTCAATGTCCAGTTCGCCTATCTTTCTGAGAGGGATGCTGACGGCACGCATTTTCGGTCCATCGCAGCGTGGAGGGCAGGCGCGTTCATCGAGCCGCTTGCGGTGCCGACGGGCAGCCCTTGCGAGGCAGTGTTAACAGGACAGGCCGTTCACTATCCGGATCGGCTTCACGCGATCTATCCCCATGTCCGCTTGATCTCCGACTTTGGGGTTGTCAGTTATTGCGGGGTACCGGTCACGGACAAGACGGGCCGGGTGATCGGGCATATTGCCCTCATGGACAACAAACCGATGCCGGACGGGAAACTGGCGATCCCCACTTTGCAGGCGTTTGCCTCGCGCATTGCGGCGGAGCAGGAGCGCAAACGAGTAGTGCAGTCGCTTGAACATAGCCGGTCGCTGTTCCAGTCCTTTGTCGAACACGCACCGGTCGCTGTTGCGATGCTCGACCAGCAGCTTCGGTATGTGGCTGTCAGTCAGCGCTGGTATCAGGATTATCAGCTTGGCGAACGGGATATCATCGGGCAACATCATTATGACGTGTTTCCTGAAATCCGTGACATGAGGGAATGGCAGGATATCTATCAACGATGCCTGGCCGGTGCGATTGAGCGGCGGGAAGAGGATCTTTTCGTGCGCGCAAACGGTAGCACCGACTGGCTGCGGTGGGAAGTGCGTCCCTGGCATGACGAACACGGCGCCATAGGCGGGATCATCATGTTCACGGAACTGATTACGGAGCGGAAGCAGATTCAGGAAGCTATGCTCCAGGCGAAAGACGCGGCAGAGACAGCCACCAGGGCCAAGAGCGAGTTTCTGGCCAACATGAGTCATGAGATCCGCACGCCGATGAATGCGATAGTCGGAATGGCCGATTTGCTGGGGGAGACTTCTCTCACCGACGAACAGGGTAAATATGTCCGCATCTTCCGAAATGCCGGCCAGAACCTCATGACCCTGTTGAACGATATTCTCGATCTCTCTAAGGTGGAAGCAAAGCAAGTTGAGCTGGAACGTATCCACTTCGATCTACAGGACGTGATTGACAATGTGATCGACCTACTGGCCTTGCGGGCGCGAGATAAGAACATAGAGCCGACGTGCTACGTATCCCCTGCGGTCCCTCGATTCCTCTACGGTGATCCAACCCGTCTCCACCAGATTCTGGTGAATCTGGTCGGGAATGCCATCAAATTCACCGACCAGGGTTCCATCGAATTGCGTGTGGTGCCGAATCCCGAGATCTCAGAACCGGGCGCGCTGCTGTTCTCTGTCACAGATACCGGAATCGGCATTCCTCCGGATAAGTTGGAATCGATTTTCGAAAGCTTCACGCAGGCGCATGTGTCCACCGCGCGCAAATACGGCGGAACGGGTCTGGGTCTCGCTATCAGCAAGCAATTCGCCATCCTGATGGGCGGCCGCATCTGGGCTGAAAGTCGAGTTGGCCAAGGAAGCACCATTTCGTGCGCGCTGCGATTCGACGTTGAGCCTGAGTCTCCGGAAGCCGCACTCTCCGCCCTCACGGACTTGAACGCCCTTCGCGTGCTGGTTGTAGATGATAATGCAACGAACCGACTCATCGCTCGGGAGGCTCTGACCGCCTGGGCCATGCAGGCAGGGGAAGCACCGGATGGTCTGACCGCGTTGGCTGAACTGAAACGGGCGAGGGAGGCTGGCGAGCCATACGAATTTGTGCTGCTGGATTCCCGCATGCCCGATCTCAACGGCTTCGAGGTTGCCGAACGGATTCGAGCGGATCCGTCCCTACATGGCTTGGCCATCTTGATGCTCACATCGGACTTCGGAGGGTCCACGCACCGGTCCGGTGAGGTCGCTCGCACCTATGACCTGGGGTTGGCCGGATATTTGGAGAAACCCATTAAACGGTCCGAGCTTCGCCGCGCACTCGCGATCGCTCATAGACGAACGCAAGGGTTGCCTCCGTTGCCAAGGCAGGCTGAGGTACCCGTGGCATTGGTGGATCACCGGGCGCTAAGAATTCTCGTTGTGGAGGATTCGACGGATAACCAGCTCTTGGTCAAGGCCTACCTGAAAGCGACGCCGTACAAGGTGGACATCGCAGAAAATGGCCGCATTGCCTGTGACATGGTGACCGTCGGCCGCTACGACCTGATCCTGATGGACATCCACATGCCGGTGATGGATGGCTATACCACGACTGCGACCATCAGGGAATGGGAAATGAAACAGGGCATTCCGCCGACTCCGATTCTTGCGTTGACGGCGTACGCGTACCCTGAAGACAAGCGACGAATCAAAGCCGTTGGATGCAATGGCGTCTTGGCCAAACCCATCAAGAAATCTGCCTTGCTGGAAGCTATTCTCAGCCATACGGGAGCGGTTAACTCCCGGAAGCCGTGAAATAGGGTTAGGCATCTGTTAGAGGAGCTCGAAGGAGAACGCGTTCTATGGTCGTCCTCGTCATCCAGGATAACCCGCAGGAAATGGCTCTGCTGCGAGAGGCACTCACTAATTTCACGAATCCTCCCATTCTGGTCGAGCATGCGGATCGGCTGTCAGTCGCACTTTCATCTCTAGCCGTCAGGCGGTTTGATGCCATACTCCTGGATCTCAACCTGCCAGACAGCGCTGGCCTCGACACGCTCGCGCGCGTGCACGCGCGGGCGCCGGAGCTTCCGGTCGTGATCTTCACAGACCCGAATGCCGAACCACTTGCGATGTTAGCCGTTCAGAGTGGAGCGCAGGATTATGTGTTGAAGGGGCCATACAATGGAGGCGCAATCTACCGTTCTCTGCGTACAGCCGTCGAGCGGAAGCGGCTGATGACGCATCTCAATGAGCGAATTGCCGGACAAGAAAGCCGGCGTGTCAGTTTATTCGAGGAGTATCAGGCCGGGTTGCTCGAATTGACTCAGAGCAAGGCGATTATCTCAGGAGAACTTCACCTTGCGGCTCAGGCTATCACCGAGATAGCGAGCCGTGTGTTGGCGGTCGAACGCGCCAGCATCTGGCTATTCCGGGAAGATCGCTCAACGATCCAGCTGCAGGATCTGTATGAGTCTTCTACTTGTCAGCACAGTGCTGGAGCTGTTCTCCAGGCCGACCAATTCCCGTCGTACCTTCAGGCGTTGGATCGGGAAGAACATGCGACTGCGGCCCTCGATGCCCACTTAGATTCACGTACCCTTGAACGTTCATCGTCGCATCTCACGCCATGTGGAAGCGGCGCAAGGCTCGATGCATTGATCAGGCATAGAGGAAAGACGGTGGGCGTCTTGTGTCATGAAAGCTTCGGCTCACCCCGCACATGGACCAGCAATGAAATGACTGTTGCCACATCATTAGCCATGATGGTGACGCTCGCGATGGAATCTATGGAACGTCGGGAGTCGGAGAAAGCCCTTCGCCAGGCAAAGGAGCAAGCAGAGAAGGCGAGTGCAGCCAAGAATGAATTTCTTGCCAGCGTGAGTCACGAGATCCGCACGCCCATGAATGCCATTGTCGGTATGGCTGATCTCTTATGGGAAACAGATCTGGCATCAGAGCAACGAAAATACCTGCGCATTTTCCGCCGTGCCGGAGGAAATCTATTAAATCTGATCAACGACATTCTCGACTTGTCGAAAGTCGAGGTCGGCCATCTGGAACTTGAATCAACAGAATTTGACTTGAGCGATTTGATTGAAAAGGCCATCGAGATTCTCGCCCTGCGGGCCAATGAAAAAGGCCTCGAACTTGCCTGTCATATTTCCCCTGATGTCCCCTGTGCGGTGATTGGAGACCCTCACCGGCTCCACCAGATCATCTTGAATCTCATCAGTAACGCGATTAAATTCACCGACAGCGGGTCCGTCATGGTGTGGGTGAAGCCGGATCCTGAAATCTCCTCCCTTGGCGCCATTCGATTTACTGTGAGTGATACAGGGATCGGCATTCCATCAGACAAGCTTGCCTCCATATTCGAAAGCTTTACGCAAGCCCACGCCTCGACAACGCGTATGTATGGGGGCACCGGGTTAGGGTTGGCCATTTCAAAGCGATTAGCAGAACGCATGGCGGGACGAATCTGGGTCGAGAGTACCCTAGGAGAGGGCAGCACTTTTCATTGCTGCGTGCAGCTTGCGGTGCCATCCGGCCAGACCCCCACCCGTAACAACATCCCGCTCGATCTTCATGGGATCAGAGCCCTTGTCGTCGATGACCATGCCATCAACCGCTTGATCCTTCACGAATCCTTGGCCGCCTTGGGTGCGGAGGTGACGGATACTGCCTCCGGTCACGACGCCATCGAAGAATGGCGGCGAACTGCTGAGTCGTCGCGACCCTACCAGCTTGTGCTTCTCGACTGTCGCATGCCGGAGATGGATGGGTTTCACGTTGCCGAAGAAATGAAACGGGCCGACCCTTCTCAAGGACCGACGATTGTGATGCTGACCTCTCGTCATTGGGCCGACGATATCGCCCGCACCTACGACATGGGACTAGGCGGTTATTTGATCAAGCCTATCAGGAGATCAGATCTGATGCAGACCATCAGCATCGCCTTCGACCGTGCGAAGGGGATTCAACAGACGGCTGGGTTCTTATCAGTGGCGTCCACAACTCCAACTGAACTCAAGGCGCTTCGCATCTTACTGGCGGAAGATTCTACAGACAATCAGATGCTCATCCGTGCCTATGTGAAACAGACCCCGTATTGCCTCGATATCGCGGATCACGGCGCCATCGCGGTGGAGCGATTCAAGGCCGGCGACTACGATCTCATCCTGATGGATATGCAAATGCCGGTGATGAATGGCTATGAGGCGACACGAGCCATTCGAGCGTGGGAGCAAGAGCATCACCTCTTTCCCGTACAGGTGATTGCCTTGACTGCCCAGGCGCTGAAAGAGGACGGAGTGAAGATTTTCGATGCCGGCTGCGATGCTCATCTGACAAAACCCATCAAGAAACACACCCTCCTGGAGGTTCTCCGGGCTTGCAAAGGACGGCATATATCATGACGACGGGACCGGACAGAAGCGCTGACAACATCATCACCGTGTATGTCGACCAAGGGCTTGAAGAAATTATCCCGGGGTTTCTAGAAAATCGTCGCCGTGATGTACAGATACTCGAAACCGCGTTGCAAGAACGTAATCTGGTCCAGATTCAAATCATAGGACATCGGATGAGAGGGGACGGAGGTGGGTATGGCTTCGACGCCATCAGTATGATGGGGGCGGCCTTGGAGCAAGCGGCAGCAAGAGAAGATTTGAGCGCAATACGCCGCCATATCGCCGAACTTATTGATTTTCTTGCCAGGGTCACAGTGGTGTATCAGCGATAAGGACAAAGACCTGTGCGGCACGCATCGCATACTCTCTGTGAGCGAAATGGAGGGGAGGCGATCATCAAGGGTACTCCCACATCTCTACGTTGACATCCAAGTGGTTGTACTGGCAGCAAAGTCAAATAGCTCGTCAACTCGTGCCCTGTATACGCTCGCGGGAATCGCTCCCACCATACCCCTCGCCCTGGTCTCCTCCGTCACTGCGTTCTGACAAGGCCGCCTTCTCTTTGCCAACAAGCAGGGCGCCCCAAAATGCGATGCCTCGGTGAGGCAATGATACGAGAACGGCATAGCCCAAGGCACTGCATCGAACAACCTCGGAGCATCCGATGAATTCCGACGGGGCATATTACAGGATCAGGATGATGTGCGTGTATACTGTGGTACAACATCGCATCGGCCAACTCGATGGGTGCCATGCAGATTGACGTTGCCGCCCGGAGTCGAGATAAAGACCAATGGGTATACAACGGCTCCTGCTCAGAGTATCGATACGAATAATCCGTCAAGGGAATAGACATTGGAAGATACACAAGAGATCTCGGCTGATCGAGGGATTCACATGGTACGACTGATCGTTCTCACACTCCTGATTCTGAATAGCAGCGCTGCGTATGCGGAGTGGGTGAAAGTGAGTGACCGCGACGAGGCAGGGAAGACGGTCTATGTGGATCCCGCCACCATACGTCGTAACAGCAATTTGGTCAAGATGTGGCAATTCTTCGATTATAAGACGGTACAAACGGTGGGGGGCGTCAGGTTTTTAAGTGACAAGGAAGAATGGGAATTCGACTGCGTCGCGGAGCGCAGTCGATCGCTTGGGCTCAAAGAGTACTCGGGAAATATGGGAAGCGGAACCGTGGTGTATACCAATTCCCAGGTTGGTAAGTGGTTACCAGTCGTGCCCGGCAGTATTGGTCACATAGTGTGGAAAGTTGCCTGTCAAAAGGACTGACGCCACAACCTCTGCCTCGCGTGAGTGTCGTGGATAGAGAACAGAGCCAAGACGAGAACAGTCCGCACTGTGGGCGTCAGTAATCGTCTATTTCTTCCGTTTCATCGATTAACTCGGCTGTGATTTCGGTCTTTTCGGTCTCCCACTGAGTCAACGGGATCCCTCCGGCCTTCAGAATCGCTTCCTGTTCCGTGCCCGCGGCGATCATCAGATCATAATGAATGCTTTGTCGCAACTGAAACGTTTTCATACGCTCCCTTCTTGACGCTGATCCTGTACCGCTTCATGCCGGGACAAGATGTGACAGCCAACTGACATCCTCCAACTATCTATTCTCTTGCGTCGGGTCAACGCATGCGAAACGCTGAATCCTAGCATTGAACAGGTGCCACCGGCTACTGAGAGATGGCGTGATGTCTGATTGACGTAAGAATGGACGCATCATTGCCGATGTGCCCTTACCGGACTGAGCGAGGGGCAGGTCCACATGTGACCACTCAGTTGGTAGGGACAGCCAGGTCGATCTTTCTAGCGTGTTGACGTATCCTTTTGCCTGTTCGATAGACAAGCTTTGTTGGTGCGCTCCGTGCAAGGCCAGTTCACCCGACTGCCGTCATGCTGATGAAGACCTGGTTGGCGAAGCAGATCCAACTTGTCCCCAGCGATCTTGCCCTCAAGCACAAGAGAATGAAACGGGATGCCTTTCTTTATTTCCGATCGACATTTTACCGATGGGTGCAGGTGTGGCCAGACGTGTGTCGTGATGTCGTCACGGTACCGCTGCTCTTGGCAATTGGCGATGCACACGTCGAGAAATTCGGAACATGGCGCGACAGTGAAGGCCGCTTAGTTTTGGGAGCCAATGATTTTGACGAGGTCTATCCACACCCACACACCAACGATCTGGTTCGATTAGCCGGCAGCGCTACGTTGGCTGCCGATACGAAGCAGCCGGCGATCAAGCCCAAGGCTGCCTGTGACGCGCTGCTGACTGGCAACACAGAAGGGTTGAATTCTGGAGGCCAACCGTTTGTGTTGGCCGAGGAGCATTAATGGCTGCGAGGCATTGCCACCAATGCACTCCGTGACCCAGTCAAGTTTTGGGAGAACATGGAGGCGCTGCCGCCAGTGAAGGGGGCTGTTCCTCACAGTGTGAGGATAGCTCTCGATCATCTGATGCCGGAATCTGGTCTGCCGTATCGCCTTAAGCGACGGGTGTCAGGGTTGGGAAGCCTGGGGTGCCCGCGATTCATCGCGTTGGCCGATTGGCAGGGGGTCAGATTGCCCGTGAGGCCAAAGCCTTGGAGCTCTCCGCCTGTGTGTGGGCAGGAGCGCACGATGGACCCGACACCATCTTCTATCAGTCTATATTGGATCAGGCTGTTCGGGGCCAAGATCATTTTGTGCGGGTACAAGGTGGCTGGCTTGTACGACGGCTCTCCCCCTACTGCTCGCGCATTGAACTTGGCCACACTGCCGAAAAAAAACGAGATGAGGCCCATCTCCTGTACTCGATGGGTTGGGGAGACGGCGAACGTGCATCTGGGGACTCACAAGGCGATCAGAGCGATCCAGCGAGACCTCGCCACACGAAAGCCCAAATGGCTGCATCGGGCTGCGAAACAGATGACAAGTGTGACGACCAACGACTGGAGGGAGTGGAGAAAACCTAATTCTGCTTCTCTTGAGGTCTTGAGCACAACTCCGAATGAACATGAAGTATTGGATACATTCGCAGTCATTGATCTCACGGCAAGGCGAGAGTACTTACTGCCTGTCCCAATATTGAACTTCTTTCCCGATGGGGTTTGAGCTCACATAATCGGTCTCGATCTTGAGGACCTTGCCATCGGGTGAGACTTCCGCCTTTGAGACACCGGTCTCCTTCCCTTTAAACCTCAAGACAGTGACCGTGCGGTGCGGGTCGATCATTTTTATTCCCATCGTCTGGCCAGATGGTTTGCCATTGACCAAGAGAGGAACCTCTTTGCCGTTGAGCGGTGTCTGGATGGTCGAGACAGTACTGGCCGGCGCATCCGGGCCGACAACCTTGTAGGTCAGGTTCCATCCAGTGTCCACCTCCTCTACGGTCATGATGAGGCGACCTCCTTGCGGAGGCTCACGCAGAGCCCATGCCCCACTCCACAGACTGTCAGCGCTCACCATTGAGCTCAGACTGAGTAGGCACACAACTAATAACGCTATACGATGGATGCGACGGTAGGAGTGAGTGAAGAAGGGCATAGAGGCCTCGCCGAGAGGGATTGTAGAAGGGTCTGAACGACAGCGCAAGAGTTTATGTGCGACTGCGTGTGAAATAATCTTGAATAGATTCTGGCTCAGTTTTTGCCTGGAGAGGATCGCCGGGCGATACTTCAAAGTATCGGAGATAACAGAAGAAAAACCGTTCGCATGTGGGACCCTGTTAGGGGGTTCTATCCCTAGCCATACAGGGTGAATATTCCACTCAGTACAGATCAGAGGTATCACGCCATCGTGTCCGGACGTGGAGCCAAACCGAGGGGGCTTCCACATATTTTGAAATACCCTTGGACTGACACGGGAGCCCACTCTTGCGATTCGCGTTCTAACCCGTCCGAGCCGTGTCCCCAGTCGCATAATTTCGATACCATCGGCACCAACCAATTTTGACCGACGTGTGATTGACGTTGGTGCCATCTATCTAGTAATGTCTCACAGAGAATTAGGGTTCAACGAATTTACCTACGCGATTGCTTGTTTTACCTGGAGGTGCATCATGCTGGCCGTCCGATTGGTGAAACTGATCGAGAATCACATCGAACAGCTCTCCCGCGATCTCAGCGAGAAGGTATGGAACTCTCCACGGTGCAGCGATTTGAGCAAAGTCCCGGCGAGCGAACTCCAAGCCCGCACCCGCGAGATATACCGTAATCTGAGCGAGTGGCTGCTGGACATGGATAAGGGCGAGGCCCAGTTGGAGCGGCGTTACACCGAGTTGGGTGCGGCGCGCGCTCAGCAGAGCGTGGACTACAGTCACTTCGTCTGGGCCATCATCTCCACCAGGGAACACGTGCGCGACTTCGTCCAGCGCGAAGGTCTGTCTGAGAGCGCCATGGAACTGCATGGAGAGCTGGAACTGCTGTACCTGCTCGGTCGGTTCTTCGATCGCGTGCTGTATTATGCCGCCGTGGGCTACGAGCAGGAGCGCAACCGGATAGGAGGGAAGCAAGGGAGGCGCAAAGGAGATAAGTAGAGAAAGCCCGTGTAGCGTCTCAACGGGTGGGGACTCATGTCTGCCGCAATATTCCTTGGGCATCAGCTGCGGATTGGCCCACAACCCTTTCCGCGCCTGTGTGCTTCCTTCTCTAGCCCTTCCAGCACTGTATCCCCAGGCGCATAGCGCCGAGCAGCCAGCACCAGCCTTGTTCGACGAGTTCCTGATTGATGTTCATCCCGTCCGGTAACAACACATCAGAGGGTACGCTTGAGCTCATCGAGGCTTGTAGGTTTGGCGTGAGACGTGTTTTCAATAACCCAACTCTGGCGCGGTCTGCTGCGGGAACTGTTTAGGCAAGAGACTCTGCTCCGCGCTACAGGGGACAGATCAGAACTCTACCCGGGGTTGAAGTGGCGTCACCGGAGCAATCGCGCGGCGCATCTTTTTGCGGCAGGAGCGTATAGTAATATTTGAATTGGTAGCTTAAATATGTTAGGGAGTTGTTTTTAAGGGACGATATATGACTCCACCCCATGCGGTTCAATTTTACAACGATGACGTGTTCCTGATTGATACTGTGTCCGCTTTCATCACAGCTGGCCTCAAAGAAAACGGGGCAATTATCGTGATAGCGACGGCACAACATCGTGAGGAGCTCCGCAATACCCTGCAGGCGGCAAACAACTCCTCGATCACATACATCGATGCTGTTGAGCTATTATCAGCTTTCATGGTGGATGATTGGCCGAATGAGACACGATTCATCTCGACGGTTGGGCCCCTCCTTCAACGGGCCGCTCTGAAAGGTCCAGTCCGCATTTTTAGTGAAATGGGGGCGGTGCTATGGGCAGAAGGAAAGACGCGGGCGGCCATTCGTCTGGAGGAACTGGGGAATGAGTTGGCATCCCAACACGCCTTCTCCCTGTTGTGTGCGTATCCGATGTCGGGATTTCCGGATCAGAAAAACAACCTCTCATTTCTTCAGGTCTGCCGAGCTCATACACATGTGCATCCCGCTCAGTAGACTCTCCCCCGTTATCTGATTTATTTAAGCGGACGAATCGCATTCTGGTGAGAACAATGTAGGCGCGTGCCCAGCAGGGCGTGGCCTATAGCCACTTTGCCTGGGCCATCATCTCCACCAAGGAGCACGTGCGCGACTTCGTCCAGAGGGAAGGTCTGTCCGAGAGCGCTATGGAACTGCATGGAGAGCTGGAACTGCTGTACCTGCTTGGACGGTTCTTCGATCGCGTGCTGTACTACGCCGCCGTGGATTATGATCAGGAGCGCAACCGCATAGGAGGGAAGCAAACGAGGCGCAAGGGAGATGAGTAGAGAAAGCCCACGTAGCGTCTCAACGGGTGGGGACTCATGCCTTCAGCAATATTCACGTGGGCACCAGCTGCGGATCGGCCCACAACTCTTTCCGCGCCTCTCGCGCTTCCTTATTCCCCGGCGCATAGCGCCGATACAGCCAGCACCAGCCTTGTTTGACGAGTTCCTGATTGATGTTCATCCCATCCGGTACCAACACATCAGGAAGGGTACGACTGGATTAATCGAGGCTTGTAGGTTGGCGCGAGATGTCTTTTCACTAAACCAGCTCTGACGCGGTCTGCTACGGGAACTGTTCAGGAAAGAGATTGTGCTCCGTGCTACTGCAGACGGCCTAGAACTTTACATGGCGTTTGGAGTGTCGGGTGTTTAAGCGAAATTACGGCGGCTCATGACCGGGCGAAATAAGTTTGGTGGAGGGCACCTGCTACCTGACTTATTTAGGCCAACAATTCGCGTCCCGCTGAGAACGACACAGGTGCGCGCCAACTTTAAGCAATAAGCCTGTTCTCTCCCATGCGGCACAGTTATCACTAGGGATTAGGCATCATGGATTCCGAAAAAATAATCTTCATATTTTCTTTTCTCCCTCCACACCCACGAGGGGATCAAAGTTCTCCAGCTTCAAGTAGCCTATCTTTTTCCAGGCACCTAAGCGTGAAGATGATTTCCGGATATATATCTATGCCTGAATCAGCCACAAGGGCGCGCCCCCGGACTTCCATAAGGTTCTCCATGTCGCGGTATTGTTCGTTTCTTTTCCTGTACAAGAAGTTCACTTGTGAAACCCAGCGTCCAAATTCTTCTGCCGGTCTCTTCGTAGAGGACGACCCGCACGCTTTTAACAGCGTTGCCCTATCATTGAGCATCCTTGGTCCGGCAATTGAGTTTGATGGAACTGGAATTGCGGTGCGGTTCGCGAAAGTTGGACCATAGATCCGGTCTGTCATGCTGTCAACCTGAATGCGGAGTTTTGTAACGCCGGCGTAACTCATCAATCTTGCGCGACGCGCGCACCAATTTTGGCAAGCCTCTTTGCAATTTTGTCGATTGGCAGCACAAAATCAATACAGCCTGAGGCCTGAGCAATGCACGGCATGTGGTTGACTTCGGCAGACACGTCCTGGGCAAAGGTTGTGCCTCCCATCGCTTTGACGTGCTGGCATCCCTCAGTACCGTCGCCATCATACCCGGAGAGGATAATGCCGATCGCATGATTCCCCTTAGCCTCGGCTAATGAAATCAAAAACAAATCGATCTGTTTGTTCCTCCCAGTGCGCGGGGAGACGACTTTGAAGGCATCGCTCTCAATGAGAAGATCCGCGTCCTGAGGAATCACGTAGACGTGATTCGCCTGGATCAGCATCGAGTTGGAAGCCAGCATTACTGGCATTTTTGTGTGACGCGACAGAATGAGCGCTAACTGAGTATTGGCGGTGGGGTGAACATGATACACAAAGACAAAGGCCATATTGGTTTGAGACGGCAGTCCGTCCAAAAGCCCTTTATAGGCGTTAAGAGCTCCAGCTGAGCCGCCAATGCCAACAATGTAGGTGGGATGTAATACTCCCATGACCTAGGCCTGGACCCCTAACTCTCTTGATTTGAGCTTCATTTTTTCTTTCTCAGAACCTTTACCAACCTTCTTTTTCTGATCGGGGTCTTCGGCAGCATTCATTGGTACGATGTTAATTCCGTCATCACTCAACACCAATTTGTGGACGTCACTGGAGTGGCCCATGCCACGAGTCTTCACGATGTACAGTCCACGAATGCGTCTTTTAACTGCCTCTTCTACTAGCTCTCTCACTACAAGCCACGTGTCAATTAAAGACGAGACGCCGACTTCGCCGCTCGTGTAATTTTGCGCGGTTGAAGAAACAAGACTGGTGAACACCCCCGTGATGCTCTTGGATTTTAATAGATCGATCATGCGCGTCACCATGGATTGAATTTCACGTTGGCTCCCCTCTGCAATGAGACTTGTCAGGGGATCGATGACAACAGCTTGGGGTTTGAAATCTTCAATGGTCTTGTATAAATCAAGTAAATGCATCTCCAAGCCAAAAAATGAAGGCCGCGTAGACACAATCCGTAAGAGTCCTTTTTTCACCCATCGTGCCAAATTAATATCGATCGAACTCATGTTTTGGACGAGCTGCCCAGAAGACTCTTCATACGACAAGAAAAGACACCGTTCTCCACGTGTACAGCGTTCTACTGCGAATGCAGCCGCGAGGCTTGTTTTTCCAGTGCCTGCGGTCCCGGAAATGAGTATCGTGCTGCCTTTGGTAAACCCGCCACCTTGAAACATTTTATCTAACGACGGAATTCCTGTCGAAACTCGCTTGCTGGTGCCTGGTTGATCGAGTCCTGCAGACGTGATCGGAATGACTGACAGCCCATTTTTGTCAATGACGAAGGGATATTCGTTTGTTCCATGATTTGAGCCGCGATATTTAATCACACGAATTCTACGGATGGCCGTTTCTTCATTCACTCTGTTATCCAGCAAAATAATGCAGTCGGAAATGTACTCCTCCAGGCCATGACGCGTATACGAGCCTTGTCCCGGCTCGCCGGTCACGATCGCCGTCACGTGTTTATTCTTGAGCCATCGGAACAGTCGTTTTATCTCTAAGCGAAGCATGCCCGCATCTGTGAGGCCTGCAAAAAGAGATTCAATAGAATCTAAAACAACGCGTTTGGCGCCAATGGCATCAATGGCATGTTCCAAACGAATGAGCAATCCTTCAAGATTAAAGTCAAGCTCTTGAATATCTCTGCGCTCCAAAATAACATGTTCAAGCAGAATCTTTTTTTGCGACACCAGTCCCTGTAAATCCAGACTGAGAGACGCCACGTCTTTATACAGTTCATCTTCTGTCTCTTCAAAGGACATGAAGATGCCAGGTTCGTGATAATTGGCCGCACCCTTGATGAGAAAATCTAGCCCCAAAAGGGTTTTCCCAGAGCCGGCACTTCCGCAAATTAACGTAGTTCTATTTTTCGGAAGACCGCCTTCTGTAATTTGGTCAAAGCCTTTAATGCCGGTGGGGCACTTGGGTAATTCCTTATGATTCAAGCCTCTTGTTTTCTTATGATTATTTGGCATGGAATAGTCCTTACCTGTTTTTAGGTTGAGTCCTTGCTGTGTATTGATTTCAGCCCTTCTAGCATGCGGTGGGGTCATTCAATGAAAAGGGCGACTCGAACTTGGGTCGAAGAGTCCATCGGGCTTGCGTCACCAGGAAATAAATCATTAGACCTCGTCGTACCCTTGTCGTCGCCTGACGGATTTTCAAGGGCTCCGACGACCGACCTCGTCCAATCCTGTGGGCATATCGCGTACGGTCTATTCGGTCAGCCAGTGGCGTGAGGCAGGCTTCAGATCCTACGCTACTGTTCAAGCAGCCGTCTGATCAATATTGCTCAGAGTGAAACAACTATCGGGAAGACTTCCAATAGTCTGACTGTCTGCGCCTTCAAGCAGATTATCGACTCTGGCGTCCGATTGTTCTTCTACATGACGGACCAAGAGCGAAGGCTCGACAATGCACTGGACAAGATAATGCTCAGCCTCTCAACCTTTGTATCTGAAATGGAGCGCGAGAAGGCCAGCCAACGGATCTATGATGCGATGTTCGCAAAGCCAAGGTGCTACACGTCACAGGCAACAAAGTGTTCGGCTACGATAACGTACCGGTCTAGCGGCATGGTAGCAGATGGGAATTTTAGTGCAGAGGAGCCGCAAGAAACTCTTTAGAGATGTGATCATGTCGCCATGCCTCTTTGTGTGAGACGGGACTTCCTCCGGCTTCAAAAGAATATGAGATACCGGCCGCAATGATTGGACCTGCCCTCTATGAACCGAGTCGAATTTGGAGTGAGGATTCCGACCGGCGAACGGAGGGAGCATGGCACGGAAGCGGTACATGATGAAGAAATTATTGACATGCGGACAAGATTAACATACAAGACGCCCAAAGGGAGGGCTGGACTATGACCGGGACCATATGGATCGTGGCGTTTGGAGTCCTGAGTTTCGCGCTCTCATCCTGCGCTCCCACTTCGTTGCCCTTGCACACCACCGTGGATACCCTGAAGATCAGAAAGACCCCGCTGACAGCCGCGCTGGTCATGCCAGATGCCATCAAGAACGCCACGTCTAGGCAAGAGGTGTCCTGTGCCGGAACCTATGATGTACCCATTGGAGCGGAACTGGAAACAGGCATGACGCAAGCGTTGTCGCAGGTTTTTGAGTCGGTCGAAGTGGTCGATGACAAAAACCAAGCAAGAGGCCATGATGTGCTCATTGAAATCGCCATCCCGCAACTTCAGGCGGAGGGACATTGTGCACTCCGAAGGACCTTGTATGCCACCGGACCCTTGTATTTTTTGTTTAGACCCTGGGATACCTATGAAGGGCATGCGGAGCTCAGTGGGACCGCCACAGGCCGCGAGGGACAACCGCTTCTCACCGCGACGTTCAAGTCGAAGGTACACAGCAAAGACACCCTCATGACCGACAGTCTAAGCAGGGATTTTGCCGTCGAAACCGTGTTCCGAGAATCTTTGATCGATACCATTCAGCAACTGACCCGCGGCCTGGTAAAGTCGTCGCAATTTCATGAGTACGCCGACCGACTGAAGGGCAAATCCGGCGAACGCTGATCGATCTTAAACGCCCGGCCACAGGGGAAAAGAACCAGTAAACCCCGTTTATCGAGATGGACAGGTAGTTCACTGCGGCTCTAAATCTCTTGAGAGGGTCAGCAGTTAGCTTGTCTTGCTACCAAGGTAATCGAGATGGAGTCATGCGAGGCGCGAATCGCATGGACGCGATGAATGAATTCAAGAAGGCCGAGGGACCCGAGTGTAGCCAGGTTTCCTTCACGTAAGAGACCTGGTGACTCCAACTGGAGTGGAAGTGGTTTGCCAAGCCTAGTCATTAACGGCGGACGGATCATAACATACCTAGGTATTTAAAATAATTTTGGTGGAGGGCACGATCAACCGGACTTATTCTGCCCCACGATTCGCATCTCGTTTCGAGCGATGAAGGCTGGAGCCGAGCATGCCAATGCCAAGAAATAACTCCTTCCCGAGAATATTGTTCCTCTGATTGCGGGGTGGACTTAGGTTTACGAGTTGCTTGTGGGTACGGCCTGGCCCCTTGACTCGATGAGCATACGATCAGCGTAAACGCAGTATTTCACAACCGACTCGAATGCTTTCCTGGCATCCGACTCCATTACGTTCACCCGGCCACGATGCACGATCTGATTTCTCGGCTCGTAAGCATTCTTGTACCAGTCTTGATGCTCTGAGCAGTCCTTAGCAGACCGTCCTAGCAAAAACGTCATATAGACGCCAAGTAGATCACTTCGGAGATCGCCCGTGGCGATGGCCGTTTCAACATCCAATTCAATTCCTTTCTTGGACGTGAGTGACGCAATGCTTCGTTGATTGCATTCATGGATAACTCTCCATTGGATATAGGTCTCCATTCCTGTCTGAGCAATGATCAGTGCTAAACGATGATTGCCGTGGATGAAAGATAATTCCCTAGCTTCCAAAAGTAACTCACGAAACAACTCCGCCTCTATGCCGTGATCGAGCAATGTGATGAGACCATTGAGCTTTTCGGGGGATAGCGGTTCCTTCGACGCCCCTGTATGGGTTGGTGGAAGCCATTGAAAAGTACGCTCGGCTATGGCGAATGCGGCATCTATATCTCTTCTATTAAATATATAGTCTGTTGCGACCCCAACCTCTACTATGGGTGACTCGTTCTTGCTTGGCACCTTCACATCCACTTGTTCGCTGACGGTACGATATGCTCGCAAGAACCGTTGGACAATCCTGATTGCCTTTTCCCTGATTTCCTCGAAAGTCGGGGAATTAGATAGTGGGACATCTCCAGAGCATTCAAATGTGACATCCATTCGTGTAAACCCAACGGTGTCGATTACTTCTTCGAGGAAGAGATCATCGTCCAAGTTAAGGTGCGCAGTGCGATTGATCACTTTGTCCTCCGAATACACAGATCGGACCTTCGCTCGACGGTGTTCCGGTTTTCGGTCCTTGGGATCCCTCAAGACGAGGTGACGGGCAGCCACGTCAGACCAGACTCGGACGCTTGTCATGGAATCCTCATGTTTTACCCGGAAGAATCCAGCCGGGAGGCTTAGTCTAAATGGGAAAACGTAACGCACCTGAGCTAAGTACGGCACTTACAACCTCTCAATCACGTGCTCTTCGGTAGGCTCAGCACAGGGCAACGGAGGTAGGAACGAATCGAGAAAGACATGAGAGCCTCGCGGGGTGGCGTATTGTAGGAGAGCGGCGAACGATGGCGCAAGAGCCGAGTTCGCTGGCCCAAGCCTTGTCATAGCAGCGGATCGCGATTGCCGCAGAAGTGTTCGTGAGCAATGCGGGGCTAGGAGTGTGATGTGCTGAGGTATTTAAATTTCTGGAGGTCGGCGGACACGAGGGCTCACCAGAAAC
>JBGTMB010000209.1:0-20187 GCA_041743755.1 Nitrospiraceae bacterium | reverse complement strand
CTTGGACAATTCTTGATTGCGCCAGACTGTCACTATCAGGACGTCCTCTGGGCCAATAAGAAACTCCGTGGGAGGAGCAGCCATCCCTCGGTACTGCACGTCGGGCTGTAAGCAGCCTCCTGCCCCCGCTAGTACGACTAGTAGCAATACAGCTACAAAAATATTGCCAACCAACTTAGCGATGTTTCCCCTCATCGTCGCATTGCCTCTTCCAAACATCTCAGTTTATTTCTTAACCAGCTGTAGCCATCGCGGCGCTTGCAAAATTGAAGTTCCAGTTGGGTCTTACTTAGCGGGTAGGCAACACCACCATTGTTTCAGACGGGACAACGATCTGATCCCCAGGTTTCAATTCCATATTTTGGCTCGATCCATCACGGACTACAATGTCATCGTAGCTTGCTTTGAGCTTCGTCAAACCTTCGCCATCTTTAGAAAATCTGAAGATTACGATCTTATTTCTCGCAGCCATAGATGTAAATCCACCGGCCACCGTAATTCCTTGCAAAAGAGTCGTCTTACTCTTCAAGGGATACTTCCCAGGCTTATTAACTTCTCCAAGCACGTATATTTGGTAACTGTTCACCTCTTTAACCAAAATAGATATTGTAGGACTTTCCATAAACGATTTGAGCCCTGTTGAGATCTCCTCTGTCAATTGAACCGGAGTTTTTGCAACCGCAGAAATATCTCCCAGCAGTGGGAGAGAGATTCTCCCGTCTGGCCGTACCTGCACCTGCTTAGAGAGATCTGCATTCTTCCAAACCGTAATTTCCAAGATATCCTCGGGACCAATTATATATTCCGGCGTGACGGTCAAAAGCGCTTTGTCTGCTGCACCTGTAACTGCTTTCGATGAAACTTGGAGCTGCCTCATCGTATCCTTATCCTGCGCAACAGCAGAGGTTAATGCAATAAATATGCCTCCAGCTACCAGGAAAATCACCGACAAAGACATACTGCGCAATATGCTCATTATCCCAGCAACGGTGAGTGAAGTGCGAGATAAGCTACCGCCCATCAGAGGCCATACCTCTTAGATGATACCGTAGAAATGACTTCGACTACCATCTTTTATCTATTACTATACAGCTTGTGAAAACCGTTCAATATCAGAAAGCTTTACTATGGCGCGGCTCTGATAGGATAACGCCCTCAATAACACCACGACTCGTTCTTCCCCTGATCGGCAAGAGTCAAACATCCCTTCGACGCCAGCTAAAGGTCCATGGCTAATACGAACAACTTCGCCATGGGTCGGTCTCCCTATATTAGGGATAATATCTTGCCGACTCAACCCTCTACGTATATCATCAAGTAATTCTTGCTCAACCTCTGCTGGAACTTGACCAAATGTAACGATCTTCTTCACACCTCTGCAATAATATACCGTCCGATACTGCTTGTCACAGTCAAACCTCGCGAAGAAATATCCCGGGAAGAGGCCTGAGCGACGCACATATCGTCTCCCCTTGAGGCTAAGGCACTCATTAATTTCCGGGAAATACGTCTCAATACCCACTTGCTCTAGGAAGGAGACAGCCGTCTGCTCCCTCCGAGGTTTAGCCATTACTGCATACCACTTTTCCATTTCTTATATTCCGTCAGGCTGCTTCATATGCGACTACGCACAAACCCACGTTGCGGCACTGGCAAACCGCCCTATCCAGCACCCCACTTGATCAAATGAAGCTAAACATGAACGGATCATAAAACCTAGTGACCTAGCTAGAGGGAGCCCCACTCGATGACAAGGATCATCCGCAGGCTGAAGAACTGCATGGGTATGCTCATCCACCTAAGAGGTCCGAGCCCCAGCTGGCCCGCCCTGCGCCATTGTCGCAGGAGTTGTCTGCGACCACGCACTCACTGATCAATCCGGTCGCCATCAATACGCAAGGCACACGCAACTTCCGATTCAATTATAAACGGATTCGTTTCGATTGGGACATGATCGATCATTGCCAGCCAAATTATAATTGGGCAATACATCCCTACTTAACGGTCTGTCACGGTACTGGTGGTACTCGCCGTCGCACGTATCAAGGACGATACTCGGTGAGACATGCTCGAACAAAGAGACCTGCTCATTTCCACACCCTCTAACACCAGCCTATCCTACGCACCAGAATGGAAGCTTGCAGAGGTACCCATTTTTCTTACTTCGTGCCTAAATTACTATGCGAGGGCACCTGCAAAGTCCTGATGATCCTGACCTGCGACCACAGACTGGCATCGGTACCATTGCCGCCGTCGGCAAGTAATGCCGACAGATTGAACCCTTCCCTGAAACTCACGAAAGAGAGACCGAGGTCATGGGTGTCACCGCCACCCAAGCTAACGCGGTAAAAGCTTATATTGGAACAGCATTACCTTCGCAGAATAGATATACTACCGGAAATTGTCCCCCTTGTATCGGCTGAGGCCGACCAATCTGGTGGCCCTGTTTCGTGTGAGTTTTTCAGTCAATCTTCCGGTCTAGATTAATAAACCATGCGCCACGCTACCGCATACATTGGATAGCCTTCAACCGATCTTGAACAGATATGATTCAGAACATAAATTTGAGCCCTACCAAGTAGGGCCCAGTATCAGTTCCTTGACAAAAAGGAACGCGCCGCGCCCATCGAACTTCAGCCAACGTGGGTGTCTCTATAACGATTAGAGGTGTCGGCACATAAACTTTCAATACCTGATTTACATCAGGAACCTGCTCCATTAAGACTAGCATCCCTCCACTGCTGATATTCAAGGAGAGCGCTTTCCCACTATGAGTCGACGTGGATTGAGCCTCTACGGATGTCGTCATCTCATATAATATTGGCCTCAATAGAGCCGCCCTCTCATTATGACTTTTCTGGCTATCTGTGATTGGCCATTCCCACCCTGTCTGTGCCACTTCGCTCCTCCTCTATATAGAAAGTGTTTCCGTTCTTAGTCCCATTGGACATTTCAGAGCTGGGTAGCACGCCACGTTTTCCTGCATTATCTTGACTTCAACAGGCATGCGTCATCCCCGTCCCTTCCGATTTTACTCATCATTCCATGTGAACTATAGATAGAGCGAACAACTTGGACAATACCGATGATGTAGGCCTGGCTGCGCCAAAAGTGGGTGTTGACTCCCCCAAAAGTGTTAGGTACTATTTCCACTATAAAGTTACGTTTCTCTATCCCCTGTGTTACCTTAGCAGAAGCAGACGGATTGTCTAGGGCCATCCTTGTTACGACTTCAAAAGCGTCTTTCTATCCCATGAATGAATCATCACCCTCCATAGACCAAACAGACACTCACGCCGATCAACGCGTAGGTTCAGGAATTGTTGTACTTTCAGCTGCTATGCAACTCCTCCATATGAATCGTTAGGCCTCGGAGTTGGCTAAGCTTATTAATGCAACAGAACATGGTGGAGGGAGTCTGAGATCTGCCCATGGAGTCTTGCCAACTGCGCTGACAGAACTCTGCGGAGAGATCATCAAGGCTCTGCATGTTCGAACCGAAGCAAAAGACTGGGAACAATTCGAGATCAAGCGGGTGGCAGGTAACCCTGAAAAGCCAATCCTGTTACGGGGGTTCGGCCTACCAGACCGAGGGGGAATCCAGTATTCAAGACTCGTGGTCACACTCGAGGAGTTAGCGCGACGACAACAGCTTAATACAGATCAAGCCAGGGAAAAGTTTCAATTGACCAATCGAGAGCAATCGGTCATTGAACATCTGGCAAAGGGATGGACGAACAAAGAGATTGCAAACGCCCTTCAGATCACCGAGCAGACAGTGAAAGAGCATATCAAGCACATCATGCGAAAAACTAATTCCACCACCAGAACAGGTATTCTCGTTCGCATCTTCAACTCGTAACCTACCACAGTATCTGTGCTAAAAGTACCATAGTGCGTTATCTTCACCACAGTTAGTTGTTACAAACTAACTAAATTTTTCATTTGTATTCAATAACTTATGATTCAATTTTTCTTATTTTATTTGGCCTATTGCTTGCATAAGTCCTATCGTGTCGGATCATAAAGATTGGATTAAGAAGTTTCTTCAATGCCATTAGAAAATGAGTCACGAGGTAGCATGAAGAGTCTCCTTTTAGTGCTTATGAGTATCTTAATTCCAACGATTGGGCTCATGACTGGCCAATCAGTTCAAGCGGCCGCCATCGATAACGGAAGTTTCATGAGTCTCTGGAATAGCTACTCTCATTGCCAATCCACGACAGATATTGACCAGCTACGAGAGGACGCATTGACCCTTGCAAGCGCTGCAGATGGTTCGCTTACCCAGGAAAGTTTTATTCTCCCGCTACCGGGTAAGCTTGAAGAGCTCGTAACAACCCCTGTCGCACGATTTGCGGTGGATGTGAAAGCGATGGCTGCAGCCTGTTCCCTGCGGGCCGGCTCCGCAGCCGTGGAAGCAAAACGAGTGGATATCGCCAAAGATCTCCTCCAGGCCATCCTGACCTACCAACCCCAATCCGAGTATTCCTACTACTCCCTGCAAGCAAAAGCGTTGCTTTCGGAACTCGATGCGAGCGTTATTAAAGTTACTCTTAATCTTCCCTAGTGTGTTGCCTCATAAATCGATTCACATATTACTGGGCCGACAAATAAATAGTGCGTAGTCTGCGCTTGATAATTACCTGTTTTCCTGGGGAAATGCCCCTGGCAAGGACATTTTACGCGCGCACTTTGACGGTCTCATTAGTAATGTAGGACCTATAGAGTTTATCCATATGAGTCGAATGGCCAGAGCTCATCGTGCTGTCCCGATGAGTACATATCCCGATCCACCTGAGCCCACGGACAGCTCCTCCCCTTGCAATTGGTGCGATACTCCCGAATTATCCAGATAGCCACTGATGGCATCCTGAGTCGGCAGATCGCCGAAAAATGAGGATTTTCTGCCCAACGGTGCAGCTGCAGCAAGAGCGGTTTCTGCGTTTCGCCGTGCAGGATTGAAGCAAGGCCCCCCGCCCTGGGTATATCCTGATAATTTCGGAGCAGGCGGTTCGCACAGTGGTAGAAGTGACCACCCATACCACGCTGCCACGGCACACAGGCTGACAGGTCACCATCCGCCATATCTGGAAACGACACCAACTCGATCCACATCTGGTCAAAAGCTTCAACCTGAGTGGCGATCTGACTGACGCTCACGCCAGATGGATTGGACATGGCCATCACATCCTACCTGGACTCTGCTCAAAATATCCTTCCCTGTGTCACAGTACCTCCTAGCCCTTGATGGACAGAGAGGGCTCCGGAAATTCTGACAGTGTGGTAAGTGGTAGCCTGGCTTCACCCACCCCAGGCAGGGGTGGCAACCGAAAGGAGCGAGGCGATGAAGAGGACGAGACGGAATCACGGGGCGACGTTTAAGGCGCAAGTGGCGTTGGCGGCGGTCAAAGGCGACAAGACGCTGGCGGAATTGACCGAGCAGTTCCGAGTCCATCCCACCCAGATCACCGAATGGAAACAACAATTGCTGGCGCGGGCGGCGGATGTGTTTGGCGGGACCAAGCCGACGGCGGACACGCCGGATCGCAAGACCCTCCACGCCAAGATTGGCCAACTGGCCCTGGAGAATGATTTTTTAGCCGGGGCGCTCACCAAGGCGGGCTTGCGGAGCGCAAAGCCATGATCGATCATACCCATCCACTACCTGCGCGGCGGCAATGCCAGCTGTTGAAGCTGGCCCGGTCCACGGCGTACTATCAGCCCACGCCCGTGTCAGAGACGGCGCTCGCGCTGATGCGGCGGATCGACGAGCTGCATCTGGCCCATCCGTTTGCCGGTGCGCGCATGTTGCGCGATCTCTTACGGCCGGAGGGCCACGCCATTGGACGGCGGCATGTGGCCACCCTGATGCGCCGCATGGGCCTTGAGGCCCTGTATCGGAAGCCGCATCTCAGCCGCCGGCATCCGGCCCATCGGGTCTATCCGTATCTCCTGCGCGACCTGAAGATCTCGCGACCCAATCATGTCTGGGCCGCCGATATCACCTACATCCCGATGGCGCGGGGCTTCATGTACTTGTTTGCGGTCCCGGACTGGGCGAGTCGCCGGGTGTTCGCCTGGCGTCTCTCCAACACGTTGACGACCGACTTCTGTCTGGACGCGGTGCAGGAGGCCGTGGTCCGCTATGGTACGCCGGAGATCTTCAATACCGATCAAGGGTGCCAATTTACTCCTCTCACTAACGATAGAAACAACCGATCGTATGCGCTTCCTGACCGAGCCCAGGACACATCAGTCGTCATCCCTGCCTCAATCAGTTGATCCCACATTGATTGATCCTGATACACCGCAACCGCTTTACGCACGACTGAGAGAAGAGCCTCTGCCGTATCCTCCTCAACATAAAACCCATTCGCTCGCCCAGCCTGTACGGTCAACGGGAAAACCGTATCTGCCAACCCCCCAGTTTTTCTCACGATGGGAACTGTTCCGTAGCGGAGGCTGTAGAGCTGGCTCAGACCACAGGGCTCATACCGAGACGGCATCAAAAATATATCGGCTCCACCTTCGATTCGATGGGCAAGTCCTTCATCAAAACCGATACGAAGTCCCATACGATGGGGAAAGCGTGCCTGAAGCGCCTGAAACTTCGCTTCAAGCTCAGGCTCCCCGGTTCCCAACATCACGAGCTGCAGATCCATCGCCATGAGTTGCGGAATAATGGCTGCAACAAGATCTAACCCTTTCTGTGACGTCAACCGGGCAATGACGCCTAGAAGCGGAGCCGATGATTCCGGCAAGTAAAACTCCCGCTGAAGCGCCTGCTTGCACCGCAGTTTTCCTGAACGGTCGACCACAGAGTACTGGGCCGGCAAATAGGAATCGGTTTCCGGATTCCATCGATCGATATCAATACCGTTCAGAACACCCAGGAGGCAGTCCGCACGATTGCGGAGCACACCCTCAAGCCCGAAACCGAATTCTGGCGTGAGAATTTCTCGCGCATAGGTGGGGCTGACCGTTGTGACATAATCGGCAAATATAATTCCTCCCTTAAGCAGATTCACCATGCCGTAATACTCAAGGCCTGTGGGAGTAAACAGCGACGGGGGCAGCCCAGTTTTCTCAAATTGCTCCCCTGGAAATAGACCTTGATACCCCACATTATGGAGCGTGAACACGGTGTGGACTCCCTGTACCTCTGGCCGATCATGGCACACCGTCTTGAGATAGACTGCGCACAACGCTGTTTGCCAATCATGCAGATGGAGAATATGAGTATTCCAACGGCACGCCGTCCGGAGATGGGCTATTGCCTCAATTGTTGCGCGGCAGAAGAATGAAAACCGGTCTAGATTATCAGCGTAATCAGTCCCACGATCTTGATACAGACCAAACCGGTCAAAGAAAGCCTCGTTCCGAATCGTCCACACCCGCACCCGACAATTCCCTTCTCCGACGGATAGGATATCCTCCTCAACCACCGTGTCGACATACCCCTGAGATGTCGGAACATGGAGCCGACAAACAGGACGAAAGGAACGGCCTGACTCATCGAGACACCGGTAGTGTGGGAGGAGGAGAATGACATCGTGGCCAAGTTTCGCCAGCTCAAGCGGTAGCGCGCCAGCGACATCGGCAAGCCCGCCCGTCTTGGCGTACGGAACTGCCTCGGAGGAAACCATAAGCAGATTCAAAGGATGCTGGGTCACGGAAGGCCTACAGAACACATCATAATTATGAAGCGGCCGGCGACTCGAACCTAGAACGAAACTTATCTTCATGCTGCCAACTGCGCCCCAGCTCATGGAGTTGCGCCGCGGTCAACTTTTCACGATAGACTAACCGTTCCTCGAAAAACACCACCAGCCAACCGCGATCTGGGTACGCCAGAAACAACGCATCACCGGCCTCAATACGCACTTCCCACCCTCGAGGGGGTTCCCCAGCTGCCAACCTCGATCGTGGAATCAGTTCGTCATCTTTCATGCCGAAGAACTGCATGAACTCAGTATGCTGATATGTCGGAAGGCCCCACCCGCCGACAAATGCACGTGGTGTCAGCTGATGAAGCAGCAACTCGTTGGCACGCACGTGGCGTTCTTGTTCTTCCAGAGGAGGCATCCCGCTGCAACCAAGAGCCGATCCGATCGCCACCACGACCAACACACAGGCCCATCCTGTGCGCCTGAAAAAATACATGCCCTTGACCCACTGACTCTCGCATCCTATCGATTCAAGCTTGCGCATAGTCATCTCACAACAGGCGTCGGCTCCTCGATTCAACAGGTTTCACAGGCTGACACTCATCGCACTGACAAAGCCTTCGGAGAAGGGCATAGGAGTAAATGCCGGTGTCGTGGCCGTCGCTCCAGCTGAATTGCAGCGCGTACCGTCCGACCGGCTGCACATCCTGCAACATGATCAACAGAGGCACATCGTCCGGCTGCAAACGGCGGGCGCCAGACCACTCATCTACACAAGCTGCGCAGGGACATTGTTGGCGGAGATACCTCACGGGATAGACAGCCTTGTGCCCATCATTCCATTCGATACCCAACACACCCTTCTCAATCCAGGCCATGTCTCTTGGTTCACATACCGTCTCTGTCATGCTCAGGGATTCCTTTCAACCGCAGGCATCGGAGTCAGACTCATGACGGATAGGACAGAAAATTCACCGGGGGCAGCTGTCTACCTGCCACAACTGTGACGTACCGTTCAATTGCATGTTCCACTTCATGTCGAACTTGCCCAGCTGCCTTAAGACGATCGACCATCGCTGGCGAAAGCCTCAAGGCCTGCTGAAGAAATGCGAGACTCCCTCGCGAGAGCGGCACACAGCGGAACGTCTGGCGCGCAGCACAAACTTCGCAGACCAAGCCTCCAGAGAGAGGCGAGAACTGCGGCTCTCCCTTTAACCCGCCATTACCACAGGCAACACAGTGCTCGGTCTGAGGGCGAAACCCGATAAGCCCGAGTAACCGAATCTGAAACAATAGCGCCGTCAACGCCGGGTCCTGGCTCGTCACTAACGTGCGCAAGCCCAGTGCGAGCGTCTCGAAGAGCTGCGAGTCCGGGTCGCCGTCCGGCGTGACCGCACCCACCACGTTGACCATCCGTGCGGCCGCAGTCATCAGTGTTAAGTCTTCGCGAAACGGCATGAACGGCTCCACGAGATCGACTTGAGACACTCGATAGAGTGAATCGCCAGACTTTTCAAATAAGTTCAGATGGCAGATCATGAGCGGTTCGAGCGACGCGCCGAGGCGGCTCTTCATCCGACGAGCCCCCCTCGCTATCGCACGAACCTTTCCTCGCTCCTTGGTATAGAACGTCACGATCCGATCGGCATCGCCCCACTTTCGGCTGTTCAGGGTAATGGCAATCGTTTTGATCAGCGGCATGAGAGAGATCCGTGAGACATGAATCTGACCATATGAACGGTCCTCGAAGAAGAGAGCTCGGCAGTTCGACGTTTCACGCTGCACGCTTTACGGCTTCTGCTAACGAAGGTAGTCCATGAACAGAGTGGCCAAGGAAAGATAAATAGTAATGCCCGTGATGTCGTTAGCCGTCGTCACAAAGGGGCCGGCTGCAACGGCAGGATCCACCTTCATTCGCTTCAGCATGATGGGCATAAACGTCGCCATACTGGTCGAAACCATGAACGCGATAATCAACGACAGACCCACGACCATGCCGAGAAACCCTTGATGCCAAATCCAGCCGACGAGCGTGAGAATCACGCCGCAGGCAAGCCCCATCAGGAGTCCGACTTTGATTTCTCGAAAAAATACGGCACGCACATCCGTCAGCTCGATCAGCCCTGTCGCCAATCCTCGGATAATAAGGGTCGACGACTGGAGACCTACATTCCCCCCCATCGCGGCAATGACCGGAATAAAACTCACGATGGCAACGACTTCCTGAAGCGTGTACCTGAACTCCCACAGAATCGCGCCGGACAACAAGCTGCCGACAAGATTTGTAAAGAGCCACGGCAGCCGGTGCTTTGCCGATGCCACACTAGAAGATTTTGAAACAGAGTCCTCTTCAATCGCGCCGGCCATCTTGAGCATGTCTTCGGTCGCTTCTTCCCTGATCACGTCCACGACGTCGTCAACCGTAATAATACCGACTAATCTGTTATCATTATCGATAACAGGGATCGCAAGCAGGTTGTAACTCGCCACTTGACGGGCGACTTCTTCCTGGTCCATATCGACCGTGACACTAATCACATCTCGCGTGGCGATGTTTTTCAACGGCGTCGCGGGAGGGGCCGTCAGCAGCCGCCGCAGAGAGAGCACTCCAACCAGGCGCTCATCCTTGTCGGTCACATAAATGTAGAACACCATTTCCGCGTCCGTCGCCAATTGGAGGCGTTGGATCGCCTCTTGTGCCATCGCGTCTTCCGAAAGTGCTAGAAACTCCGTCGTCATGATGCCGCCGGCCGTACCCTTCGGATACTTCAGCAAGTCGGCAACTTCCATGGAGTCCTCTTCTCGCATCAGCGAGAGAATCTCTTTGGCCCGTTCTTCCGGCAGGACCCCAAGGAGGTAGGCCGCATCGTCTGGACCGAGGTCTTTGATCAACCAGGCGATATCCGAGTGCAGCAGGTCCGCCAGCACCTGATTGATGCTGTCGCTGTCGAGCTCGCTGAGCACCTGCCCTCGCTTCGACTCGCCTCGCACCAGTTCGAAAACTTCCCGCTTTTCCTTGGGGGACGACAGATGCATAATGACTCGCGCCACATCAGCCTGATGCATCCGGCCCAGCATCTTCGCAAGATTGGTGATCGCACCTCGGTGCAGCAGCCGTTGCACCGACAACAGCACGATGTCGGATTTGGTCCTGCCTCGATCAGCCTGATCACGCAACGCGTCGCGGAGGAGGTCCTTATCCCCTGAGCGAGGGCGCGGATCCATCGGATTCAGTTCTGTCGTACGTTCCGTCGGCTGCATCACAATCCCGTTAGTAACCTAGTTCCATGAGGGCATGCTCATCTTCTCGCCACGACTCCCGCACTTTCACCCACAGCTGTAGAAACACCTTCATTCCAAAGATCTGTTCCATATCACGTCGCGCATCGGTCCCCACCGCTTTGAGTCTCTCGCCATGCTTCCCGATCACGATCGCCTTATGCGACTCTCGCTCGACCAGCACCGTCGCACTAATACGGGCCAACTTCCCCTCCTCGACAAATTCGTCGATTTCTACGGCAACCGAGTATGGCACTTCTTCATAGGTTTGGAGCAAAATCTTCTCACGAATCATTTCGGCCGCCAAGGTTCGCATAGATTGGTCGGTAACCGTATCTGCATCATATGCCGCATCTCCTTCTGAAAGATGGGCCACCGTCACGGATAACAACCGATCGACATTATCGCCAGTTTCAGCCGAAACCGGCACGACGTCCGTCCATTCGAATAACCTGGCATAGGCTTCCATCACGGGCAGTAACTTGAGCTTGTTGACCAAATCCACCTTGTTCAATACGAGAATGATCGGGCGTGGACGCTTCCTGACCGCTCCTTTCACATGGTCGAGGACCAGGAGATCGCCGGGGCCAGGAGTACTCGTCGTGTCCATCAACACGTACACGATATCGGCTTCTTCCAGCACGTCAACCGTGGTACGAACCATGCGACGATTGAGCAAATGTTGCGGTTTGTGTAACCCCGGCGTATCGAGCAAGGCAATCTGCGCACCCGGTGCATGCACAACCCCAAGAATTCTTGTCCTCGTCGTTTGTGGCTTGTCCGAGACAATGGCAATCTTCTGCTCAAGTAATCGATTGAGCAGCGTCGATTTGCCGACGTTCGGTCGTCCAATAATCGCAACGGTGCCAAACTTCATGGGACTACGGGCGTGGCCGCTCCTGTGATGGTGATGGAACCAATTGATACACGGTTTCACCTTTGCGCACGTAGCCAAGCTGCTCGCGCGCGAGCTGTTCGATTTTCGCCGGATCGTGTTCCAGACGATCGATATCCCCTCGAAGCGTGCGGGTCGTTCGTTGTAATTCCTGAAGATCCATATCCAGCTGTTGGGCGTGCTCACGCATGGAGAAGTAGCGCGGGAGACCCATGTCACCAAAGACTAACACGACGAGCAACAGCAGGCACACAGCAACTCCGATATAGTGCCCGACCGTCACCATACGGCGCTGCCAATCGAGCCACTGCCGTCCCCGATTCCGTTTGATCATCGCGACTCACCCGTCATCAGTGTCGAACCGGCACCGCCTCGCGACCCCGATAGACTGCATTCGAACCCAGCTCTTCCTCGATACGGAGTAATTGATTGTACTTCGCGACACGATCCGTTCGAGACAGCGACCCGGTCTTGATGAGCCCGCTATTGGTCGCGACTGCCACGTCCGCAATCGTCGTATCCTCTGTTTCCCCAGATCGATGCGAGATGATGGCCGTGTAGCCGGACCGCTTCGCCAGCTCAATCGCCTCCAACGTTTCGGTCAACGTGCCAATCTGGTTGAGCTTGATCAAAATAGAATTCGCAATTCCTTCCTTGATCCCCTTGGCAAAGATGTCCACATTGGTCACGAAGATATCATCCCCCACCAATTGAACCCGCTTGCCCAACTTCTCCGTCATCAACTTCCAGCCCTTCCAATCCAATTCGCTCAACCCATCCTCGATCGAGAGAATCGGATATCGATCGACAAGCTTCCCATAGTACTGGATCATCTCCTCGGACGAACGCTCAGGATTCTTTTCGGCTTCCAGAAGATACCGACCCTTCTCATAGAGTTCGCTGGCCGCACAGTCCAATGCGAGGGCCATATCACGCCCCGGCTTGTAGCCGGCACCCTCGATGGCCTGCATAATCAGGCTGAGCGCTTCTTCATTCGATTGGAGATCTGGCGCAAACCCACCTTCGTCGCCGACCGCCGTGTTCAACCCCTTTTTCTTCAGCAACGACTTCAGCGTGTGAAACACCTCTGTCGCCATCCTGAACGCCTCACTGAAACTCGCCGCGCCCACCGGCATGATCATGAACTCTTGCAAGTCCAACCGATTGTCGGCATGGGCTCCACCATTGATGATGTTCATGAGCGGCACCGGCAGCACTCGCGCATTCGTCCCACCAAGATATCGGTAGAGTGGCTGACCCGTTTCCGCCGCCGCCGCCTTGGCCACAGCCAACGATACACCGAGAATGGCGTTGGCGCCGAGCTTGCCCTTCGTTTTCGTACCGTCTAGATCGATCATGGCTTGATCAACACCGACTTGATCGAACGCTTCCCTTCCTAACAGTTCTGGCGCGATCAACTTACTGATATTCGCGACAGCCTTCGACACGCCTTTCCCCATCCAGCGTTTCTTATCGCCATCGCGCAGCTCAATCGCTTCTTTCTCGCCGGTCGAAGCCCCGGACGGCACCGCTGCCCTGCCACGCGCTCCACTCTCGAGTGTGACCTCTGCCTCGATCGTCGGATTCCCCCGTGAATCCAAAATCTGTCTACCCTTGATTTCTCGAATTGCGCTCATGTTCTCCCTCATCAGGCTGCTGAAAAAGGCCCCCAACTTCGTTCTCGGCTCGACAAAATCCTCAACGTACCCCAGAGGGTACGCCTCCGGTTTTCTCTCTCCTTCGGCCTCGTCGGCTGCCTTTTTGAGCAGCCTTTCATATCGTGCTTGGTCATTCTGGCCACAGTCACCGCGCTCTCAATCCTTCTAGGACATCAGATTCCCTCGCGAATCCAAAATCTGCTCCTTTCATCTCTCGAATCGCACTCCTTGATCTCTTCCAGTTTTTTCAGGGACGAGAGGATGAGGCTGGGTTGCCTTCGACTGCGCGCGTCCAACGAGGGCCTTCTGAGGCCGCGCGTTGCGCGAGCAAAGAAGGCACCCAGCCTCATCCCAGTTTCTTTTTCAGCAACTCGTTTACCTTCCCAGGATTCGCCTTGCCACCGCTCGCCTTCATCACTTGCCCGACCAGGAATCCGAGTACTTGCGGCTTGCCCTCTTTGAACTGCGCCACCTGCGTTGGATTCTTCGCGAGCACTCCATCGATGATCGTGTCGAGCGCACCTTCATCGGATACTTGTATGAGCCCCTTTTCTTGAACGATCTGTTCCGCGGTCTTCCCGCTGCTGTAGACTTCGGGGAAGATCTCACGCGCGACTTTCAAACTAATCGTGCCTTGCTCGACCAACTGAAGAAGACTGACAAGCCGTTCCGGTGAAACCGGGGAGGCGCTCGCATCGGTTCCTGAGTGATTCAACTCTCTGGTGAGTTCGCCCATGACCCAGTTGCTCACTATCTTAGGCTGATTGAACAAGCCCACGCAGGTTTCGTAGTAGTCCGCCACTGCCTTCGACGCCGTCAAGACTTCAGCATCGTACTCAGACAGCCCAAACTCACTGACGAATCGTCTCATCCTGACTGCCGGCAATTCGGCTACATGCTTGCGGCAGCCTTCAATCCATTCCTCGTCCAGCTTCAGCGGTACCAGATCGGGGTCTGGAAAGTACCGGTAGTCGTGTGCGTCCTCTTTGGAACGCATCACCGCCGTCTCTCCGCGATCGAGGTTCCAGAGCCGGGTCTCCTGATTGATCTTGCCGCCTTCGTTCAACACCTTCGTCTGGCGCTTGATCTCGTAGTCGATGGCATCCTTGACGAACTTGAACGAATTGATGTTTTTGAGCTCAACCTTGGTTCCAAATTCCTTCTGGCCTAATGGACGGAGCGAGAGGTTCGGCTCACAGCGGAAGCTCCCTTCATCCATATTGCCGTCACAGACTTCAAGATACATCAACACATCACGAAGGCCCTTCAAATAGGCCACCACCTCATCGGCCGACCGCAAGTCCGGTTCCGTCACAATTTCCAGCAACGGGGTTCCCGCCCGATTCAAATCGATGCGACTCCCGTTGGTACCGGCAACGTGGACACTCTTCCCTGCATCTTCTTCCAAATGGGCACGACGGATGCGGACACGCTCGGTGCCTTCACCCACGGCGATCTCAACCCAGCCATGTTCACAGATCGGCGCCTCGTACTGCGAAATCTGATAGCCCTTGGGAAGGTCCGGATAAAAATAGTTCTTGCGTGCGAAAATATTATTCGCCGCAATCGTGCAATTCAGAGCCAGCCCCGCGCGCACAGCCATCTCTACTGCCGCCCGGTTGAGCACCGGCAACGAGCCGGGGAGCCCTAAACACAAGGGACAGGTCTGGCTATTGGCCGCAAGACCGAACACCGTTCCACAGCCGCAAAACAGCTTGGATTTCGTTCGCAGCTGCGCGTGCACTTCTACGCCAATGACGGCTTCGTAGGTCATCGCTTAGCTGTGTTCTTCTTCGCGCAACCGGTCACGCTCACGTCGCATCGCCTCACGACCGGCGTCAAACGCTTCGCGCAAGACAGCCTTCTTGGAGTCCACAAACTCCTTCCCCTCACCCACAACATCTTCCACCGTTTCACCTGCGAGACCTGCCAGATCCCGCAAATTTCCTTCGGCTCGGCGAGCATACCCGCGCAGGTGCTCACGCGACTCATCTCCAGCCCGTGGAGCCAGCAATAATGCCGCCACTGCACCTAACGCTGCGCCACTCAAGAATGCGAGTAACGCCCCCGATGATGAAGAACTCCTATCATCCGCCATTGTGATGCCCTCCTTCTTCTCGAAATCGGTCCTTCATGACTTGGGTTGCGGCTTTAAAGCCCGCCACCACACTTGCCACATTGGTCAACATCGATCCGCTTGAGCCCTTCACAACATTGTGCATGTGCTGAACCGATTCTCCCACTTCCCCAACCGCATGCAAGAGGGCCGCAGCATGTTCGACCCCCCCTCGAGCCTGTTTCGTTGCCTCGTTCATATTGTGACTGATCGCCCTGATTTCGCCGATCAGCGGCGGCAGGTCGTCGTTCATCTTCGCAAGAAGCTGCTCAGATTCCCCGATAGTCTTTCGAATCTGAATCATCACGGGCACAAGAAAACCCACCAACACCACAAACGCGACAGCCACAAGAATCGCAGCTATTTCCACGATGGTCATAAAGCCTCCAATGCACGTGAAACGTGAGCGGTGAAACGTAAAACGTGGAGGAATCGGCCCAGACTCCGTGTCATTTTTTTGCCTTGTTACGTTTCACGTCTTACCTTTAACGCTTCACGCTTTACCGGATCGCCGGCTTCCTCGCTCGCCACTGCGTATTCTGCTCGTAAGCATAGGCCGCTCGCAAGAGCGTCTCCTCTTCGAAGGGGCGGCCGATCAACTGCAGCCCGATCGGCAATCCGTCCCGACTAAATCCGCAGGGCAGCGAAATCGCCGGTACACCGGCAAGGTTCGCGGAAATGGTAAAAATGTCCGACAAGTACATCTGGAGCGGATCGTCGCCCTTCGCTCCAAACTTGAACGCCGGCGTGGGTGTCACAGGTGTGACGATGAGATCGACATCCTGAAACGCTGCGTCGAAATCTTGGCGAATCAAGGTTCGCACCGCCTGCGCTTTGCCGTAATAAGCATCGTAATACCCAGCACTCAGGACATAGGTCCCCAACATGATCCGACGCTTCACTTCAGGCCCGAACCCCTCCTGACGCGTCTTCATATACAGGTCAAGCAGGTCTTTGGTTTCTTTGGCACGAAGTCCGAACTTCACCCCGTCATATCTGGCCAGATTGGAACTCGCTTCGGCCGTGGCAATGACATAGTAGATGGCCACCGCGGCATCTGTCCGCGGCAACTGAATGTCCTTAATCTCTCCACCGAGCGCTTTCAACTCTTGGATCGCCGCCCGCACAGCCTGCTCTACTTCAGGGTCCAGCCCCTCGGCGAAAAACTCGACCGGCACACCGACTCTCAGTTTTTTGAGATCCTTCCTCTTGAGCGCTCTCAGATAGTCCGGCACAGGAACATCCGCCGAAGTCGAATCCAATGGATCGTGTCCGGCGATCGCGCCAAGGAGGAATGCGGCATCTCTCACATCTTTGGTAATCGGCCCGATTTGATCGAGCGAAGAAGCAAAGGCGATCAACCCGTAACGAGAGACCCTTCCATACGTCGGCTTGAGACCCACCACTCCACAGAACGCTGCAGGCTGACGGATCGACCCACCGGTATCGGACCCCAACGCCGCAGCGCATTCATCGGCTGCGACCGCTGCTGCAGACCCTCCACTAGATCCACCGGGCACACACTCCAGATTCCAGGGATTGCGACTGGGGCCCACGGTGGAATTCTCGGTGGAAGAACCCATGGCAAACTCATCGAGGTTTGTCTTCCCGAGCAGCTGATACCCTTGCGCGCGCAGCTTGGCAATCACCGTCGCATCGTACGGCGGAACAAAATCCCCGAGCATGCGGGACGCGCAGGTCGTCAGAACTCCCTGGGTACAAATATTGTCTTTAATCGCCAACGGCATACCCATCAAGGGTAACGTCTTGCGCCACCCTTTCAACGACGCATCGAGCGCGCCGGCTTGCGTCACCGCTGTGTCTTTGGTTTGCGTGATATAGGCCTTCACCTTGGGCTCCACCTGGCTGATCCGTAATCCATAGGCGCGAACGATCTCTGCCGCCGTCACTTCGCCTGCCGTGAATTTCTCATAAAGCTCGTAGAGCGAGAGCCGATGGATCGACATCAGCGTTTCGTCTTTCCGGTCACAATCCGGTTCTTCTCATTGACTTGGATAATCTTGGGAGCATGCCGCTTGATTTCCTCGTCTGAGTAATACTCGTAACAGAAGATGATAATCTGATCGCGGACCGCGCCTTTTCTCGCAGTCGGCCCATTGAGGATAATCTCTCCCGCGCCACGCTTGCCTGCCATGGCATAGGTCATGAAACGCTCGCCGTTATTCAAATTCGAGCAGACGATCGCCTCATAGGGCAAAATCCCCGCTGCCTCCATCAAGTCCTCGTCGATCGTCAGGCTACCTTCGTAATCGAGACAAGACTCCGTCACCGTAGCCCGGTGAATTTTGGACCGCAACATTTGCCTAAACATTCAGACCTCGTTTAAAGGGGTTGTCGATCTTCGATAATTTTCGGCACGACAAAAAACCCGTTGATCGACTCCGGCGCATTGTCCATTGCACGATCAACGGACAGGGATGGACTCACACTGTCCGGGCGAAACACATTCACTTGTCCCAGCACCGTCGCCGTCGGCTCGACGCCTGTCGTGTCATATTGCTTCAATGTTTCTACATGCGTGAGAATCTGGCTTAGCTGTTTCGTAAACGCAGCCTTTTCACCGTCCGTCAACTCCAGTCGAGCCAGCTTGGCGACTTTCTCAACTTCCTGTTTCGTGATTTCCACTCTTTCTTTTCCTTCCCCTCTTCAAGGATGTTCAAAATGGCTTTCCAGCAAGGCCGCAGGCGAGTTGAAATCGGAAGCGTACCCTCTGGGGTACGTTGAGGATTTCGACGAGACGAGAACGCCGCTGGAAGCCATTTTCAACATCCTACTTACTCGACCGTCACGCTTTTGGCCAAGTTCCGTGGTTGATCCACATCCGCGCCGCGCAGCACGGCGATATGATACGCCAAGAGCTGCAATGGAATCGTGAACAAAATCGGCGAGAGTAATGGATGGGTATCGGGAATCGTGAAGACCGCGTCGGCAATCCTTCCCAACTCCCGCTCGCCTTCCGCTACCAACGCAATGACCGGCGCGTGCCGGGCTTTCACTTCCATCAGATTGCTCACGGTCTTTTCATACAACCGGTCCCTCGGCGCGAGTACGACCACTGGCATGTCCTTATCGATGAGCGCGATCGGGCCGTGCTTCATCTCTCCCGCGGCGTAGCCTTCCGCATGGATATAGGACACTTCTTTCAGCTTCAATGCGCCTTCGAGCGCGATGGGGTAATTGATGCCGCGGCCGAGAAACAAAAAGTTCCGCTTCTTGTAATACCGTTTGGCAATTGCAATAATCTCTGCCTCGCGACCAAGCACCTGTTCGACCAATACGGGAAGCCGGACAAGGCGATCGAGCCAGGCCTTGCCGTCCGCAACAGACAAGATTCCGCGCACGCGGCCCAAATGCAGCGCCAGCATGTAAAGCCCCGTGAGCTGCGCGGTGAAAGCTTTGGTCGAGGCAACGCCGATTTCAGGCCCACAATGCGTGTAGAGCACGCCGTCTGATTCGCGGGCCAGAGTGCTGCCCACCACGTTCACGATCGAGACGACACGCGCCCCTTTTTCCTTCGCTTCACGCGCGGCAGCCAGCGTGTCCGCCGTCTCGCCTGACTGCGAGATTGTAATGAAGAGATCGTCTTTACCGACCAGCGGGTCGCGATAGCGGAATTCGCTGCCGATATCGACTTGCACCGGTGTACGGACCATCTCCTCCAATAGATATTTCCCCACCAGCCCCGAGTGCCACGAGGTCCCACAGGCGACGATCCAGATCCGTCCGACAGCAGCAAACTCTTTCGGCGTCAATCCGATATCCGGCAAATCCGCCTCGCCGGTCTCGTAGGAGTAGCGTCCGCGCATCGTGTCGAGGATCGTCTGCGGCTGTTCGTGAATCTCCTTCAACATGAAGTGCGGGAATCCGCTCTTTTCTGCCGCGGAGGCATCCCAGGTAATCTTAGTCGGTTGTCGTTTGACAGGACGTCCCTCGATATCGGTGAAATGGATATCCGTCGCGGTCACAACCGCCACATCACCCTCTTCAAGATAGATCACGTCACGGGTATGGGCGAGCATGGCCATGACATCGGAGGCGACGAAGGATGCATTGGCGGCTGTGCCCACGACCAGCGGACACCCGGAACGCGCCGCGATCATCGTCCCCGGTTCCCGCTCCGAAATGACGGCGAGCGCATAACTCCCTCGCACATCCTTCGTGGCAGCTCGCACCGCTACGGCCAGCGTCATGCCCTGCTCAAGATATTTGTCGATCAGATGAGCGACGACCTCCGTGTCCGTTTCCGACTGAAACTTGTAGCCCTCTTTTTCCAATTGCTGTTTCAACGGCTGATAGTTTTCGATGATGCCGTTGTGCACGAGCACGCAGCCTTTCGAGCGGTGCGGGTGGGCGTTTTGCTCCGAGGGCTTCCCGTGCGTCGCCCATCGCGTGTGGCCGATTCCCACGGTGCCCTTGAGTGCTTTCTCCTTGAGCGACTTCTGAAGATTAGCCAATTTGCCGACGCTGCGCCGGACTTCAATCGTCTCCCCTTGCAACACCGCAACACCGGCTGAGTCGTAGCCTCGATACTCCAGCTTGGCCAAACCA
>JBGTMB010000208.1:0-2658 GCA_041743755.1 Nitrospiraceae bacterium | reverse complement strand
CGTTATTTCGGCAAAACCGTTCGCCTCCAGATGTTGCAGAACGCCAAGAGCGGCGCCTGCCAGGAAGACTGTCATTACTGTTCCCAATCCGCAATCTCTACCGCTCCCATCGAACGCTATAACCTTGTGCCTCAACAACAGATGATCGACGGTGCCCGGCAAGCGGCGGCCTCGAAGGCCCAACGCTATTGCATCGTCATCAGCGGTCGGAGTCCGTTGGATCGGGAAATCGACGAGATCGCCGGAGCCGTTCGCTCGATCAAGCAGGAGGTTCCGATTCAGATCTGCTGCTCGCTGGGCCTGATGAATGAACAACAGGCCAAGCGCCTGAAGGCGGCGGGAGTCGATCGAGTGAACCACAACTTGAATACGAGCGAAGCTTTTCACACCTCTATCTGCACCACGCACACCTTCCAAGACCGGCTCAGCACCATCCGAAACGCCCGAGCGGCAGGATTGGAGATCTGTTCCGGCGGGATCGTGGGAATGGGAGAGAAGGATGAAGATCTCATCGACCTGGCCATGGCCCTGATCGACGTAAAGCCGAATTCAATTCCACTCAACACACTTCACCCGGCAACAGGCACGCCGCTGGAAGACTGTGACAACCTGACTCCCCAACGCTGTTTGAAAATCCTTTGCCTCTTCCGATTCCTACACCCACGCACCGAACTGCGCGTGGCCGGAGGCCGCGAACATAACCTGCGCAGTCTCCAACCGCTGGCGCTCTATCCAGCCGACTCCATCTTCGTAAATGGCTACCTCACGACACCAGGCCAGCCGGCCCCGGAAGTCTGGGGGATGATCGAGGATCTTGGATTCAAGATAGAGGTCAATTACCAGCAGCCAGTAGCAGGCTGATAGGCTCGATCGTGAGCACCCGAACCGTTCGATCCCCCCGCTGCATGATCATTTCAGGACCAATGCAGCCGGAAAGACCACCTTCGCCAGGGAGTTTCTTCTTCGCGAGACCGGTGTCATTCATTTCGTGAATGCCGACCTCATCGCTGGTGGACTTTCGCCTCTTCGGCCTGAACTGGCTGCACGGCAAGCAGGCAGACTGGTCTTGACAGAACTTATTTGATTGGCAAAAGCTCGGGGGGATTTTGCATGTGAACGCACCTAGCCCGCATTATTCACGAAGACTCCTACTGCAACCGCCGATACGAAAATCAGAACTCATTGCGGTATTCTTTCTTCGCGCCAGGATCATACTAAGGGCGCTCGACCTCGCAAGCGCGGTGACGACGCACCTGATGGCGGGCGGGCTCGCCGCTCAGTCAGTCAACATACTGTTTCAAGTATGCTTCCCTCCTTCGCGGCTCCGCGCGCCCGTCTCGCGTGGCGTCTCGGCGGTTTCGTCACGAACTCTCGTGAATAATGCAGGCTAGAGCAGGAGAACATATCCGCGGCTTCTGACAAGATGGAAAACAGCGGGATATCAGATCACCATCGTATTCCTCGCTATCACTTCACCTCAACTTGCACTTCAACGTATTGCTTCCCGAGTTCGCCAAGGAGATCATGACATTCCTCACGCAGACGTATTACGACGCTTTAAACGCGGTTGGAACAATTATCATACGCTGTATCGTCCATTGGCCCATACCTGGTCGGTCTATGACAATTCCTGCGTTGCTCCTAATGAGACGTGAACCGTTCGGCGTAAGAAGTGAAGGTGGTGAGTTTGCCACCCCTGCTCCAGGAACGGAGGTAAACGCTCAAGTATGAGTCTTATCATGAGTCAACCGAGGTGCATCAGATCGCAGCGCCACATGTCCTGACCGAGACTCTCGTCTGACACACACTGCTTCACGATTGCCCGCTGATAACCCCGCGAAACCCCTGTTTCTCAAGGCGATTGCTAGCGCATTGCGTTGACACCTGCCCGATTCTTGCTACAGTTTGAATACGATGGTTGCTATGAAATGCCCCGATTGTCAGGAGGACCTGACTCAGGTTCCTACTAGCCATGGCCCTGGGCTCGATGTCTGTTCCTCCGGACACGGACTCTGGCTCGATGTCGGAGAGGTGAACTTCTTTGTCGAAGATTACACCTCGCTGAAGCGGGCGATTGGTAACACAGGAGGCGTCGCGGTTGCAACAAAGACTCTCTGCCCTCGATGCGGGACTCACATGGAGTCTGCAACGGCAGCGCACACGTCCTTCCTGAGCTGCGATTCCTGTCGCGGGTGGTGGCTGCCTCACGGAAGCCTCACTCGTCTGAATGAGACCTACCAAGGCGCTGCGGTGCCAATCGAGGTCGGCGAAACCGAACTGTATGCACAGGCGGCGGCGAAGCATCATACACGCAACAACAGGGTTCGCCATCAGCCCGGACTCAAGACACCACACTCCCACGCGCAAGGCCTGTGGTTCTGGGTACTGTTTTTCGGACTGGCCCTCGGGATCGGAGGGATTATTTTCGCCGCCGGGATCGACAAAACTTTGAGAAGCACTCTGTGGAGTCGGACACCGGATCACCCCCTTCTCTATTTGGCAGCAGGCACCCTAGGAGGATTCTGGCTCTTCGCCGATGACCGCAAAGCTGAACGCTTCTTTCCTTCTGCCCACAAACCAGGCAGACAGATCAACCAGGCAGACCAACTGTCCATGCTCTCACCCGTATGTTTCGCCGTTCACGCCACTCGCGCTTCG
>JBGTMB010000207.1:0-3740 GCA_041743755.1 Nitrospiraceae bacterium | reverse complement strand
GATCGCTCCCATATCGTGCAGGATATCTTCCGCCGCAATGGTCTCGCGGCGAATGCGCGATTCGGCAAAGGCGATATCCTCCGGCACACGCGGGTTCAAATGGTGGCAGACCATGAGCATGTCGAGATGCTCGTCCATCGTGTTCACCGTGAACGGCATCGTGGGATTCGTGGACGAGGGCAACACATTGGCCTCACCACAGACCTTGATAATGTCAGGAGCATGCCCGCCACCGGCGCCTTCCGTGTGGAATGAGTGAATCGTCCTTCCTTTGAACGCCTTGATCGTATCTTCGACAAAGCCGGCTTCGTTTATCGTATCGGTGTGGATCGCAACCTGAATGTCGAATTCTTCCGCGACATCGAGACAGGTCGAAATCGCCGCCGGTGTGGTGCCCCAGTCTTCGTGCAACTTCAAGCCGATCACCCCGGCTTCGACTTGCTCGCACAAACCATCAGGCAACGATGAATTGCCCTTCCCAAGAAAACCGAGATTAACCGGGAATCCTTCCGCGGCTTCCAGCATCCGATGGATATTCCAGGCGCCGGGAGTACAGGTCGTCGCATTCGTCCCGGTTGCCGGACCGGTGCCGCCACCGATCAACGTCGTGAGCCCGTTCGCCAACGCCTCATTAATAATCTGCGGACAGATGAAATGAATGTGCGTATCGATTCCACCCGCTGTAATGATCTTGCCTTCAGCGGAAAGCACTTCGGTGCAAGCCCCGATCTCCATCCCCTTCGTCACGCCTTCCATCATGTCGGGATTGCCGGCCTTGCCGATGCCGACAATACGGCCATCCCGGATGCCGATATCCGCCTTCACGATCCCCCACCAATCGACAATGATCGCGTTGGTAATCACAAGATCGAGCGCACCTCTTGCACGGGTGGCCGAAGGCGACTGGCCCATGCCGTCTCGGATGACCTTGCCGCCACCGAACTTAGCCTCTTCCCCAGGCACTGTCAGATCGCGTGTGATCTCAATCACCAACTCCGTATCGGCCAGGCGAATACGATCCCCTGCCGTCGGTCCGTAGAGATCGTTGTATTGTCGCCGAGGAATCTTCATGACGTGTAGGCTGTTGAAAACGGTTCCCAGCTTCGTTCTCGGCTCGTCAAAGTCCTCAACGTACCCCAGAGGGTACGCCTGCGGCTTTAACTTCTCCTGCGGCCTCGCTGGAAGCCGTTTTGAACAGCCTCTCTCCTTTCTTTTCAGATCGTGTCCAGCTTAATTTTTCTTGTGTATGAATCCTTGCTCGCGGGCAACAGACATAGCCTTGGCTTTCACGATTGGATCATCCAGACGACCATTTACCAGTCCATTGATTCCATAGGCCACTCGATTCCCGCCTATCGAGACTAACGTCACACGCTTGTCCTCGCCTGTCTCAAACCGTACTGCCGTTCCAGCCGGAACCTGTAACCGAAATCCATAGGCCTTCTCACGATCGAACCGTAGCGCGCGATTCGCCTCGAAGAAATGACAATGCGACCCGACCTGAATCGGCCGATCACCGGTATTGGCGACGATCATCTCAACCGTCTGACGGCCATTGAACGCAACAATATCGCCCTCACCGAGGATGATTTGACCGGGGATCACACTCAAAGACAACGCTGTCCGGGACACCTTTGCCCCACTTGATCGTTTAGACACCTTTTTCGCGGCACCACGTCTTGAAGCCGATTGAGACTTGGAACTCTTTCCTTTCATGGCGCGCTCCTCACTAGCCTATTCTCACGACTTCCCGAGCATGGAGCCGAACCGTTGGTGGCTGCGGCCCAAGGTCACCGGAGGGAAACACCTGGACCTGTCCCTGAACGATTACAGCATCGCCTTCATCGACAGACGGCTTGCTCTCTACATCATTGCAACGACCTACTTTTTCCACGTCCAGTTCTCCACTTTCGTCTACCAGTGTGAAGCCATAAGAGCCAAAAATTGTGCAAGCCTTCCCGGGGTGCGGAGGAAATGCTCTCAGATCCTTCACTGTCCCCTGAAGAGAAACCGTTTTGAGCTGATAGGACATCGCATTATTTTTCAGATTACTGATGTTCAATATGTCGGCGGCGCTCGACGACGATAGATGGAACGACACCAACAGGACCGAGACGATTACCGAATAGCTGAGCCACATCGGCAGCGAATCTATTGCGCTATCGAATCGGTTCATGAACCGTGACAAGCTTCGTCCCGTCCGGGAATGTGCCCTCGACTTGCAATTCATGAATCATCTCCGCCACGCCAGGCATGACATCCTTCTTCTTGAGAAGCGTAGCACCATAGGTCATGAGGGCTGACACTGAACTCCCGTCGCGGATACCTTCCAGAATAGCCGACGTAATAAATGCCACCGCTTCAGGATGGTTCAACTTCAGCCCACGCGCCTTCCGTTCCTTGGCCAAATTCGCCGCGACATAGATCAGAAGCTTCTCTTGTTCTCTCGGTGTCAGATGCATCGTGTAACTCCGTCAATCGTCATTCTTGAATCGCATAGCGCACGGCCTTGCTCCCTCGACTCAAAGGAGGCTCAAAATAGTACCGGGGTGGTCAGGGCGACTTCAACTGCGCCATCGAGCAAGGACGTTTTTATTGTGCGTTCTGGGAGCAGAGAAGTCATCCTGATCACCCTTTTCTCTTTTTTACTCCCTCAAAAGAACGGGAAAGTGGTATGCGCGGGACGGCTAGGTTGGGCTCTACTGCGCGCGTCGAGCGAGCACCTTCTGAGCGTGCGCGTTTCGCGAGCAAGGAGCCCACCTAGCTGTCCCGCGCCTTCTACTATACCGTCAAATACTGCTTCACCTGCTCCGCTGTCAACTCAGTACTTTTCCCCGCCACCACCACCGCCCCTTTGGCCATCACCACATATTTCTCCGCCAGGCGAGCGGCAAAGTGGAGCCCCTGCTCAACCAACAAGATGGCAAACCGGCGCTGCTGTTTGAATCCAATAATCACGTCTTCGATTTGATCTACGATCGAAGGCTGAATGCCTTCCGTCGGCTCATCGAGCAAGAGCAGCTTGGGATTCGACAAGATCGCGCGGCCGATCGCTAACTGCTGCTGCTCACCGCCGCTCAGGACACCGCCCGGGCGATTGAGAATTTGTGTGAGCTTGGGAAAGAGGTGGTAGACTTCGTCGAACGCGGTCTTCTCGACCGTCCCGTCCGGTTTGTCGGACCTTGCCCAAAATCCGAGCAACAAATTCTCCCGTACCGTCAAGTGAGGAAGAATCTCCCGGCCCTGCGGCACGCAAGCTAACCCGCTGCGTGCTCTCTGATCGGTCGGCGCCTTCGTGACATCCTTCCCATCGAACATCATCCGCCCCGATCTCGCAGGCAGGAGGCCGGTCAATACTTTCAGTGTGGTCGTCTTGCCGACACCGTTCCGGCCCATGAGACACACAACCTCACCCGAGTCGATGGTAAAGGACACATCCCGAAGTATGTGACTTTCACCGTAGTAGGCGTTGATCTTATCAAGCTGCAGCATGGTATCCGTGAGGCGTGAAACGTGAAACGTGAAACGCAAGAACGATTGCGACGCACGCTTCGCAATCCCGCTACACATGCGCGACTTTCTGCCTACCCAGATAAATTTCTCGTACGCGATCATCTGCCTGCACCTTCTCGACGGTGCCTTCGCAAATCACGGTGCCTTCGTGCAACACCGTCACGATGCGGGCGATCTGCCGGACAAACTCCATGTCGTGCTCGATAACGATGATCGCGTGCTTCTCC
>JBGTMB010000206.1:0-3870 GCA_041743755.1 Nitrospiraceae bacterium | reverse complement strand
ACGAAGGCCCGGATGAAGTTTGTGATCGAAAAACTGGGCTTCGCGGAATTCAAACGTCGATGGGAAGAGGCCTACGTGTCGATGGGGCATGCCCGTCCGACGCATGAGCCGATCAAATTATTGTCGTATCCGGATGAGCCCGTTCCCCTCATCATGCCGACGTCGAATGGGTCGAAGCCGGCAGCAGTGCAGACCAATGGTCATGCCAATGGCACGCCGGTGGAGACGCCGTTCGAGATGTGGCGACGTACCAATGTGGTGCGTCAGAAGCAAGAGGGCTATGTCGCCGCCGTAACCAAACTGTTCATGGGCGATCTCACAGCAGAGCAGATGCTGCACATCGCCGATCTTGCGGATCGTTACTCCAATGGCAATATCCGGACGACGATCAATCAAAACATGATCATTCGATGGATACCGGAGTCACGCATCGTCGACCTCTATGCCGACTTGGCTTCACAGGGATTGGCCGATCCTGGCGCCGAGCTCGTCGAAGATATTATCGCCTGTCCTGGGACCGACACGTGCGGCCTAGGGATCACATCTTCCAAGGGACTTGCGCGAGCACTGGCAGAGGTATTCCCGGCTGGCCGGGTTCCCGAGGATCTGAAGGATGTGAGCGTCAAGATCAGTGGGTGCCACAACTCCTGCGCCCAGCACCATATCGCCACGATCGGCTTGCACGGAGTGGGGAAGCGCATTGGCGAGCATGTCGCGCCCTTTTATGAATTGCATTTAGGCGGACGGGTTGACGGGGCGGCAAAGATCGGACAGATGGTGGTGAAGTTGCCGGCTAAGAGTGTGTCGGCGGCGATCACGCACTTGATCGATGTGTATCGGCGTGACCGCCTTTCCGGCGAAGGGCTGCCGGCTTTCATCGATCGTGTGGGCAAGGTCAAACTCAAGGATGCATTGATCCCATACACCATCGTGCCGTCCTTTCAAGATGACCCGACGTTCTACTACGACTGGGAAGGAGAAGCAGAATTTGTCTTGGAAGATCTCGGACCTGGTGAGTGTGCGGGTGGTGCGCTTGAAATGATTGAGAACGGCATTCTTGAAGCCGACCAAGAGCTCTATCAGGCCAAGCTGCTTGTCGATAACCATCAATATTCCGTCTCGGTGAACAAGTCGTATCGCGCGGTGTTAGCTGCTGCCAAGGCGTTGCTGGTGACGGAAGGACTTGAGCCTTCGACGGATGCAGAAACCTTCATCGAATTCGACAGCAGGATCGCGCAAAAAGGTATTGTGCCGGCCATGTATCGGGACTTGAGGCAGAGCGTCGGCGATTTAGGACCGAAGGACACGACTGGCGAATCGGCCCGCGACAAGATGGTTTTTGCCAAAGGATTCGTCGAGGCCTGTCGTGCCGCCACGGAGCAGCTGGGCAAAGATCTGAAATTGGCGCCGGTGGACAAGGCTGCGGCGGTGACGACCAACGTACAGCCTGAGGTCAAGCCGGTTTCTTCCGTATCTACGCCCGCTGCATCCAGCGCACCGGTCTATGATTTACGCGGAGTCGCCTGCCCGATGAATTATGTGAAGACCAAGCTGAAGCTGGAGATGATGGATGCGGGCGATCGGTTGGAGGTCTGGCTCGATGCAGGCGAACCGATTAAGAATGTGCCGATGAGTTTGAAAAACGATGGACATTTGCTGTTGCTGCAGGAACCACTTGAAGTCGCGGCGGATCATTATCGGATTCTGGTCGAAAAAGTAGAGTGATGCGGGGAGCGGCCAGGTGCCCTTCTTGCTCGCAGAACGCGCACATTCAGAAAGTGCTCGTTCGATGCGCGCAGTAAAGGGCAGCCTGGGCCACTCCCCTAAAGAAGGGCATAGGGAAATAGAGGATTGAAAGGCCCTCGCCCGGGCTAATGAAACGTCTCGGCGTGCCAGTGGGTGGGTGGGTGAGAAAGTCGCGCGCAGTTGGAAATCCTCCCTCTCGCCGCATGAAATGTGCGTGAAAGAAGAAAGAATGCGATGGCAAATCTCTCATCAGAAGAATTGAAGGCTTGGGGCGAGTCGTTCGAGACGAAGCAGCCGCAAGAGGTACTGGCGGCTGCGATCGAACGGTATGCGCCGAAGATCGTGCTTGCCTGCAGTTTTGGGGCAGAGGATGTGGTGCTTGTGGACATGGTCCACCGCATCAATCCTTCCGTGCCGCTCTTCTATCTCGACACGGAGTTTCTCTTTCACGAGACCTATGCCGCGCGTGACCGTGTGATCGAGCGCTATGGGCTGGAACCACAACAAGTCATCCAGGTGAAGTCGTTACTCACGCCGGAGCAGCAGGCAGCTCAGTATGGCGAGGCCCTCTGGGCGCGCCAGCCTGATCAATGTTGTGAGCTGCGCAAAGTGGAGCCGCTCACCCGCGTGCTCAAGGGATTCGACGCTTGGATTACCGGGATTAGGCGGGATCAGTCTCCCACGAGAGCCCATGCGAAGCTGATCGAGTGGGACCAGAAATTTCAGTTGGTCAAAATCAATCCACTCGCGAAGTGGACGTGGGAAGATGTCTGGACCTACATTCGGGTCTATGAAGTGCCCTACAATGAATTGCATGACCGCAACTATCCCAGCATCGGCTGCACCTATTGCACGAGCCCAGTGATGCCCGGCGAAGACCCCCGCGCGGGACGATGGAAAAACTTTACCAAGACTGAGTGCGGATTACACAAGGCTTCGTAATGTCGATGCAGGAATTTATCGCCAAGATTGCGAAGGGGCCACGAGCTGCCAAGGACCTCACGTGGGACGAAGCGAAGCGGGCGATGAAGACGCTCATTGAAGGGGAGGCCACGCAGGCGCAGGTGGGGGCTTTTCTCATGGCCATGCGGGTCAAGATGGAGTCTGTCACCGAACTGGCCTCAATGACCGCAGCCGCGCGCTCCTATGTGGCGCCTGTGCCGATTCCGCGAGAACTCGGCGTCGTGGATCTGCCGAGCTACGCAGGGAAACAAGAAACCTTCCATGCCCTTGCTGCCGCTGCCATTGTGGCTGTATCGGCAGGCGCATCGGTATTGATGCACGGGTATGACGGGATACCCGGTCGCACGGGGAATGCAGGGGTGCTCAAAGCCTTGGGTCTGTCGATCGACATGGAGCCAAAAGTAGCGGCAGAGGCGGTGGTGCAGCACGGATTTGCCTATCTCGACATCGCCCTCTACCACCCTCCGGTCTATCGTTTTTTGGAGATGCGCCAAGAGCTGGGAGCGCGGAACATCTTTCATCCGATTGCGAGGCTCTTGAACCCGGCGCGCGCCTTGTCGCAGATCGTCGGCCTATCCCATCCGCCTCATTTTGAAAAGACGGCTGAAGTGTTGCGGATGCTGGGTTGCTCGCGGGCGTTGGTGGTCAGTGGTGTGGAAGGCGATCCTGAGCTCTCGATTGCTGCCCTTACCAGAGTATTGGAATTGCGCGATGAGCGGATTAGCCCCCTCTCGTTCGCATCGAAAGATGTCGGATTGCCGCTGGGCACGCAACGAGACATGACAGGCTTCCCATCGGATCAGCGAGACAAGGAAGCGGATCTGCTCAAACGGATTCTTCATAATCAAGTGCCTGGCGGATCGTGCAACTGGGTCGTCATGAACGCGGCGTTGATTTTGTACGCCGCAGGCAAAGGGGCGACGTGGACGTCATGCGTTCCACTGGCACGCCGAGCGCTTGAAGAGGGGGCGGCGGCGCGAAAGCTTGAGGAGTTGACTCAGGAGCCGGTGGGGATCGGTGTGACAGGCCGCTTACATTGAGCATGGCAGGCTACGGAACAACTCGGTTTATACATAAAGCGTAAGTGGAATCTTACATATGGCGCTGATAGCAAATTAATCGCAGTATGCTCAAAAAGGCCGTCCAGCAAGGCCGCAGGCG
>JBGTMB010000205.1:0-1834 GCA_041743755.1 Nitrospiraceae bacterium | reverse complement strand
GGCTTGACCTTTCACGGTTTCGACCTTCTTCTTCATGGCGTCCCTGTCAACAGCCCATACTGAAGTGGTGAAACCAATCACAAACATCGGCAAGGCGGCCCACATTAGGCTTGTTCCTGTTTTTATCGCAGTCTCCTTTTCGTTGAAATTACACGCCGACGCAAGTGCCTGTAATCAATATAATGACAAGCACGACTTCGGTACGAAAGGGCTCACGGCGATCCTTCGTATGTGATGGGTGGGGACGGGGGTTGTAGCGGGCTACTGCCCCCGTCCGACCAGGTAGACCGTGCGTTCTACTTCGTGACGCGAACCTCGACGCGGCGATTCTTTGCCCGACCCCCAGGGGTCGTGTTCGGTTCAACCGGCTTGGTGTCTGCATAGCCATGCGTCGCCGGAGCGCTGACGCCGCCTGCTTCCAGCGCCTTTGCGGCATTCACCGCACGGGATTCAGAGAGTTCCATATTCGTGGGGAACTTCTTCTTCAGTGCGCCAGTGATTGGCACGTTGTCAGTATGACCGTCCACCGCCACCTTGTACTCTGAGTAATCCTTCAAGACAGCCCCGACATGCTTCAGGGCATCGGTTCCCGCCGGTTTCAACTCATCTTCGCCAGAACCGAACAGATAACCGGAAGCCAGGTTGATCAGCAATCGCTCATTGTTCAAATCGATCGCGATATCGCCCTTGTTGATCTGAGGACGGAGAGCCCGGATCAACCCGCGCTGAGCCTCTTTCAGCTTCGCCATTTCTGCGGACAACTCACCGCGCAGACCGACCAGTTCCTTGTCGCGATCTGCGAGTTGATTCTCGATGTCTGCTATCCGCTGTTTGGCGGCCGCAAGTTCTGTCGCGATTCTCTCCTTCTCAGCCGCGCTACCCTGAGCGGCGGCGAGTTCTGCTGCCAATCGGTCCTTGTCACTATTGGCGGCCGATAACTGACTGGTCAGCATGGTAGAATCCCCGGCTCCGGAGCGAAGCGACGCAATCTCGCGGTCGCGGTCAGCGAGCTGCCGTTCAAGATCGCTCACACGGCTGCTTAGGGCGCCGTTCTGTTTCTTTGCTGCGGCCAGTTCGTCGGCCAACCGTTGACGATCATTTTCGAGCGCCGCAAGGCGGGCGGCGGCTTCCATCGCGGCGTGGTCGGTCGTATCTTTCGGTGGATTGCACCGGACGTCATCCCAAGCCACCCATTCGTGACTAGGATTACAGATGGGACTCTTGTCCCAGCTCGCACAGCCTGCCAGAGCAAGCACGCTTGTCGCGAGGATGGTGGTTTTGAATACCTGCATGATGATTACCTCCTTCTAGGTTGCACGGGTCATCGGTCGTGTGAGTTTTTCCCACTCCCGCATCGTGGGAGCTCTCGTCATAACGTCGTTACTTAGTGATGTCCTTTCAACGCGTCGCGGATCTCCATCAATAATTTCTCTTCGTTGGTCGGCCCTGGCAGTGGTGGCGGAGGCGCCACAGGCACTTCTCTCTTGAACCGGTTCATCTGCTTGACAAACATGAAGATCACAAACGCAATGATGATGAAGTCGAACGTGGACTGAAGGAAGACCCCGTAATTGATGGTAGGGGTTCCCGCTGCTTTCGCTGCGGCAAGAGATGGCTGTGCAGTCCCAGACAGATTGATGAAGAGACTCGAAAAGTCGACTCCGCCCGTCAGCAAGCCGATCGGCGGCATCAGGACGTCGCTGACCAGCGAGGAGACGATTTTCCCGAACGCGGCGCCCATAATGACACCGATTGCCATGTCGAGCACGTTGCCCTTCATCGCGAACTCTTTAAACTCTTTCAGCATTGGTCCTCCTTGTGAGGATTGAGGTGT
>JBGTMB010000204.1:0-10743 GCA_041743755.1 Nitrospiraceae bacterium | reverse complement strand
GGCGACGCTTATCCGTCGCCATCCACTTCAAGTTATGGTGCTCGGGGTCTCAGTGGGATACCTGCTCTCTCGATCTCGGCGGCGGTGACGTCAGGTTCTCATGCCGAAATATACTGTGGGATCTGGCGGCGGAAGAATGATCCCCTCATTGACTTAGAGTTTTGGGACTAAGACAGGAAGGGAAATCATGGACAAAGACGCGGATCGCATTGCCCAAGACATCAAAGATATCGTCCAGACCAGAATCGCCATTGCCGAAAAACTAGGAGCCATCGAGCAACATGTAGGATCTACGATGCAACATGCGAGGACTACAATGACTCACGTTGCGGACAAGACGACCTCATCTGTGCGTGAAACATTGAAGGCGACCAAAGAAGCCTTTGATCCACGCGTCCATGTCACACGCCACCCATGGGTGTTCGTTGGCGGGACCATGGTCCTCGGCTATGCGGTCGGCGCCCTCTACCGTCGTGGCTGGAGAATCGACGGAGTGGTTCCCTATTACCCCCGTGGCGCAAAGGGTGCGGCAGTGATGCCTACGAGCGGCTCACCCTCGTCCGAACAGCAAGAGTCCGGAGTATATCCCTTCTACCCTCATCGCGAAGCGGACAATGCGAGTAAGGAACAAGGCCGGTCCGATCGACTCACATTGTGGGCTGAGCTGGAACGAGTCCTCCAAGACGAACTCGGTGTCGTACGGAGCGGCTTCGTCCGATTCGGACGCGGTCTTCTCCACGAGATGCTCCGTCAAGCCGTACCGGCCCTCGTGCAGATGATCGCAGGCAAACGCCGAGAACAGGCCCCTCGGTCCGAGCACGAATCAACGCACCGATAAATTTCGTCTCTATATCGTGCCTCGTGCTGAATTCGCCGTCGGCTCGGCGGCCTCTTCACCGCAGCAATCGCCTAGCCGCTGCCACGACGAGCCCTTCGCCGATGCTCGACCTCGGAACTCTTCTCGCAACAAGTTGGATTTCTCACAGCCCCCCAGTCGGTCTCGCGCCACGGCTCAGCGATTTCTCTACGAACCGTTATGAGTACTGCGGACTAGGGTACCACCCAGTCTTATACCTTCCTCGGCCGCGGCATAATCAGAACGGTGAGAGAATCAACAGCGATGAAGACTTATTGGAAGATGTGGCGGCGCGTTATGCGAGATGGGCGTTGCAACCGTTTCCATTCGTAATCGTCGAGTGCCAGATTTCATTTATTCATCAAAGGAGGATCGCTCATGTTCACCAAATCTCAGGAAACCGGCGCGTCATCGGTAACAGATATGCTTCGGGAGGACCATAAGAAAGTGAAGGGTCTCTTCGAAGAATTCGAGCAGGCCGAAGATACCAAAGCCAAACAGCAGATCGTCGAAACGACGTTGATGGAACTGGCGGTGCATAGCAAGTTGGAGGAAGAACTCATCTATCCGGCCATTCGCGCTGAAATCGATGACGATGACCTGATGGATGAGGCGCTTGAGGAGCATCATGTCGTGCACGGGCTGCTCGGGGAACTAAAGAAGATGAAGCCCAGCGACGAACGCTACGATGCCAAGTTTACCGTGCTGGCCGAGAACGTCCGGCATCACATTAAGGAAGAAGAGGCGGAAATGTTTTCGAAGGCGGAAGACTGCGAGATCGATTGGGAAGCGCTCTGTTCCCAAGTCGTGAAGCGGAAGGAGCAGTTAACGGCAAAGAAGGCCCCCAAGAAGAAGTAAGGCAACTTATCGGTCTATGTGCGACGGGGACGCCGAGTGACAAGCATGCGCTGGGCGTCCCCCAGGTTGTCGGAGTCTAGAGGAACATATGGGGCTGAACGTCATCTGGAAACTACTAAAGGCCACCTACACCAAATGGACTGCAGATCATGCCCAAGGCCTGGGAGCCGCCTTGGCATTTTATGCGATATTTTCTCTGGCGCCCTTGCTCCTTATCGTCATTGCCATTGCGGGGTCAGTGTTCGGGCAGGAGGCGGCGCAAGGCCAGATTATCGGGCAGATTCAAGGACTCGTCGGCGAAGAGAGCGCGAAAGCGATTCAAAGCATGATCGAAGAAGCCCGGAAGCCCGCCGCCGGCATCATTGCCACAGTCCTGGCCCTTGTTCTGCTGGTGCTCGGGGCAACCGGTGTATTTGCTCAACTTCAGGAAGCGCTGAACACGATTTGGAGGGTCGAGGAGAAGCCGGGGGAGGGCGTGTGGCAAGCTCTCCGGAACCGCTTCATTTCACTCCTGGCGGTTCTCGGTACCGGATTCCTGCTGTTGATCTCCTTGGTCATCAGCGCTGGGATATCGGCGATAGGCACGACCCTGGAATATTTTATTCCGGTCCCCGGGTTGCTGCTGCAACTCATTAATGTCTTCGTCTCATTTGCCATCGTCACACTCTTATTTGCCATGATCTACAAATTGCTCCCTGACGCATCTATTCAGTGGAGCGATGTGTGGATCGGCGCGATCATCACGTCGCTGCTCTTCACGATCGGCAAGTTCTTAATCGGATTTTATCTGAGCAAGAGCGATGTCGGCATCGCCTACGGCGCAGCTGGGTCCCTCGTGGTCATGTTGATTTGGGTCTACTATGCATCGCAGATATTTCTGTTCGGAGCGGAGTTCACGGCTGTGTATGCAGAGTCTCGTGGTTCCCGTTTGGCTTCATCGCCGCAGGTACAAACGAAGCCCGTGGTCAAATTGGCCGGCGCCACGAATTGAAAGATCGGACCCGTTCGCATGACAGGATGACGGGAAGTCATCTTCATCGGCGGAGGTCTCTATGCCGCGGCTGTGTGACCCTGGTCAACCGTCAGATGATTATCGCAGCGGGTCAGGGAGCGATCGCGGGTCAGGCCATCAAGCGGGATTTGGCGAGGAGAGTCTGCAGCGGCATACGTTGCCCTGATTTGAGACGGAGATCCACGATCGCAAGACGTAAAAGCAGAGCCATACGGCACTTCAATGCGAGCTATAGATGTAGTGTTGTGCATGACATACCCCTCTGACCGGAAGGGACACGGATCTCTCAGAAAGGATTTGATGTATGGCGAAGAAGAAACAAGAAGCACAGAATCCCAAAAGCACTGACCTGAGCGCATTTCGTGAGACCGGCGAAGGACAGCACCTGACGACAAATCAAGGACTTCGAATCAACGACGATCAGAACTCGCTGAAAGCCGGCGAGCGCGGACCGTCGTTACTGGAAGATTTCCACCTGCGTGAGAAGATGACTCACTTTGACCATGAGCGAATTCCTGAGCGTGTCGTGCATGCGCGAGGTTCAGCTGCCCACGGGTATTTCCAAGTATACAAATCGTTGGCTCCACTGACCAAGGCCGTATTTCTCCAGGATCCGTCGATCAAGACGCCCGTCTTTGTGAGATTTTCGACGGTCGTCGGCTCGCGCGGCTCATCCGATCTTGCCCGTGACGCCCGAGGGTTCGCGGTGAAGTTTTACACACAAGAAGGAAATTACGATCTGGTCGGCAACAATATGCCTGTGTTCTTCATCCAAGATGCGCTGAAATTTCCTGATCTCGTGCACGCGGTGAAGCCCGAGCCACATCATGAGATGCCGCAGGCGGCGGCTGCCCACGATACCTTCTGGGACTTCATCTCCTTGATGCCGGAATCCATGCACATGATCATGTGGGTGATGTCGGACCGTGCGCTCCCGAGGAGTTACCGCATGATGGAAGGCTTCGGCGTTCACACCTTCCGGTTGATCAACGACAAGGGGCAGGCCCGCTTCGTGAAGTTTCATTGGAAGCCACTGCTCGGTCTCCATTCGGTCGTCTGGGATGAGGCGCAGAAGATCTCGGGGAAAGATCCGGACTTTCACCGGCGCGACCTGTGGGACGCGATCGAACATGGCGCCTATCCCGAATGGGAATTCGGGATACAAGTCGTCGAGGAAAAGGACGAACAGAAATTCGGTTTCGATCTGCTGGATCCCACGAAACTCATCCCTGAAGAATTGGTCCCCGTGCAGCGCGTCGGCAAGATGACTCTCAACCGGAACCCGGACAACTTTTTCTCGGAAACGGAACAAGTCGCGTTTCACCCGGGCCATCTCGTGTCCGGGATCGATTTTTCCAACGACCCGCTCCTACAGGGACGTCTCTTCTCGTACACGGATACGCAACTGATCCGGTTGGGTGGTCCAAACTTCCATGAGATTCCAATCAATCGTCCGGTCGCGCCTGTTCACAACAACCAACGCGACGGACATATGCGGCAGGCCATCAATGACGGGCGAACCAGCTACCAGCCGAACTCACTTGGCGGAGGCTGCCCCATGCAGGCGAAGGCTGACCTTGGCGGCTTTGTCAGCTACGCGGAAAATATGGTAGGGGCAAAAGTACGGCAGCGAAGTCGGAGTTTCTTCGATCATTTCAGCCAGGCCTCGCTGTTCTGGCACAGCCAATCCGAACCGGAGCAAGCTCATATCGTGAAAGCCTTCCGATTTGAGCTCGGCAAGCTGGAAGTCCCCGCCATCCGAGAGCGCATGATCGGCATGCTCGCGCAGGTCGATTCCTCTCTGGCCAAACGCGTGGCACAAGGACTGGGACTGAACGTTCCCACGAAGTCCCCTACGCTGTTGAACGAGAGCGTGCCGGCAGATGGGAACCCTCTAGAGTATCAGCCTAAACCCAACAAGAGCTCAGCGAATCGCTCACCCGCGTTGTCGATGGCCAATTCCCTGAAAGGCGGGATCAAGACGCGCAAAGTCGCGATCCTCGCCGGCGATGGAGTCGATGACGCGGATCTCAACGGGATGAAGAAAGCGTTGATCGCAGCAGGCGCTCAGGCAAAGATCGTGGCCCCTCGTCTTGGGAAGTTGACCGGCGCCAAGGGAGCGGACATTCACATTGATTTCAGTTTTCTCACCTCCAGTTCAGTCCTCTTCGATGCCATTTATATCCCAGGTGGGGACAAGAGCATTCAAGCTCTCCAACAAGAGGACGACGCCGTAGAATTTGTGAAGGAGGCCTACAAACATTGCAAGACCATCGCAGCCACCGGCGCGGGGGGCCGGTTTGTGCGCATGGCATGTCTCGGGCGAGATCTTGCCGGCGGGTCCGAGCATGAAGGTGTTCAGAACACAGAGGATGAGGGTCTTATCATCGGTAAGGAGAATGACACCCGCGGCGTGGCCTCCAAGTTCATCGATGCAATGGCCCACCATCGCCATTGGGCGCGAGAATTGAAGTCTCAGCCGGCCTGAAGCATGAATGACTCAACCCGGGGCTCTCATGCTAGGCACCACGGGGTCGAGGAGGAACAATGAAGACGTCTATTTCCTATTTCCAGGACAAAAGTACGTTGGCCCGAGTGAGGGCCTGTGCAAACTCCGTGAGAGCCCTGAGCCTTATGCTTGGGGTCGTGGGGCTCGCCGGACTTCCCGGCTGTCTGAGTTTTGGGGGCGGCAACAACTCCGAGACCAAAGCGTCCAGGAACGCGGCAGAGACCGCGATCTCACGAGAAGTGGCGGAAATGGTCAAGCTCTATCGAGTATGCCTTCAGAAAAACGAGGAGAATCCGGTAAAGGCCAGAGAGAACTGCGGCATGTACAAAGATGCCATAAGGGACCTGGCTCCCGACAATATGAGAACGATTGTCGCTGAGGTGTTAGATCGGCTGAGAGACAAAACTCAGAAGTCCTCGACTCAACGCGACATCGAACCGTAGTGTGGCCATCGTCGCAGGGCTCACGGTAGCCACGTACAAGCAACACGAGACAATAATGCATACTGCAGACTCTCGCGGCGAATGTAGGTGATCGAGGTAGCGAACCGCATAAGAAGGAAAGGCTCATACCATGGGAAAAGCATTTATTCTCTGGCTGTTGGGAGTTCCAGTCACATTGCTTGTCATCCTCTGGTTCTTCGGCATCCTTCGATAAGGACATCTCAAGGAGATGCGGACGACGAAGGATGATCTGAACTCACCTTCATCGAGCCTGCGACGGGGGACACTCCGTGCGCGGGTTCTATGAGACACGGGGTACGAGCCAATCGTCCCTGATCACCATGGGGTGGCGGGTCGAACGTGCAAAGCCAGTCTGCTGCGCATCGTTCACGAAGAGAATGAAATCTACTTGATGAAAGGAACAGCCCGATGAGAATTGCCCAGGTTGCTCCCTTGTGTGAGAGCGTTCCGCCGAAACTCTATGGCGGCACAGAACGGGTCGTGTCCTACCTCACCGAAGAACTCGTACGGCTTGGCCATGATGTGACCCTGTTCGCGAGTGGAGATTCGATCACAACCGCTCGTCTCGAATCGATCTGCGATCAGGCGCTCCGTTTAAATAAGGAGTTCTCCCCTCACGACGCGCCCTTAATGATGCAGTTACTGATAGAGCAGGCGCTGGGAAATGGCAGGCACTTCGACATCATTCATTCTCATCTCGATCATCTGGGCTTCCCCCTCGCGCGGCGGAATCCGACCCCGACGGTGACCACATTCCATGGTCGGCTCGATCTGCCAGAACTGCAGCCGGTGTTTCGTGAATATGCAGAGATGCCGATGGTGTCGATCTCGAACGCCCAACGGCAACCGGTTTCCTGGGCCAATTGGCAGGATACCGTCTATCACGGGTTACCACAAGATCTGTACGGCCTGCACCCGAACTCCGAAGGTTATCTGGCGTTCCTGGGTCGCATTGCCCCCGAGAAGCGACCGGATCATGCGATTGAGATCGCCAAGCGGGTCGGGATTCCCTTGCGGATTGCGGCGAAGGTCGATCCAGCAGATCAGGAATATTTTCAGACCGAAATCGAGCCGCTGCTTTTTCATCCCTTGGTCGAGTATCTCGGGGAGATCACGGACGAAGAAAAGAACGATTTCCTTGGACATGCGATGGCGCTCGTCTGTCCCTACGATTGGCCGGAACCGTTTGGGCTCGTGCTCATTGAATCGCTCGCCTGCGGCACTCCGGTGTTGGCCTATCGGCGCGGATCCATTCCTGAAATCATTGAGGATGGGACGACGGGGTTTGTTTGCGAGGGGCTTGACGAGATGACGGCAGCCGTCCAGCGCATTCCTGAAATCGATCGTCGACGCTGTCGCTGGGCTTTCGAGCAGCGATTCAGCGTGGGTCGAATGGCGCAAGACTATCTCCGGGTATATGAACAGGCGATCGGGAACGTCTGCGAGAAGAAGGAAGAGGCCATGGGTTTCGTCTCGACATTCTCCAGCAGTACATAAACGGGGATCATCCTCCTGCTGCAGGAGGATGGCTTCCTCAGCTCAGAAGGAGGTGTAGATGAAATACCTCAGCTTGAACATTGTTGCACTGACCATTGTCACTGTCGGCCTTATCCTGGTTCTGGGATATCGGGTAGAAGCCCGGTCGCCTTCGGAATCTTCAGCTTCGAAGATTGTGACAGGCGAAGTGGCTCAGGTCGAAGGAGGATTTCATAGGACCACGGATCTCCTAGGCCTGGACACACTCGATATCGTGGACAAGGTCTATGTCATCACAGATCAAGCAGGGAGAGAGGTGCGCCTCGAACTCAGTGACGACACGATAATCCGTAGCAGGGTCATTCCAGGGGATAGGATCGAAGCCCAGATCTCCTCCGAAGGTCACACCCTCTCGGTCACGCGAATCGAACCGTAACTCACGGGGTCTCGTAAGCGGAGAAGACCATGTCGATCTCTGGCCGAGCCTGCATGTCGGGCCGGCGTTCCAAGCGGCACGATGGGACGCCGGGTGTTCTACGAAGACACTTTCCAATCAATGCGAACAGGAGACAGATGGACCGAAAGATCGGAGTGCGCCTATCACCACATCATGAGGAGGAACATGTGATGGAAAGACAACAGGAACATCCAGGGAAAAAACAACAATTCGATACCAGACATACCCCCCCAACCCCCTCTTTGCAAATGGGAAAAGAGAAACAACAAGACGAGAAAGTGTCTGCATCTACGGCTCAATCTCACGCGCTATCTGGCGAGGATCACACACCCGTCGCAGAATTGGCCTACGCACTGTATGAACAACGTGGGCGGAAGGATGGGCATGATCTGGAGGATTGGTTCAACGCGGAACAGCGAATTAAGGAACAAGGACGTTCAGGCAGAAGTTTTGACGAGGTCTGGTAAGCCTCTCTTCGATGGGAATACCCATTATCGCGTTCTGGCTCGAAAGATAGTCTCATCACTATTTCACATATCATCCAGGAGGAACATCATGGCAGAGAAAAAATGTGCGCATCCATCTTGCGGCTGCGCTGCGGAAAAAGGGAAAGAATTCTGCTCCGATCCATGCAGGAATACGAGTCTGTCGGGACGCTGTCCCTGCAATCACCCAGGCTGCAAGGAGAAAACTTCCTAATGAGCCAAATCTTGCGGGTAACCACCTCTTCCCTGAGCGTGAGGCGTATTCTTCGGGAAAATAATTGCGTGGCCCCCAGGTCCGACGACCCCCTCGCACATCGATGACTGGAAGAAATTCGGGCCAAGGATGAGAACAAGCTGAAGATCTCTTGACCTGTTGAGCCACACACAATGCTTCCAGGCGGCTTGAGATGAGAGCGGCACTCGACGGCTCCCCGCTTTCCATCGCGATCTCAAGGCTTCACAACAGCTTTCTATACCGGATGGGTTGCCTTCCCAAAAACTAGGGAACAACCCAGTCCTCGATCTTCCCCTGCCGCGGTATACGTACAGTATGAGTAGGGCGAGTCGAGGAGGGACCATGAAATTTCCCACAATCAAATATCAGTCAGGACTTGAAGTGAGCCTCGCCGCATTTCTTCTCAAAATGACCTCCCTCGACGTCGGACAGAGCGGGAGACATTCTATCCATCAGAAGAGTCCCGGCGGGTCGTTTGCCGGAAACCCTTCAACTCACAACCAAAAGGAGGAGCAACATGAACGCCGATCATTTCAAGGGTAAGTGGAATCAGTTCAAAGGCGAGCTCAAGAAACAGTGGGGAGAGATCACGGACGACGATCTTACGAGAGTGGAAGGGAACTATGACAAGTTCAAGGGGCTGATGCAGGAACGGTACGCTGACCGCAAAGACGAGGTCAGCAAATGGGCGGATGAATGGTACCGAACCGCCCAAACGAACACGAAAGAACCGGAGACGGTCGGACGTTCCGGGCGCAAGTAGCTCGATAGGTCCGCCCCTCCCTTTTCCTTTGGGAGAAGGTGGGAAAGCAAAGCTATCGAGCGCTTCGACAGCACCGGTTTCGGCACCGTTGCAGGAACGGCTGGAGATCACGATAGTATTTCGAACGCGTTTCGATGACGTGAGCCGGCGAATATCCGTATAAACCGGTGGAGAATGTACGACCATGGGTGCGGTGGGTCTGACTCACCTACCGCACCTTAAACCGTTCACGATATAAGACGGGATGAAGAATCAAGAAGGAAGTCCAACGATGAAATTTCAACAGCTTTACAGGGAGGTTCCAGGATGTGGAAAGTCAAAACGATTGTGACCGGTTTCGCACTTGCTATTGTGGGGGCTTTGGCCCCGATGACCATCCCGCAGTCCGAAGCCGCGGATAACGATTTGTTTAAACAAATGGACATCGGCTTTTTCTCGATCGGTGGTCGAGCGACCTATTACGATCCGCAAGAAGGACAATCGCGGTGGTTCGGTGGCGCACAGGTCCGGGTCAATCCGTTTAGATATTTGTCTTTCGAAGGGTCCGCTGACTATCGTCGACAGGATACAGAGGGAACGCGGGTCCACACCTACCCTGTGCAAGTCTCTGCATTGATCTATCCTTTGGGCCACACTCGCTTAGCCCCCTTTCTACTGGGCGGGGGAGGATGGTACTACACCACGGTCAAAGGACCGGGCAATTTCGACGACACGCAAAATCGATTCGGTGTTCATGCCGGGGGAGGGCTACAATTCTTCTTCAGCGACCACATCTCGATCGACAGCACCTATCGTTACATTTGGCTAGAAAACATTGAATCGAGAGACCAAAACATCAGAGATAAAAGTTTCAACGACAACGGCCACATGGTCACGGCCGGCCTCAACTTCCATTTCTAGTTGGTTGGTCGGGACGGCCGATGGCGAGGACAAAAAAGGCGACAGAGACAACCGCACCGATTCCGCCGCCAGCCGGCGCCGGACGATGCCCACCAGCGAGATCTCTTGGCCTGTAGAGGTGCCGCCAGTTTTCATCGAAAGGAGGTTCCATTATGTTGAGTTGGTCCATTACATTTCTTATCATTGGGCTAGTCGCGGGGCTCCTGGGGGTCTCTGGAGTCGCAGGGGCGGCGACTCAGATCGCCTATGTGCTGTTTGTCGTATTTCTCATCAGCGCCCTTGTCAGTTTCGTTATGGGCCGGCGGCCTCCTGCTTAAAGAGGCCAAGTTCGAGAGCAGGATAAGGCTACAATGAAGAACCAAGTCTTCGCGTAGCCTTATCCTGTTTGTTAGACAGAAGGACGTGATGTGGTAGACCGAGAAGGTGTCATACGGTGGACAGCCGTTTGAATAGTCAAATACAGTTGCTGCCCGACGGTGTCCTTCTGTAAGAAGGCCGCGGCCCCGGCCTTCAGCATAGATTCTGCTATGTGCGGATCGGTTTGAACGGACAACCCGATCACAGTCGTCGAGGGATGCGCTTTCAAAATCCGCTTGGTAGTTTCAGCCCCATTCCAACCCGGCATGTTCATGTCCATAATCACGACGTTGGGTACAAGCGTGGCGACCAATTGGAGCGCTTGCTCTCCTGTTGAAGCCTCTCCTACCACCGTCAAGTCGTCGTACTCC
>JBGTMB010000203.1:0-7428 GCA_041743755.1 Nitrospiraceae bacterium | reverse complement strand
GCGAGGTGCAGCTCCAGAAAAAGACCGGCGCCTCCTGTTGTGTCCATCTCGAGAGCCTCGCGGTGCACGAGGAGGTGGGCCGGATGACCTCTTGGCGGACGGCGATGGTGGATATTACCGATCGGAAGCGGGCGGAACAGGAGCAAGCCCGGCTCGTCGAAGATCTGAGTCGGTCGCAACAACACTTTCAAGCCCTCTTCAACGGGACTCCCTCCGCTGTCGGGATCAGTACTCTGGCAGAAGGTCGGTTTATTGATGTGATTGAGGGGTTTAGTCGGTTGACCGGGTATACGCGAGAGGAAGTGATTGGTCGTACGACGTTAGAATTGGGGATGTGGGCTGATCCATCCCAACGCGCGGTTGTGCTCCAAGAACTTCAGGAACAGGGCTCACTGCACAATCGGGAAGGACTGCTCCGGACCAAATCCGGAGAGATTCGTTCTCTCATGATCTCCCTCCACCCGATCCAACTCGGCTCCACTCGCTGTCTGATCTATCTGGGCCATGACATTACCGAACGTAAACGTGCGGAGGAGGCGTTGCATAAGAGCGAGGACCGGTATCGCGCGCTCTATCAAGACAGCCCTTTCATGTATTTCACCGTGAGCGCGGATGGAACTGTCCTTTCCGTCAACCGGCTGGGTGCTGAATCGCTCGGTTTTCTGGCCGAGGAACTGATCGGCCGGTCCGTGTTGTCGATATTCCATGAGGAAGATCGGGCCGCAGCGCGCGTGTCCCTCGACAGAAGTTTGGCGAATCCAACCGATCTGGCCACCTGGGAGTTCCGCAAAGTGCGTAAGGATGGGACCACCCTCTGGGTCCGGGAAACAGTCCGGCTCGTAGAGGACGATTGCGGGGCTCTTGTGGCGCTGATCGCCTGTAAAGACATCACCGAGCGAAAACGAGCGGAGGAGGCATTGCGCGAGAGTGAATCGCGCTTCCGGATCATGGCGGATACGGCGCCGACCCTGATCTGGATGTCGGGCCTCGACACGTTGCGCACCTATGTCAATCAGGTCTGGTTGGACTATACAGGCCGGACGATGGAGCAAGAACTGGGGAACGGCTGGACGGACGGCGTGCACCCGGAAGACGTCGACCGGTGTCGGAAAACGTATGCCGAGGCATTCGATCGGCGCGAGCCCTTCCAGATGGAATACCGCCTCCGTAAGGCGGATGGGCAATATGGCTGGGTGTTTGATAAAGGCGTACCGCGCCACTTCCCCTCCTGCGAATTCGCCGGATACATCGGCACCTGCGTCGACATGACTGAACGCAAGTGGGCCGAAGCAGCACTGCAGGCCAGCGACGTCTTCACCCGTGCGGTTTTGAACTCGCTCTCCGCGCATGTCTGCGTGTTGGACAAAGCAGGGGTCATCGTGACGACGAACGACGCCTGGAAAGAGTTTGCCAGAACGTACGCAGATGGCACATTCATCTTTGGGGAAGTCGGGGACAATTATTTTGACCACTGCCGCCGCACCGTTGCTGGTACGTTGACAGGCCAGGCTATTCTCAAGGGTATTGAAGACGTGCTGGCGGGCAGGGATCTGAGTGTGATCTATGAATATGCCTGTCATGTGCCGGCAGAGGAGTGCTGGTTCCTGATGCGCGTGACTCCGTTGAAAGATGCCAAGGGCGTGGTCGTTTCTCATACGGATATCTCAAGGCGTGTCCGGATGGGGTTGTCTTTGGAGCAGCAGGCGGTTCTGCTCGGCGAAAAGCGGAAGGAATTGGAATCCCTGGCAGGGAAGCTGATTGAGGCCCAAGAAGCGGAGCGGAGGCGGATTGCGCGCGAACTGCACGACGACTTCAATCAGCGATTAGCGGCTCTATCGGTCGAACTGGAAAGCATGGAGCGAACCCCTATCGCACTACCAGAGCTGATCACGCGGCAACTCGCTGCGATTCGCATTCAGGCTGGGACGCTTTCCGACGACCTGCACGATCTGGCGTACAGGCTGCACCCGTCCTTGCTGGAGCATGTCGGTCTGGAGGTTGCCGCACGGGATCACGTCGCCGAGTTTGCGAAGCGGACCGGGTTGTCCGTGAGGTTTACTGGGCGTGAGGTGCCGAAGACACTCTCGCCGGAGGTGGCCACCAATCTGTTTCGCGTCTTACAGGAGAGTTTGCAGAATGTGTCCAAGCATGCCCAGGCGACCGACGTCACCGTCAGGCTGAGCGGCTCGTCCAAAGGGGTCGGCTTGTCTGTGCGCGATAACGGCCAAGGGTTCGATCTTGAGGAAAAAAACGCTGGCGCAAAAGGCCTCGGTTTGGTGAGCATGCAGGAGCGTACGCGTGGATTGGGTGGGTTTCTCCGGATCCATTCCTTGCCCAGGAGCGGTACGAAGATCTGTGCCTGGATACCTCATTACAGGAGGACGCATGAAGAGACCACGCGTGCTCATGGCCGATGACCACTCGTTGATCCTCGCCGGCTTGCGGAAGCTGGTGGAGAATGAGTGCGAGGTGGTGGGCACGGTGGAAGACGGGCGATCGTTGGTTGAGGCAGCGCAGAGGTTACGGCCGGATTTGATTCTCCTGGACATCTCGATGCCGCTGTTGAATGGACTCGAAGCAGCCAGGCAACTCCGGATACTGGCGCCGGAAAGCAAACTCATTTTTCTCACCATGCATGCCAGCTCGACCTATGCGACCGAAGCGTTCCAGGCCGGGGCTTCAGGGTACCTTCTCAAGCGTTCCGCGGCCTCAGAACTCAGCCTGGCGATCCGGTCAGTCCTAAACGGACAACACTATCTGACCCCGTTGCTCACGAAGGATGTGCTGGACTCGGTTCTCAAGCCCTCCTCCAGGGAGCGAGGTACGCCTGTGCCCATGGCGCTCACCGCGCGCCAGCGAGAAGTCTTGCAGCTTGTCGCTGAGGGACGCGGCACAAAGGCGATCGCCACGACCCTCAAGGTGTCGGTGAAGACGGTGGAGTTTCATAAGTCTCGAATTATGCAGCAGTTGGATATTCATACCACTGCCGACCTGACCAAGTATGCGATCACCCATGGTATTACCAGCCTCTAGCGCGACGCATGAAGCGTGAAAAGTGAGACGTGAAACGTCGCTCGTTTCAGGACTAGAACGTTGGACGCTTCACCTTTCACGTCTTACGTCTCACGACGCTGTTAGCCTTTAGTCGGGTTGTCCCTCAACACCAGGGTTTCCCCTAGTTCCATCCACTCTCCAGGAAGGCTATAATTTCTATACTGTTGCCTTTCCTGAGAGGAGATAACAACACATGAAGAAACTGCGGATCCTTCTTGCCGACGACCATCCGGAAATGCTGAGCGCGATATGTGGTGTATTGGAAGACAAGTTTGGCGAGGTCGTGGAGACGGTGGGAGATGGGGAGGCCCTTGTGGAAGCGGCACAACGGCTGAAGCCCGACATTATTATCGCGGATATTTCGATGCCCAGGCTGAACGGCCTCGAGGCCACTCGAGTCTTACAGGCCAGTGTTCCACAGAGCAAAGTCATCATTCTTTCGGTCCATCGAGAGCCGGTCTACGTGTCCTTGGCGTTCAATGCAGGAGCTCGCGGGTACCTGCTTAAGAGAACGGGCCTCCATACAGAATTGCCAAAAGCGCTTCAGCGTGTGACCGCGGGCGATCGCTATATCGGGTTGGGGATACAAGAAGAGTGTGTGCTTTCGGATGGGGCCGAAGTATAGCAGTCAGCGGAACCCTCTGGCGTAATCCAACGATCAGCCCACCTGGCCTACCTATTTCGCTCTTACAACCAGACAGACTGAACAGCCCACATGAACGAGACAGGCTGGCGGATGTTTCGCGTTCTGCCGCCTGCTTCATGCATGGAATGCCAGCACCGGACAGGGCATCTTGTGCAACACGGCATGAGACACGCTCCCGAGCACGAAGCGGGAGATTCCCTGCCGGCCCCTTGTACCCATCAGAATCAGATCCGATCGCAAGGTGGTCGCTTGCTGCAGAATCATGGTAGACGGGGTCCCGACCACGGTGACTCCGTGCGCCTGATATCCTATGGCGCGCAGACGTTCCGCCACACCCTCGATGTATTCGGTCTGCTTCTCCAGTAGCTCGGTGGCGGCGGCAGCACCTGCGGCATGGCTTGGCCAGGGCGGCTCTGTCGAAGGTAGGACCGTCATGAGCGTCAACTCAACCGTATCGTCAAATGGTTTGAGTTGGAGAAAACGAACCGCAGCTTCCGCATCGAATGAACCTTGTAGCGGCAGCAAGATGTGTTTTATTGCCTTGACCGGGCCGTTCACGATCAATGTGGCGCAAGGGGCCAGGGTGAGGATGCGGTGTGACACGCTGCCGAGTAGCCGCTCCTTGATGGGGCCAAGACCCCGTGCTCCCATCACGATGAGATCGGCGTGTTGCTCCTCAGCCATCGAGATAATCACTTCTGCCGGAGATCCGACTTGAAGATGTTTCCTTGTGGGGCTTGCGTGCAGCGGGAGGAGGGACTGAACCCGATCGAGCAGCCGCTCGCCGTCTTCCCGCATGCTCTGCTCAAGAGCCTTATACAGCTCCTCCGCCGTTTTCGGCATCATCGCCATTTCAGGGTACGCCGGCCTTGGAACGTCCAGTGCGTGAAGCAGGATGAGTTGTTCTGTCCGGGCTAGGTATTTCATGACATGAACGGCCTCATAGGAATTATCCGATCCATCGACCGCGAGTATGGTTTTCATCAAAGATGCTCCTTTGTTTGCGCACCTGTACTCTTGTGCTTCGCAGGATGAACGTGTTGCTGAAACCACGCGAGCGCATGCTCCGCCACCTGCTCAAGTGTGCCGGGCTTTTCGAAGAGATGTGTTGCACCGGGCACGATTACCAGACGTGTAGGACAGGAAAGCAGTCGGTAGGCCACTCGAATCATCTCGATGAAGCCTGCAGGTCCGTCGATGATGCCATCGTCTTCCTTTAATAGGATGCTGAATAAGTCGCTTTTCTCACCCGCCCAACCCCGGAGCGCCGAGACGCGCCTTTCACCAAGCGGCGTTCTTGCATCGCTCAGATCCTCAACGGGGACCCGGCCGCCTCACTAACTCGGCGGCGCGCACAGACGTGGTGTTCCTTATTCGTCGCACCGTGCGCCCCAGAGGGTACGCATCCGGTCTTCGCTCGCTGCGGCCTTGCTGGACAGCCTTTTTGAGCATCCTGCCGGCCATTCAAGCACGAGCACCCCATGTATTATCTCCACAGCGTGTCGTGGAAAAACTGAGTCTTTCCGTAGACTGCTAGATCTCGAGTGTCTTGCGCTCACAGGATGAGCGACGCGATTCCCAGATACACCGCCACACTGAGAATGTCTTGTACCACGGTGGCCACAGGACCACTCGCGAGTGCGGGATCAATGCCTGCTCGGCTCAGTCCAATCGGTAACAGGCTGGCAACGAACGTCGCGATCATGGTGGTCAAGGCGAGCGTGATTGCGAGCGTAAAGGCGACCGATCTCGCCCCGCCCCAGGCCAGCAGGCAGGCTCCAGCGGACAGTCCCACGATCCCGCCGATGAGGAGGCCGACCGCACCTTCCCGTAATAATTGCGCCCCCAACGACACCCTCCCGTAGGCCAACGCTCGGACGAGGATCGTTTCGGTTTGTGTCCCGACGGCGTCGGCCATATACACCACCAGCGGCAGAAAGAAAGCCAAGGTGATGTTGTCTTTCAGCGAGGCTTCGAACAACGATGCGATGCCACCGGCCAAGAATCCTCCTGCCAACCCGATCAAGAGCCAGGGGATACGCGCCCGAACGATCTGAGCAATTCCTCCCATCTCCGGCGGGGCAGGATGGAAGGCGGCAAGACCCCCCATGCGCAGAATGTCGTCCACATGTTCTTCATGCAGCAGCGCCAGCAACCGCCCGATAGGGATGGCCCCCATGAATCGGCTGGACTCGTCGAGCACCGCCACGTCGGCATCGTGTTGCTCGACGGCGACCAGGGCCACGGTTTCCGCATTGTCGCCGGCTCGGACGATCAACGGCGGATCCCCACGTAACGCATCCAGCCGTATTTCGGGGGAAGCCGTGAGCAAGCGTTCGATCGGGACTTGCCCGGCCAGCCGCAAGGCGTGGTCCACCACGTACACATGCCCGACTTCTGCCCATGTCCGGCTCTGCAACAACTTCATGGCGTCGGCGACGGTGCCATCCGCACGAGCCTGCGGGACAGTCGCCGTCATCAGATCCGCCGCGGTAGCCATGGGCACCGGTTCCTATACCGTCAGCCTTTGGTGCTCCTGCTCCGCACGACGAGCAAGCTCGGGCGACTAATAGGCTACAGAAAACTTAACGTACACTTCTTGAGCACCATTGGATCTCCCACTAGTGTCTATGCAGGAATCGCCGCAGGATGCTCAAAAAGGCCGTTCAGCAAGGCCGCAGTCGATGAAAGCACCGGAGGCGTAGCCTCTGGGCTACGTTGAGGATGCTTTCGAGGCGAGAACGCTGCTGGCGGACTTTTTCAGCATCCTGCTACTGACAGTCGGTTGGACAGAAGAACAGGATGTAAAGCCCGACCGCCAACCCTAGCAGCACCGCCCCTAAGAGCAACCATATATTGCGCGTCATGTGCCGGCACGACCTTTCTTCTCACAATATCTCAGCAAGTCCAATGCCGTTGTCTTAACGACTGTGTGAGGGGTAAGGGGTGAAACGTAAGGGGTGAGGAATGAAAAGCATTCGCTTTGTTTTTCTTCTCACTCCTCACGCGGAAGGTCTCAGGGTTCCACGCCTTCTGTTGCCTTCTGCTACAGCAGAAAAAGTCGAGCTGTAGCAGGACACCCCTGCTCACAATGCAAAGAGTCGATGGTGGATGGCGTATGGTCCGACAAGAAAGACAAAGTCTTTGTTTCCACTATGCTCTTAGGCATCGCTTCCGACTCTTGGTGCGGTGGCACCGCCCTTGCTGGTAGCAGGGAGTGAGTCGATCCAGTGGGAGGTCGTGTGGCTGATCCGTTCTGTACGAGGATTCTTGTTCCGGTAGATTTCTCTCCTTGCTCAGGAGAAGCCTTCCGTGTCGCGCTGACGCTTGCCAAAACCTTTCAAGCCGAGTTGCTGCTGTTGCATGTGATCGATACGAGTGCCCTGGCGGCCTTCAACCGTCTTGGGTTGTTGGCTGTGCCGTCCGACGCGCAAGCGCAGAAGCGGCGGCTGCGGCACCACGCCCGTTTAAATACGCGGCGGTTGCTTGATTCGGAACCGGCCAAAGGTGTGAAGATCACCAGGTTGCTGGTGGAAGGTGTGCCCTTTGTGGAGATCGCAAAGATAGTCCGGGTGGAAAAAGTCAACCTGGTGGTGTTGGGCAGTTATGGGGGGCGGTCGGATACGGTCGAGAAAATATTTTTCGGCAGTACGGCAGAACGGGTGGTGCGGACTGCGGGTTGTCCTGTGTTGACTGTTCCGCTGCCACCTACGCCGAAGCGCTCGTGA
>JBGTMB010000202.1:0-18348 GCA_041743755.1 Nitrospiraceae bacterium | reverse complement strand
CGTGAGCCCCTGCACAAGAATCGAGAAGACCACCACCGCATAGGTGATGGTGACCACCGCCTCCCGCATCTGCCCAACCGGCAGCGACAGGGCCAATGCCACGGAGATGCCGCCGCGGAGTCCACCCCAGGTCAAGATCGTAATCGTGCGTACGCTAAACTCTCGCACCAGACTGAATAATTTGATTTGCAAGCTTACGCTGAACCACCGTGCAGCCAACACCAGCGGGATCGCCACCAGACCGGCTAGGAGGTATGTGTGCTGAAAACTGAGGACCAGCACTTCGAGACCGATAAGGACAAAGAGCACGGAATTGAGTAATTCGTCGAGCAACTCCCAAAAATTATCAAGGTGCTCCCTGGTCGTCTCAGACATAGCCCATTGGCGGCCATGATTTCCGATCAACAGCCCGGCCACGACCACAGCAATCGGTCCTGATGTATGCAACAGATCCGCAAGGGCGAAGCTCCCCATCACCAGCGCCAGCGTGATTAAGATTTCAACTTGATAATTATTCACCGACCGGAGCATGCGATAGGCGAAGAAGCCAAGGACCAGACCCAGGGCCACGCCACCGAGCGCCTCTTCCGCAAAGAGCACCAGGACATCTGTCACGCTGACCGAAGCCTTCGGCAGAAGATTGAGAACCACGAGAAAGATCACGACGCCGACCCCGTCGTTGAACAGCGACTCCCCCACGATTTTCATTTCGAGCGCCTTCGGCAGGCGAGCCTGCCGAAGGATGCTCATCACGGCGATGGGATCGGTCGGAGAAATCAGCGCACCGAACAAGAGACAATAGAGGAAGGGTAGCGGAAGGCCGACAAGATCGAAGAGGAAATAGCCGAGGCCGCCGATGAGCAGGCTCGACAGAATCGTCCCCACGACGGCCATCGTTCCGATCACCCATTTAAGATCGAGCAACTCATCCAATTTCACATGTAAGGCGCCGGCAAAGAGCAGAAGCCCCAACATGCCATGCAGTAACGCCTCGTTAAAGTCGATGGCACGGATGAACTGTTGCGCCAATGCTTCGATCCCGAATCCCAGCTTGCCTAACCCCAACAGCACCAGGGAGAATACGAGTGCCACCGCCATCAAGCCGATAGTGATCGGCAATTTTAACAGCCGATGGTTCACGTAGCTGAACAGCGCGGCCAGACAGATCAGAATCGTCAGCGTATGGATCAGCGACACAAGATCTCTCTTCCCGAAGTTTGTGATTAGCTCATGAACAAGCAGGCGTGTTGTCTTCGTATCAATCCGAGATTGTAGCTGAGAACTGCACGTTCTCCAAGGGCAAGGACGTGTCTGACTTACCTTCTGACGGCGAGAAGCGGTGCCGGTGTTGAACCGTCGGTGACCGAACTCTTCAGCCGGCCGATCATACTGCTACCTGGCAGTGTGTTGACAAACCCCTCCTCCGCCAGCCGTGTTTATGATAAGAGAGGTGTCCATCAGGAGGACCATGCCGATGATGGGTACGAGCCTTTACTGATCAGTTTGCCCCTCGAACCAAGATCCTCCCCGGCGAAGGAACGATTCAACTCGTTCTGTAGCGTTAGATCTACTCGTCGCAATGACTCCCATGGAAATATATTCAACACATCTGTGATCGCTGTGGATGAGGTTGACTTATCGGCTTCCTTCCACTACTATCAAAAACTTTCGAGAATGGATACAGGCGGCAACGTATCGCCGGTTTCCGCAGCGTTACATGAGGGGAGAGATATCGTATGTCACCACTACAATCATGGGTTCGAGTTTCAATTGCGGCAGCCAGTATCATCACAATCGCACTGCTCGCCGCTGCCTGCAGTTATCCACACACAACCAGAACAGGTGCCGTGCATGACATCCGGGTGATCGAAGGGCCGGACCCCACGGATTTGGTGGTCAATCCCAACGACGAGGTGCGGTGGATTAATGGACGGACGTTGCCCATCACCCTGGATCTGGTGGACTTCACGTCCGGCAATCTGTCTTGTGAGCGAGGATTCTCCAACATCTTCGGAATGGTGAAGGAATCAACCACGATCAAGCCGAACGAGAGTGTGAGCGCGTGTTTCACGCAACCCGGCTTCGCCAGGTATAATCTCCGAATGATGTCTGCCCTACCGGGTGGGAAGGTGATCGTCCCCGGGGTTGTCAGAATCGGAAAATAGTTCTCGTGCATGCCGGTGAACCGTGAAACTCTTGCAAGCCGTGGTTATATGCTACGCCCGCGTACTCGCCGACGGATCTCGAAGAGAAAAAATCAAATCGTGGTCCAGTTCAGTGTCATGGCGGCTTCACCAGATACGGGCGTTTGGGTGTCTGTTTCTTCATCAGCCTTGCGCCCACACCCAAGTGCAATACTACCGGCCCTGATGGGCTAGGGGTGGCCCCGCCAAAACAATGCTCCACGCACGTGAGTGCAGAAGACCCTGCGTCGAGGTCTAACCCACGGCACTCGCTACAAATGATGGCGAGGCTGTCGGGACAGGCCCCAGCAGCCTGAGACGCGAGTCGACCTGCACCCCAACGCGAGTTGAACGCGATTGCCCATCGCCTGAACACCCGCCCGAAGCAATGGCTCAACTTCGCCACACCCTTGGAAGCTTCTGCTCACTTGCTCCAGCATCCCCCCTGTTGCACTTGGAACGTGAAATCACCTGATCAAAAGATTGAGCCGCAGGTCGGTCTCGGGCTCGAGGTACGGAAGACGGACGGCACGCTGATACCCATGATCGTCACCGGATTGACTCACGATCACGTCACCCTGGATGCGAACCATCCGTTAGCGGGCAAGGATCTCCTCGTGCAACTGGATCTTTTGGAAATACTGGATCGCGCCGGATCGGGCGTGCATGCCACACCGAGCCAGAAAATGTAGCGGAAGGGGCGGTTCGTATGATGGTATTCGGCTTACTGACCGCAGCCATGGCCCTGTGGTTCCTATTCAGGTCGAGCCAGAAACGCCGGTGGTCGGCCCGCGGCAGAAAATACAGACCGCTTCGCCGGTTTTCCATCCGTATTTTCTAATGATAACTGCGCCTTGCACGGGCATGAGCACGCGCAGGCAGAATAATATTCAGCGAGCCGCGATCAGAATACGACAGAGTAGTGTAGAAGAGGAAAGGAGCCAACGATGATCATCTCCACAACCTCCACCTTCCGCAGGCTGTTTCTCATCATACCGATCCTCGTGATCGGCGTCTGGCTCTTCGCACAGAATGGGTGTGAGTTGACGCCTACCGTCAAACCGACCCCTGCGTTGGCAGTGGCAGGATCTCAGCCGTTGGAACCGAACAGTCGATCATTACAACAGGCGAGCGCCCTCTTGAGGCAAGCGGCAGACTTGATCGACAAGAATGACCCGCTGGCTGTGCGGCTCATCCGCCAAGTAATCGCGATTCTGAAGCACGAGGTGATGTCTGGGATCGACGCACCGGACTATGATCGAGTGTCCATTCCACCGTCGTTCGAATGGAACGAGGCATGTGAGCAAAAGCCCCAAGCGCTGGGCACCGCGTTCAGAATCCTTCCCAGCGAGGATTCTGAAATCATACCGCAGGTCATCACACGACATGTCGAGGGACCACGGGCTCTGGCGTTTCCCATGGATGCGTAACCATCACCGACAACATTGGAGGGATACATCATGAATCGAAACGGACACGGAGCATTTCCGCAATCGCCACCCAGACTCATCTGTTACGGCTGTGGGAAGCCCATTGATCTCGAGCACGAGGAGACGTTGGTCGAAATGATTGAGGGTCGGTGGTCGCAAGACGAAGATATGATCAGGTGGCATCAAGATTGTTTCAATTATTTTCTCGACGAAGGGGGAGAAACCTGATGAGGCACAAAACACGTAATTGGATCAGCAGACCCAAGGGAACACATCTTACACTCTCACTCCAAGCACAATACCATAGCTTTGAAGGACTCGCGTGGCCGGACAAGAGGACCACTCGATCCGAAGATTTAGAATACAGCGCGAGCCAGCGCCGTACTTTCCAGCCGATGCGCCCACTACATCATGAACCGAATCCCATGTCCTCGCGTTCGCACTCGCCACAGGACTGCACTATGCTATGGAGATGGAGATCGACAGCCACTGCCTCTTGCGCCCAGGCCTGCATCTCCTTCTGATCCTAGCGCGGGCTTTACCCCGGACGACTACAAATGCGTCACATCGTCTCTCTCTTCGTCGGCGTTCCGCCATCGCCGTTCCAACACTTTTCGCGCAATGTTCCGTCCACCGAGACCAACGGCGTGGCGTGCAAAACCTTATGGGACCAGCGCGCGAATGCCCACTAGCGGGATCGACAACCAATCCGGACGATTCCACATTTCGTAGCGCACTTCATAGAGGACCTTATCGAGTTCGTAGACTTGAATCACTCGCCGGGCCTCATCCCATGTACGAGGTAAAAAGGCCGCCTCCCCCGGTTTGGCAACAGAACCATAGCCGTCGAGGAACGAGACGCGAGTCGCCCTTTCCCATTCCGTCATCAACCCGACATCCGTTGAGGACACCACCTTCCGTCCTTTCAACGTGGCCTGAGCCGCATAGTTGAATGAGCGCAACATCCCGCCCACATCTTTCAAGGGACAGACTTTAGCGCGGCGCTCCTCTATCGGCCTGGTCGGCTCCCCTTCAAAGTCGATCACGACGAAACTATCGGTGGTTTTGAGGACCTGGCCAAGGTGAAAATCTCCATGATGGCGAATCTTCACCACCATTCCTTGAGCCAAGAGATCAAGGTCATTGAAGCGATTTCGGCAGGCCGTTTCTAGCCTCGCCACGTCGTCGGCCATCAAACTCAGAGCCACCCGCTGTTCCGGCTGCAACCTCTGCAGATCGTAACAGACCTCGGTGAGATGCTTCGCCATGTCGGCCTGCCACCGTTCAACATCGCTTGGGCTGATCGGTTCAGGGCAAAAGGCCTCCTGGTCCCGCCGAGAGGCCAGCGCCATGTGCAGGCCTCCTGTAATCTCGCCAAGACGCTGAATCTGCGCCAAAAACGGTCCTGACATCTCCGCCACCGCATTCGCGTACGTATCGCCGCGTTCGATGATCGCCTTCCCTCCCTCACCCAGCAAGGCGGCAAGATGCGCCAGGGTATAGTTCCACCCATCGCCGACATTCGGGACGAATCGCTGGAGCACCGCGACGGTGACAGGCTCTACCTCATCGGTTATTCCATCGTCATACGTGACCACGCCTAACAGAGCCGGAACGTCCCGACAGGTTGTGTGCGTCGTCAGGAATTCCAATACCTCGCTGTCAGGATTGATCCCCGCGTCTACTTTACGGATCAATTTCATCATGACCCGCCGGTCGAGGATCACCGAGGTATTGCTCTGCTCAGCGGAGAGGACCTTGGCCTCTCGTGCCGGTTTTGCCAATTCCTCCCACTCCTGCGGCATGCCACGGCCTGTCAGACAGCCAAATTTCCCGGCCAGCTCCTGCCCCTTGGCCACCGCCTCGTAGAGCCGGATCCAGGTGTCCGCATCCCCAGCCCCATCGCAGACCCACTCATGGGCAGCAGAGCCCGGCAGTTCGACAAGTGCCTTGGTATCGCCTGACTCAGTCATCGATTTGACGGTCAACGGTGTGACGTAGCGTTCTGTGGCGCCGCCTCGATACTCCACGATTAGGAAAGCCAATAGCCGAAGGTCTATGCCGTCGGAGAGGTCGACGGCATCGGACAGACGCACATCGGCCAAGGGCTTCCCTTTTCCGCTGAACCATCGCCGGCGCTGAAGAAACTCGATGAGGGAACGCCGCCCCTGTCCATTCAGCGCAGCCAACGCCCGCTCGATCCATGCCTCTTCGTCAGTCTTCGTCATCGACGCGTCCTTATGAAAAAAAATCGACGTCCTGTTCCCGATGCGTCCAACGCCGCACCACGAAGATCGCGGCAGGCTCGACCTGCGGATCCAACCGCACGATATAGCTGTCGCCCGTCATGAGATCGCGCCGATCGGTGATGACGTTGTGCAGTTGATACGTGTCATCCGGCTTGAGGCCGAGCGCCGAGATCGGAATCCGAAGGTGGGCTTCCTGATATTGGAACGGGCTCAAATTGACCGCCACGAGCACCGAGTTACGTTTATCGGCCGTGCTCTTGCCGTAGAACAAGACCTGCTCGTTATCGGCCTCATAGAACTCGAGATTCTCCAGCTCATGCAGGGCGGGATTCTCCCGTCTGATGCGATTGATCGTCGTCACATAGTCGATGAGATGGCCCGGTCGATCCCAATCCCACACCGTAATCTCGTATTTCTCCGAGTCGAGATATTCTTCCTTCCCCGGCAACGCCCTGTTCTCGCATAGCTCGTAGCCGCTGTAGATCCCGTACGAAGGCGATAACGTCGCCGCCAGCACGAGCCGGAATTTGAAGGCGGGGCGGCCGCCTTGCTGAAGAATTTCCGGCAAGATGTCCGGCGTGTTCGTGAAAAAATTCGGCCGGAAATAGTCCTTCATCTCGCTCGTCGACATTTCCACCATGTAGTCCGTCAATTCTTGTTTGAAGTTCCGCCAGGTGAAATAGGTATAGGATTGCGTATAGCCGGCCTTGGCCAGCGCTTTCATCATCTTCGGCTTGGTAAAGGCCTCGGAGAGAAAGATCGCGTCAGGGTACTGCTCCTGCACCTCGCCGATCAACCAAGCCCAAAACGACACCGGTTTCGTATGCGGGTTGTCAACGCGGAAAATTCTGACGCCGTGGCCTGCCCAAAAGAGAATCACGCGCTCCATCTCGTTCCACAGCCCACGCCAGTCCTTGCAATAAAAATCAACGTTGTAGATGTCCTGATATTTCTTGGGCGGGTTCTCCGCGTATTTGATCGTCCCGTCTGGCCGATGCGCAAACCACTCCGGGTTGGTCTTGACGTAGGGATGATCCGGCGAACAATTGATCGCAAAGTCCATCGCCACCTCCATCCCTTGCGCACGGACGGCTTCCTGAAAATGATCGAAGTCCTCAATGGTGCCAAGACTCGGTTCGACAGCATCGTGCCCCCCCAGTTCATTGCCGATCGCATAGGGACTGCCTGGGTCGGTCGGCAAGGGAATGAGCGAATTATTCTTTCCTTTGCGATTCGTGCGCCCGATCGGATGAATCGGCGTGATGTAGACGACATCGAATCCCATGGCCTTGATGGCCGGCAGCCGCGCCTCGCAGTCCAACAACGTGGCGCTCTTTCCAGGCGTGTTTCCTTGCGAGCGCGGAAAGAATTCGTACCAGGCTCCGTAGCGGGCCAGCCCGCGATCCACGACGACTTCCAATTCTCGATCGTAGAGGGTCCAGGCTCGTCGTTCCTGGTGCCGCTCCACGAGCACCTTCAGGTCGACATGCAAGGCCACGGCGAATTGAGCCGCCACCGGATCGTCGGTGCGCCAACGCCCCAACCACTCCTTCAACTTCGCCTGATCCCCTCCCATAGCCCGGTTGAACGTCGCTTCCACCAGCGTCCGCCCCTCAAGCAATTCACTATCAATCCGTTCACCGGCTTCATGCTTCTTGGTTACCTCGACTCGCCAGGATTCAAAGAGATTGACATAGGCCCCGATCGAATACCGATAGCGCGCGTTGTGGGTCAAGTCGAAGTGTCCAGCCCATCGGTCGTTATCAACAAACAGCATCGGCACCTCTCGCCACGCCTTCTCTTTGGCAAGGCGATACCGGAGCAAGCAGGCCAGTACGTCATGCCCCTCCTTGAAAATATCGGCCGAGACCTCCAGCCGGTCCCCTACTTCACGCTTGATCGGCCAGCGTCCGCTGTCGATCTCCGGCTGAACCGCTTCGATCATGATCGACGACGAGGTCGTGGGTTCTGATTTCGTGATCTTCTCCACCTCGCATACACCTCCGTTCGGTTCAATCATTCTGTACCCCTTGACCTCGGCACATGGCCACGACTCATGACCTCGTGATTGAGGGTGGCTGCTCGACCAACGCCTCTTTTGTACCTTTGGCTGCTTCCTTAATTTTGGTGGCCGTACGCTTGACCGCGTCCTGTGCGTCGTCGCGAACCCGACCCCAAGACTCCTTGGCCTCTCCCACGATCCCGTCGAGCTCCTCTTGAGCTGTCTCCGCCCCTCGCCTCACACGCCGGCGAACCGACTCACCCGGTTCCGGCGTCGTCAGCAACGTTACTACCGCGCCGGCCAGCGCACCCAGCCCGAATATGGCCAAGATCCTCCCAGCCCCCATCGCGTCGTCACCCCGTGCCCGCCGCTCATCTGTACGTATTTGTTCCATGGATTCACTCCTTTCGTTCGAGATCTGAATGTTTCGCCCATCGATTGGCTTTCGTGGTTTCTTATACTCCAGCTTCACCACGCCGAACGAGCCAAGACTTCCGAGTATTGCGCCAACCAGCACGGGGAGACTCCCCGAGGCCGCCCACAACCGGAGTGACGGCAAATCTCCGTCTGCCGTCTGGTGAACGAACATGCGCCTCTCCACCAAGCCACTGCATGCCTTCCCGATAGTCATGACGATTCACCTTACACAACTTTTTCAAGCCAGGCGCCAGGATTATGCAGAAACACCTCTCCCATAGGCAGCATCTGTCGATTTTCCCTTGTAACTGTGTTGAGGATCGCACCGGTGAAAATATTGCGAAACTTTGTGCCTTCCCGCCAGGCGGGAACGACGAGCCACATGTCTTTCCACACCTCCTCTCCCACAGGAGGCATTAGGGCATCCGGAATCACTCGGGTCAGCAAGCGTGGGATAACGGTGACCAATGATTCCCCGTCGTGAATGCGGGCAAACGCAAACAGATGCTCACTTTTCTCCCCCACAGCATTCAGTCGGGCATACTCCCCCGACTGAAACAGTCCGCGATGATCGCGGCGGTACCGCAAGGCCTCCGTCGTCAGAAACAGTTTGATGCGGCCATCGGCACGATGGGCGAACAGATCTTGCACGAACGCTGCTCGGTCCGGCGCGGTGACTGCATCGTGAGTCAGTTCAGCCAAGAGTGTAGCCCGCTTCACAAAATCAACCGGACGCCGATTGTCCGGATCGACCAGGCTGAAATCCCACAGTTCAGTGCCTTGATAGCAATCCGGCACACCGGGTGCCGCCATCTTCACCAGCACCTGCGATAGGGAGTTGTAGAGACCCTGCTGAGCCACCTGCTTCAGAAAGGGAATAAAATCGTCCAGAAAGGCATTCGGTATCGAACGGTCCAACAAACCGGCGACAAACTGTCGTATCGCATCCTCGTACTCGCCATCCGGGCTGATCCAGCTACTGTGCTCTTTGGCCTCTTTGACCGCCTTGTTCATGTAGGCCTGAATGCGATCGACAAACCGGGCATAGTCGTCCTCGTTCAGGTCTTCGAGCGGCCATACGCCGAGCAAGGTCTGGTACAAGAGATATTCTTCGTTGTGGCCTGGAATCGCTTCACTGCCGGTTTTCGTCTTGAACCGATGATTGATCTTCTGCCAGCGCGTGACGTGATCTTTCCATTGTTTTGGAATCTCCGACAGCACATTGAGTCGCGCCCGGACATCCTCGCTTCGTTTGGTATCGTGCGTCGAGGTTGACGAGAGAGAAGACGACCGATGCGCTTGCCGAGACTTCCATTGCTGGTGCACAAGAGCCGGCGCGATGCCGAACTGCTGAGGATCCGACCCAACCTCATTCAGCGAGATAAATCGGTGATATCGGTAGAAGGCCGTATCTTCGATCCCCTTGGCCGTAACAGGACTGGTCGTCTGCTGGAATTTCGTGACGAACTTTACCCGTTCATCGCGATTCGGTTCATTGAGATCTGTGGGCTTCAGCAGGAGATCACGCACGAAATCAAAGACCAAGCCGCTCACGACAGGATTCCGTCGCTTGGCATGAGTCACCGCTTGCCAGATGAACATCCGATCCCGATCGAGAATGCCGTCGGTCTCCCCCGTGATATAGGTGCGATACACAGGGAAGCAGGCAATGATCTCCTGAATCGCGTGGGTCAAACTATTGAGTGTAAAGTCCCGAGACCGCCGATCCTGCTCGGATAACTGGTCCAATTGATGACCGAGCACATTCAGTTCGATGGCCATCGAAACCTGCATGATCAACTGTTTGCATCGATACGTGAGTTCCTCAAACGGGTTGTTCCCTCCGATAAACCGTGCATAGATGGCATCAAACGCTCGTTCGTTGGCACGGTCCACAAAGAGGGCATTCAGCCAGGCGAGGAAATCATAGCCGGTCGTGCCGAAGACCGGCCAGTTTACTGGAATCTGTTCATTGACTCCGAGAATCTTTTCGACCAGCACGTACAACGGCCGATCCGTCGTATCGGGCCCCGTCGACAGTTCCTTCCCGGCCCAGCGTTGCAGCTTATGCAGATAATCGGACGGATCATAGAGCCCATCGACATGATCGACGCGAAGGCCGGTCACAGCTCCCTCCTTCACCAATTGCAACAGTAACTTGTGCGTTTCCTCGAAGACTGCGGGATTTTCCATCCGGATGGCGGCCAGCTCGTTGATGTCAAAAAATCGGCGGTAGTTGATCTCTTCCGCGGCGACTCGCCAATAGGCTAACCGATACGCTTGGTCGTTGAGGAGCTGATCCAACAGATCGAAACTTCGAGGATCGCCTTTCGTTCCGTTGAACATTCGAACATTCTCAGCAAGAAACAACCACACCGATTGACTGCCCTCGACTAATGCGGCCAGGCGGCGCTTGATGATTTCCTTTTCTCGATAACGTTCGGCGACAGCTGCGGGCGCACGATCCTGCCGAGACGGCAAATGCTTCAGCGCCGTGATGATGCTCTCCAGTTCCATCACCTGCGGACTCTTCGCCCCAGCCTCCTGGATCAAGATCGGTAGTCGATGCGTAAGAATCCGAGCGATCGGTTTCGGAGCAACCGGCAGAATGTGATCGTAGTACTTGATCAAGAAGCGCCCACCGTCGAACACAAGTTGCAGTTCCTGATTTTCCAACACCACGCCGTACTGGTCGCCAAGAATCGGGAGTAGCACCTTGTCGCGCAACTCCGTCTTCAACGGATCCCAATCGATATCAAAGAATGACGCATAGGAGGAACTTGGGCCATTCTCGAGGACGTCCTGCCACCAGACGTTGAGTTGTTGCGTGACGCCCATGTGGTTGGGGACAACATCCAACAGCTGCCCCATACCGCGCTGATGTAACTCGCCGACCATTGCGCGATAGTCTTCTTCCGTTCCAATTTCGTGATTCAGCGTCGTGGGATCGACGATGTCGTAGCCATGCATGCTGCCTGGTACTGCAGTGAAATAGGGCGAGCAGTAGAGGTCCGTAATCCCGAGGTCGTGCAGGTAGGGTATGAGCTTCGCGACGTCACGAAACGTACAGGTCCGGTTCAGTTGAATCCGGTAGGTCGAGGAAGGGATGCGAGGATGCGATGTCTGCTCCATGAGTACCCCTATAAACAGACCGGAGCGTTGAAGCCGCTCTTGCCGCCTGACCGGCCTCGTGGAAGAACGACGAGTCCCGACTTGGTCGCTTGATACTGCTGACGATCTGCCTCGGGCATAAACCCGATTTCCGCCGCCTGCGGGATGACGTTATAACGGTCGGCGATCACCCGGCGGAGGCGTGACTTGGATCCGATCCTGGTTCCATCCAGAATGACGCATTCATCGATCTCGACGCCCTGCTCAATGTGGACGTTGCGGCCGATTACCGACCGGCGAATCTTCGCATTGATCACCAAGCTCCCCTGTCCTACCAAGGAGTCTTCAATCGTGGCCCGCGCGAAACTTGCCGTCGGGCCATCGAACGTGTCCGATAAAATCGGCCACTCCTGGTTGCGAAGGTCGAGCAATGGCGTGGAACCCAACATGTCCATGTGCGCCTGCCAGTAGGCATCCAACGTCCCCACGTCCCGCCAATAACCTCGTTCCTCGTAGGACTTGGTCCCCGGCACGATGTTGTCGCAGAAGTTGTAGGCCATGACGCGATGGTCATGAATCAAATGCGGAATAATGTCGCGGCCGAAATCGTGCGATCCGGGCTTTGTGGCATCTTCTTCCAAGACCTTCATCAACAATTCGGCGTCGAAGATATAGTTCCCCATCGAAGAGTACGCATGATCGGGATCACGAGGCATAGGCTTCGGATGTTTGGGTTTTTCTTCAAATCCGGTGACCCGCCCGTCACGCTTGGCTTCGATGATCCCGAATCCCGTGGCGGCATGCAGCGGCACCGGCAAGGCCGCCACCGTCACCTCGGCCTTCTTCGCCTGGTGGAACCGGATCATCTGATTAATGTCCATGCGATAGATATGGTCAGCGCCAAAGACCGCGACCAGGTCAGGTTCAAAGTCCCGAATGATATTCAGATTGTGATAGACCGCGTCAGCCGTTCCCTCGTACCACCCACCCCTGGCCTTCATTTGCGGCGGCACCACAGTGATGAAATGCTGTTTGATCCGCCCTCCAACCCGCCAAGCTCGCCGCAGATGTTCGATCAGTGATTGCGAGCGATACTGGACGAGCACATACATGGCCAGGATCCCTGAGTTCAGAAAGTTGCTCAGGACGAAGTCCACGATGCGATATTTTCCACCGAACGGCACGGCCGGCTTGCTCCGTTGCTCCGTGAGCGGAATCAGCCGTTCGCCTTTCCCTCCCGCCATAACAATGGCCAATACGCGCGTGCCTTGCAAAGATGTTTTCACCCTGTTTCTCCCTGATCGTCAATCCACTCCTAAGCCACTGGCCGCCGCTTCCTCGCCCACGCCAACATGATCGTTCACGCAGGCTGCCAGTCGGCTCTCCACCTTCTCCCAATCGATCACGCTGAAGAAGTCCTCCACGTATTCATTGCGCTTAAGGCCATAGTCGACAAGGAACGCGTGCTCGAAGACATCCATGACGAGGAGCGGTCGAGTGCCAACCAGCAATCCGGTATCATGCTCGCTCATCCACACATTGAACAGCCGATCGGTCTGTGGGTCGAACGCCAGGATGACCCAGCCGATGCCACGCATCCCCCCCCGTTCCTTTAAAACCTCGCTCCCATAACTCGTACGGACCAAAGTCTTCTTCGATCGTAAAGAAGCGACGTCTTCCGAAGGGGAACGGGCCGTTTGGAGAGATTGTCGAAGTACAACTCGTGGAGCCGCATGCCATTGAACTCCCAGCCGAACCGCCGCTTCAGCTCGGCATATTCTATTGTGCCGGCCTTCCCGAGTTTCACCATGCTTAAAAGGAGGGCTGCCAACTGATTCGTGTTTTTCGCGTACCCCTGGTAAAGCGTAAAATGGTTTTTCATTAACCGATCACTGAATTCACGCAGGCCTGTGAGATGATCGAAACTCCTCGCTCGATAGTTCATGGCTTCCTCTCTTTCTTCCCTACACTAATTCCTCGCTCCGGGTGGTCTGCGGCCCTACGATCTATCCATCAATATGCATGTCTGGAAATTACCGGGATCCGTTACCCGCTTTCACCAGGGCCCGGAGACTTCGCTCAAGGACTCGAACAAAGTAATCGCGCCTGCGCTTAACCGCTTCATATCCTTCAAACAGCACATGGTAGGTCAAGAGTCCTGATGTATAGGCGGCGATCGCGTTCGCCATGTCACGTATGTCGGCTGTCCCCCTGTTAGCCATAGCCGGCTTGATCAATCTCGTGAGGTCATGAAGATGGGCATCGTAGACTTCGAGCAAGTCTTTGGCGGCGTCTCCCTCGAGCTGCATGAGCCCTCGAATCTGGTGAAAGAGGAGTAAGGAGTCAGGATGGGCGAGAAAATAATCCACACGGACACCGATCACGACCGATAGGATTTTTGAATCGGACGAAGCATCGTGGACAGATTGTTCCGTCTTGAGGAGCAAATCACCAAGCCCCTCCTCAAGCAGAACGCGGATAATGGTCTCTTTGGAGTCGAAATACTTATAGAACGTTCCCTTTCCGATATCGGCTGACTCTGTAATGTCTTCGACTTTGGCCCAGTAGATCCCTTTTTCCGAAAAGATCTTCCGTGCGACGTCCAACAGACGTCGGTTTGTCTTAGCTTTACGTCGGGCGATTCTCGAGATAGGCACTTCTGTCTCCGTCGCTGTATTCATCCTGTCTGTTTCCCTATGTTTGAGCGAGTTCACGATCGCCTTCGAAGGGCGGGCCGACCTTGCGGAGGGAATTAAAGGTACCGTGCTCGTTGTAGACCCGATGCAGATTCAACGGATCCTCTTCCCACCGCTCTCCATTCACCACAAACTTGTACTGATAGGTGCCGGGTTCGAGCCGCACCGTACCCTTCCAAAGTCCACCAGCATCGCGCTTGAGAGGCCGAGCCTTCAAGTCCCACTTATTGAAATCCCCGACGAGGGTCACGACTGCCGCCGACGGGTCGAAATATTCGAAAGTCACCGATTGTTTGCTCGGCGATCGCTTCGGTGAGCGGGACGATGGGGTTTTCTTTCGGGCTGGCTGGTTCATGTGAACCCCCTCCTTTCATTATTCTTCGAACAATGCCTAGCTAGAGTGGCACACCGAACGGTACGCACATCGCCAAAATCATCCGCATGTCGACCTCAGTGATCGCGAGGACACCAGGCCATTGTTCTTCGCCGACGACTCTTATGCAACTCCTGCGAACTCAGCTGGAAACACCGGAGCCTTGCCGATCTGACGCAGGCTTTCGGCGATTCGCTCAGGTCGTCCCCAATCGTTCCATCCTACGCCGCGAACTTCGAGAGCTGCCACCCTGTGTGAGGTCTGCTCCAAAAGATCGGAAGAGAAATTCCGAACCGGCATCCGTTCGTAGAGCCCCTCCAACACCTGGCGTTCACGCGGGGAACCGATGGCAGACTGAAAGGTTTCAAACAATCGCATCATTGAGGGAAGGACCTTCATGCCCAGGCTCCACAGCGTGTTGACCTTCGCAACGATAATCATTGTGTTCCAGAGCACATCGGCCCCAAGAGCCTGAACCGCCCGAGGATCTGGCTTTTCAAGAAACTGTTCCACCGACCATAAGGAATGGGCACCGTACCCGCCGAGATGGCGATCTAGTTTGATATAGCCATACTCCAATTCGTTTCCCTCGGGCCGGATCCCTACCAGCACGATGCGATCGGGCAATAGTTCCAGAGCCATCACCGCATGGCGAACCGCCTCGATGAATTCTTCTTCAGGGTGAATGAAATGATCAGAGGGATAAATCGCGACGGTTGCGTCAGAATCCGCTGCCCGCACATGAGTGAGCGGCAGGTAGACTCCCGCCGCGGTGTCGCGATTGGCCGGCTGAAGCACGAGTTTACCACCACGCTGCCACAATTGCCTGGTTGCCTCCTTTTCATGATGGGCGCCCACCACCGTCACCCGCCGCGCGGGAACAGCCAGGCGATCCGCGCGGTCCACCGTATGCTGGAGCATGGATCGCGTGCCGGTAAAGGTGCAATATTGCTTGGGACGCTCCTCTCCCAGCCACTGTTTGATCATCGGCGCCAGCCTTGTTCCTTCGCCTCCCGCCAGTACGATGGACCAGAGATGAGGAATGCGGACATCATTGTCATACTGTCGTTCTGTCGTCATCGTTCCTACCCTCCTTCCATGCCAAGCTCCCTGGGAGGAAACAGTCGGCTGGGGAACGTGCACGGTTCCCCACACGAATAGCGCCCCCTTTCCTTCAGCGCTTCTCCCCCGGCGCATCACACAGCAGTCAAACGTTCCCACCCACGACGATCCCGGGTATGTCCTCGATAGGGTCCGCTCGGCGTCTCGCTCCGATGCGTGAGTACCACCGAATCGATCACCTCGCCACAATTGACACAACGCCACCCTTCGAACTTGAGGCAGCCCGTGTCATCTCGAAGATCCACGAAGCAATCTGGCATCATCAGTCCCTTACAACGTTGGCAAGCCATGGTCCTGCTCCTTTTTTTCCTCTCGCACTCAACGATCCAAGAAGGTTGTCTATCTGCTCACACATTCGCCGCTCGACGGCCGCGTTCCACCGCACTCTGCATCGCACCCGTCGCATCCTCCGTCATCTCGCCGGCCCGTTCCTGCACATCGTCGACAAAATTCGCAAGCTTGCGTCGGGTTCTGACACCCGATTGAGGAGCAAGCAGCACGCCGGCTATGCCCCCGATGAAACATCCTGTCAAAAACGAAAGTCCTACTGCTGCCACTATTCCATTGCGTCCATTCGTCATGATCCACCTCCCTTTCTTCCTTGTTGTGTAATTGGTCTTGAGCCAGTGTTCCGACATTTTTCCGCGCATACAGTGGCCGCAACGTGATGCACCCGATAATAGGGTTCGCTGTCTTGGTCGTTGGCCGGATATGACCCACACGCCCCTCTCGGCGGACCACACGTTTAACGATTCCACGCAACGTTTTCATGCTGGCCTCCCTTACGCCAGCATCCCTCTCCTCTTCCGTCCCTCCATTAATGACCGTACTACCAATACTGACCATATAACCATAGATGACTTGCTGGTCACTATATGCAATCTGCGCCCCCCTGTCAACTCCTTTCGTATCAAAATTAACCGGCGGTTCAAGCCCCACGTGCAGCTCGTCATCATGATGCTGACTAGGATCAGACGCGTCCTGGATAAACAACTCTGCGAAACATCTGCAACATGATGAGGCGGCCGTTGGAGTCGATACAACCCATGTACGAAACTTGTTCATGAAGAAATTCTTGCGGGACCGCGTGGTGCCGATCATCGCGGCCAGCATTTCCTGGCTGATCTTCGCCAGGAACGGCTCAGACTTGCGTTCGTTTCCACTATGGGCCAGCAACAATGCCATCCACCCCGATTTCTCAATGTTTGGGCCATGGGGCTTGCACGGGAGGATCAGGGATGGAGGCCGGCTCGTTGTCGGTCATAGGCCCAGCCGACTTCGGCCCCGATAATGAAGACCACGGATGCATAGAAGAGCCAGATGAACAAAAATAGCAGTCCTCCGACCGCTCCGTAGAGTTCAAGGTTTTCTTGAGCCGCGGAGACATACCACGCAAACCCGCATTTAGTGAATTGGAAGAGGCCTGTGCCCGTCACGGAGGCAATCATCAACGCCCGGTTAGACATCGTGGCGGTAGGCGGATAGCGATAGAGAATGTGGAACAACAGAACCGTCACCGTTATACCGACGACCTTGCTCAACACGACCAATCTCGCTGCAGAAGGCCGATCCACGCGGGATATCGTTCGATGAAGGCCTCAGCGACCGTCACAGACCAGGTTGCTCCGACTCCGAATAGGAGGAGCAGCGCCGTGAGTCCCATCATCAGCAGATCGATGCCCATCCCTTTGACAAACGTGCGTTCCTGCTTCACCTGAAAGACACAGTTCAACACGCTTCGGACTGAGCCGAAGAGAAATGTGCCGAAGATGAAGAACGTGAAAAACCCGAAGAATCCCAGAAGACCGTGACCGGCGACGATCGCCGCCAGGTTATCAGCCAGGACCTGCTGCGACTTGGGCAAGAAAGCCTTTAGCGCCGACTGGACTTCGTTCATCGCCTGCTCGGAATCCAACACCGTGTACCCAAGCAGCGAGATCATCAAGAGTGAGAGGGGGATAAAGTACAGCAGCAGATTGAAGGCCAACGCACTGGCGAGAAACCATCCATTGTCCGCAAAAAACTTGCACAGGGCAGTGACGCACACGCGCCACACCAGCATGAGAAATTTCATCTTGCCCGCCCTCACACGTTGCCATGTCCGATGACCACCGCGACTTGTTCGGTTCGATAGCTCTCCAGCGGTGCCAGGCTGACCGCCGCGTGTAATGACTTCCCGTTGCCTGTGAGGCAAACCAGCCGATAGTAGAGAAGGCGGGCATAGAGGAGAGCACAGCTGACCAAATCAAGGCAGCAAAAACCGGCCGGGATATAGCGAAGAACACATGCCCGAGACCGACCAGGAGCCCGAGACGAGCCAGTCAGATACCCAACTCCTGGCCCTTCGCCCCCGTCAATTCTTTACTCAGCACGTTGGCCCCCTCTGTGGACCAAGACCGATTCGGCTGGTCTCTTTGGGTCACGCGTCTGCTTCAAGTCAGTTACGCACGACGTCCGCCTAACCGCCTGTGCCTGCGAATCGCCAGTGCCATCCGGCGAACCCCATCGAGCTTCGCCCAATCTTCCCACGTACTCCCAGAAGGCCCGGCTTTGATTCGCCACGAAGGATAGGCATGATTGCCAGGAAGATTCGGTGTCTCAATATCCCCCAGCAAATCTTCCAACGACAGCAGAAGCAGTCGGCTAGGCGTGCGGGCCACATAGGCATAGAGGGCTCGACAGAGTTCGTCGGTCATGGTCGGCACTTCGACGGCCGATCGCGAACAGCCCTTTGGAAGAAGCCCTTCCTTCACCAACGCATCCAA
>JBGTMB010000201.1:0-2648 GCA_041743755.1 Nitrospiraceae bacterium | reverse complement strand
TTCGTCATGAGTAATTTGGACACGGCCGTGTTCAGCGCTTTGGATATACCCTCTGACGTCGCTCACTACATCTCAAGGCATGCTACAGGTACGCTGTCACCAAATGCACGGTATGAAAGCATACGAGACAAGGTGGACAGTGGGGTTCCTATTCAGGAAGTGACTTTTCGGAATGTCTTCCTCGACCGAAGTCGATCATTACCTGATAAGAACGATCGGGAGAGAATTGATTCCATCGCTCGATCGAGCTCGTCTGAATCTGCGAAGGCGCATGAAGTCATCTCTCGCGTAGTGGCCGCTGATATAGACCTCTGGTTTCGACGAGATTTACTCGGACCTCAGGACGCCCTTGTCGATTTGCCACACCTACTGCTGCGTATGCCATTCTTGTTGGGTGATCAGGCTGGCGAGATATCTGCATGGAATGCTGTTATTGATCAGGTAGCTTCACCATTTGGTCTGTCAATAGGCACCCAGGACGAAATCCGAGGTGAGGACATCACAGTGATGCCTATTTGGTCACCTGAGCCAGCCTTTTTCTGGCCGAAGCTGCGAGACACACAGTATCATACGGATTCGTCCCAAAACGGCAAGGTCACAATCGCTGATGTTGTGTTCTGCGAAGACATTTCCAAGTTCGTCTATAGAAACTCTATGAGTAGACCTATTCCGGTACCATTTCGGGCTGAATTTGAGGGATCCTGGACAGATAGATATGTGGCTAGGGTTGGTGACAAGAAGTACGCACCTCGTAGTCGCTTCGCCTTATGAGTCATTCGCCGTCGAACGCGGGTGCGGATGATGATCTGTGGATTCAAGAATTCTTGATGCCATATGCGTTGTTGGGTTGGGAAGAATGGAGCAAGACAGACGAAGCATTGCGCAATCCCTGGCGCAATTGTCTGGAAGGCAATGTAGTTGCGAATCATCACGAAGTAAGACAGGTTGTTAGCGACCCTTCAAGCTGGCGCAATGATTCCAGATTTCCTCTGATTCCGATGCCGAAAACTCAGGACAGGATTGAACGGGCATTCTTTCTCCCAATCTTGGAACCGGTGGAAGGCTCGTCTCCCCAGCATTCCTTTGATCTCTTCACCATAGTCAAGAATAAGAACTGCTTGGCCTTTAGGTGGGAGTTGGGGCACAACGGCCAAAGCACTCATGGATACAGCCACATGCAAATGAGTAGGCGATTGGCAAAAAGAGAGCTTAGCCTCAGCTCACTTCCCGGTTGGATACCAGATGACTACCCTGCAGTTCCCGTCCGCGCCTCTAACTCATTCGGCTTGTTTCTCTGTATGGTTACTGCTTTGCATGGGCTTGAAGGGGGCATCTTGAGGTTATTGAACGATGTGATGAGAAGCCAGCCAGGCGTGAGATTTGCGTACATGGAATCGATTCGGCAGCACTTCAATCCATGACTTAGCCATCAAACTACAGTGGCAATCTGTCGAGGAAGCGCTTGTAGCAGCGGAAATACTCTCCCTTTACTCTTGGGGCCGATAGAACCAGGCGATCCATCAATCCACCGTCCCGTAAGAGTTCGTACAAGTCAGACAAGTTGTCATCAAGTGCAAATATGGCGTAAACTCCGTGCGACGGAATCGCACCAGATTGATCTAGAGCAATCCTAGGTACTTTGGCCAATTCGGGAATGAGTAGTTTGGGGCGTCGCCAGTTGGCAGCCACCACGCGATCTATTGGACGAAACCACTCAGCCTTCTTACGTACAATTGACCGATTTGCCAGTTCGGATTTGTATGTCTCCAGTCGGGCTTTGGCGCGTGGAAAGTCATCCAAGTCTCTCAGTTTGCCGTGATCGTCATACAGGGCTATGACCTGCCGCCCCTTATATTTCATCTCACCCTCAAGGATATCGCGCCCATTGACCCATGGCGCGAGCAGCTGAGGCTCTATCCCGTCTTCACCCGGCTCCAACACAAAGGCTCGTGTAATACCGAGCGCTGGCCCGACCCGAACGCAATAACCTGCTTCGGATAGCGTCATCCTTTCACGGTCAATCTCGTCGCCCATACGGGTAACTTTCGTTACCGCCCGTCGCATCACAAGGAGAGACGGGTAGGTGTCAACATTTCGAACGTATGCTTGCCGAGCGTCGATTGTCTCGTCGAGTTCGATCGTCACTTCGGGTAGTCGCTCTCGTCTAAAACCTTCAGCAAAGGCCATGTAACGCCAGCGGTCACTACATACGAAACCGAGATAGCCGCCGATCTGTAGGTGACCAATTCCGAGATCGAGAAATGGCAAGAAGAGATCACCGTGCGTCATACGACGGGGCAAGACCGTTTCGTATCGAGCTCGCATTGTTGCTGGAATTTTGGACCATCTGGAGTACGGTGGGTTGCCGACCACGTGCGTGAAGCTTCGATCGGGCAAGTCCGCAGTCAAAAAATCCGCTATGCGGACCCAGCGTCTGGAAACAACATCTGCATCGACTTCGGAAAGACCATGATCCATCAGGACATGGCAGATACGCACTCGAGCACGACGAGCTTCCCTTGGATGGATTTCAAATGCAGAAATCCGTTCCAACAGTGTCGACACTGTTGGTGTAATTCCTCTGAGCCTAAGGGAATCCAGCAACCGGGTCGCAGCCTCGATTACGAAAGCTCCGTCTCCAGCAGCAG
>JBGTMB010000200.1:0-2872 GCA_041743755.1 Nitrospiraceae bacterium | reverse complement strand
GGCGACATAAGAGATGGCTGTATCAATCGAAGAATTCATGAAGCGTCTTTCTACTATCTCTATGGAAGATGCCATTCCTTATGCGAGGGTACGCCTTGTATCTGAAGCGGAGAAGGCACATTTTGACGCTGTGCTTCAGTTCAAAGGCTATCGTGCACTTTCTGATGCATTTAAGTGTTTCTTCCTTGAGACAGTTGAGCTTGTGAACGTCTCATCGCGACAGAGGAGCGGGGCTCTTCTGTCCGAGCATTACATTGCGTTTGTCCCTCGACTGTGTAATGGATTCTTGTCCCTTTGCGGTGCTGAAAGAGTCGCCATTTTCGGATATCCCTATCACGGATATACACTGCTGCGTAACGTCTTTGACAGCCTCGTACTCACATCTGCTGCGCTGCAGGGAGTTACTGATTTCTACAGCATCGAAGGCATTGAGCCTGGGAAGCCATTTGACCCTCTAGCGGCCAAAAAGGTGCGCAAAAACACGGAGTACAGCGTTCGACGCAAGATGTCGGGTGACCTGAGTGGATTATCTGATCCAACGCTCGTCGAACTCGCAAGATGGGATGATCTCTTCGACTGGGAGACTCACGGAGCTCGTCTTTCTCTCACGAATGCAATTGAATGGATGAAAGGTCAAGGACCATTGCCGGTACTGCCTCAGTTTGAGGAGTCAGCATTTGCAATGTATATAAACCGTTTTTGTGAAGTTAGCTGGATGTTTCACCGATTAACTCCTCTCCTGCAAGCACCAGGTGCGATGCTCCCAGATATATGGGCAGAAAAGTGGAATGTGATCGATCAGTCCTTCGAGCAGACGGTCGAGTCGCTGACCAAGCAGCTTGGGAAGGGTATCGGTGTGGCAATTGCAGAATTTGTGAAGGCAAAGTTTCCGTTCACGGGAAAATCAGCATTCCCGCTGTGATCCCAGCAACGAGTTTGAGCGAACCAGGTGCGGTATGACTGTGATATGGCGAGTGCTGTGCACTATTTGCTGCTATGCTCTTCGGTCGTACAGGGTAAAGCCGTACGATAAGTAATCACAAATGGCCCCACAAGTATAAGACGCTTTCTTAAGCCGCTAGTCTCGACGCGCTGTCTCAATCCGTACCCTTGCATCCACGATTCTGCAGCCTTGTCCTGGCGGCAAGGCGAAGATCGGATTCAAATCGAGTTCGTTGATCTCGGGAATTTCTTCGACGAGGCGAGAGAGACGCAACAGCACTTGTTCGATCGCCTCCACATCTGCTGCAGGGTGGCCCCGGTAGCCTTGCAGCAATCGATAGCCTTTAATCTCGCGCACCATTTCAGATGCGTCGCGGTCGGTGAGGGGGGTAATCCTGAACCGCACGTCCCCCAGAATCTCCACATGAATTCCGCCAAGACCGAACGCGATTAAAGGGCCGAAGAGCGGGTCGTGGGTGACGCCGACCATCACTTCCACCCCGCCTGACAGCATCGGCTGCACGAGTACGCCTTCCATCGCGTCCAATTTGTTTTCCTGTGCGAGCCTGGCCCTGATCGCCTCGAACGCATTCCTCACGGCTTGCTCATCAGCCAGGTTCAGATGCACGCCGCCCATCTCGGTCTTGTGCACGATCCGGTGTGACGCGAGCTTGACGGCGACGGGAAATCCCACGTCGCAAGCCAGGGCCGCCGCCTGGTCCGCGGTCTTCGCGACTCCACCCTGTGTCATAGGAAGTTTCGCGCAGGTGAGAAGAGTTCTGGTATCCTCGACAGTTAGCCAGCCTGGCCCTTCTCGAGACAGGGCCTGAGCACAGATGGCTCGCGCAGTATCGAAGTCGATATCGTTGAAATCAGGAATCATGCCGAGCGGCTGTGCGCGCCATGCTTCATACCGGAAAGCTTTGCTGAGCACGATTGCTGGATGTTCGGGAAATGGAAATGTGGGGATCGTTTCGTCTGCCGTCTGAAAGGTCCGTTCAAGATCCCCTTCTGCCATCCAACAGATATAGATTGGGATGCCGGTGCCTCCGGCTTGTCTGGCAGTGGAGATTCCGCGCAAGATGCCGGTCGCAATACCGGCAGCGTCGCCGACAGTCACGGATATGTAGAGGACAATCAGGGCGTCAACTTCTTGGGAGGCGAGGAGGGTGGTGATCGCGTTTGTATAGTGGTCAGGAGCGGCGGATGCGATGAGATCGACCGGGTTCTTCAACGAGGCGGCGGGAGGTAAGAAGGCAGAAAGGGCCGTAGTGGTCGCCTTGGACAGTTCGGGGACAGACAATCCTCCCGCTTCGCAGGCATCGGTGCAGAGGATGGCGGGGCCGCCGGCATTGGTGATGATGCCAACGCGCTTTCCTTTCGGCAAAGGCTGATCGGAAAGCCCTCGAGCCAGGGTGAAGAGCTCATCCAAGGTATCTGCGCGGATCACTCCGGACTGCTGAAAGAGTGTGTCTACGGCCACCTCGCTCGACGCGAGGGCTGCGGTGTGCGAGCTGGCCGCGCGCCGTCCGGCAAGGCCCCGACCTGATTTGATCGCCACGATCGGTTTGTGCCGAGCGACGCGGCGCGCAATTCTCGCAAAGCGTCGAGGATTTCCAAAGGATTCCAGGTACAGGAGAATGATGTCGGTGGAAGGATCGTCTTCCCAATATTGCAGCAGATCGTTCGTGGAGATGTCGGCTTTATTTCCCACGCTGACGAATGAGGACACGCCTAGCTGTAATCGGTGTGCCGCGGCGAGGATTGCGATTCCCAGCGCGCCGCTCTGCGAGGCCATGGCCATGCGGCCGGAGGGAGGGAAGGCCGAGGTGAAGGTGGCGTTGAGACGGATGGCCGGATCGGTATTCAGCAGGCCGAAGCAGTTCGGCCCGATCATGCGCATCCCCTGTTGACGGACCGCCTCCAGGAG
>JBGTMB010000199.1:0-10092 GCA_041743755.1 Nitrospiraceae bacterium | reverse complement strand
GCCTGTTCAGGGCAACTAGTACTTTAGCAGTGTATAGATCGCTCATTCATTGTCCGTTTTTGTCACACATGATCGGTCCGGGTAAAGGGGCACGCCCTCAAGAAGGGCTACAACGAGAGGGGGATGGGTACGATACATGCGCACAGGAAAACGTCTCGACGCGTTGATTGTTGATTATGGAAGATTATACGGACCAGAACCCACAATGGAGAAGAAAGTGGGGATGCTCGGGGTTACGGAAAAATTCTTCGGCCACTTGAGCGGTCGGTATGACGTGGCTGGGGGCACCATTGGCAGGTAATCGATTGGTTCTTCGCCCACGCAGGTCCCGCTATTGCTTCTCATGCCCCCGACGCTGACCCATTGGCTTCTGTTGGATCGCGTTATATCCTGAGCTTCGGTGGACATACGGGGATATGCAACGTGAGACATAGGGAAACATGGCAAACCATGCACTGCACACACTTCAGAGACTAGCACCCGCAAGGGTGTGCGGGTTCAAATCCCGCCTTCGGCACCATCATTCTTCAATGCTTCAATCTTCTGCGGGCGACACGTCACGCTACTATGTCCGATCTCTTACTGACCTACATGACGTGCGTCCGCCGGAAAGAGTGACTTTTCTGACGATGTGGGATTTCAATTGGTAGGAGTATCTGTCACATGCTGAACCGTTCCATGAAGACACCGCTTCTCTCTCTATTGGCCTTTGTAGTCGTGCTCCAAAGTGGTTGCGGGCTTGCCAGCAGTCTGGATGCCAGCGCACACGATGACTCGGCGCAGGCGGAGCCAACGGTAACTGTCTATCCCAGAGAGATCAAGGACGTGCTCTATAATCCAGGGATGGGGCTAGCCGATTTTCATTTCGGATTCGAACATCCTCCCTCGACTGATGAGTATCCACAACAAACGGTGGCCTATTTCCGGTGGTCATGGGCTGACCTTGAACCCGAAGAGGGACAGTACGCATTTGATTTCGTGGATCGAATCATCAGCCAAGCCAAGGCGAAGGGAGAGACATTGGCCTTTCGCATTATGACGGAGTACCAGACCGGCTCACCTACATGGCTGCTCCACAAGGGCGTAGAAAGCGTGGCGGTCGGCAGAGGAACATTTCCCGATTACAACAACCCTACATTTCTCCAGTACCACGAAAAGCTGATCAAGGCTTTCGGGGAACGGTACGCTGGCTCACCGGATATCGATCATGTTGACATCGGCTCGGTCGGCTGCTGGGGTGAGTGGAATATGGCCTGCTGCCAGGGTGTCGAAGCGCAGTGCAGGCAGTATTTCCCGGTTGAGGACAATCAGATCAAGATCACAGAATGGTACCTCAAGTATTTTTCCGGCACGCCTCTCGTGATGCTTCATGGGGGACAGCTCAAGTATGCCGTGTCTCAAGGTGCCGGCTGGCGCGGGGATTGCTTCGGAGATTACGGGTACTTCAGTTCCACGTGGAACCATATGGAGCATGCTTATACGCGAGTGCTGGAGGATCCGGCGATCAGCAATGCTTGGAAGAATGCTCCGGTACAATTCGAGGTGTGCGGCGTGATGCAGGACTGGGCCGAGAAAGACTTCGATATCGACCTGATTTTAAAAAAAGGGCTGGAGTGGCATGTCTCAGTCTTGAATGCAAAGTCATCCCCGATTCCGCCCAAATGGCGACCACGCATCAATGCGTTCCTCTCGAAGATTGGATATCGATTCGTCCTCCGCCAGATGACTCACGCCACCGAGGCACGGCCTGGCGGGAAACTGTCCCTGCGCTCACAATGGGAAAACGTCGGTGTGGCTCCGATCTACCACGAGTGGCCGCTCGCCTATCGATTGAGATCTGCCGAGGACCAGGTTGTCGCGCAGTGGGCCAGCACCGCTCAACTACGCCGGTGGCTTCCGGGTGCACAACATGAAGTGGGGGACGCGGTGACCCTCCCGGAAGGGATACTGGAGGGCTCGTACGCGCTGGATGTGGCAATTCTGGATCAAAGGGCGCGCGCGCCCTTCGTTGATCTCGCCATTTCAGGAAAGCGCTCAGATAGGTGGTATCCAATCTCGACCGTCTTGATCCGTCGTTGAGTGTGGATCGGCAATGAGAAAGATTTGAGAATCGCGTTCTTTCGTCTCTTGCCTCTTCTCTCTAGCCCCCCTAGAATATCCCTCCCAGCGAGACGCCCAATCCAAGACCACGGTACGGTGCACATCTCTTGTGAACTGGCAGACGCCTCTCAAGAGAGCGACCGATGCGTCCGGAAGAAATCCTCGCACTCACAGGTACGCTGCTCGAATGAGTAACATACTCAAGATCTATGAAGCTGTTATCCCATGGTCACGATGACAGAAGTTTGTGCGAGAGCATCTTGCAACCAAGCCGCACAGGCGTGCCTCGCTTCAGCATGACGTCAATCAATTCATCCGGGAACCGGCAAAGAGAGCCATATGCGTGAGGATCGGCGATTCATCGCGCTCCGATTGTCTGTCGCCCTTGCGCTGTCGATGACCTGTCTCGCTGCGCCAGCATGGGCGGAATTTCAAGTCGGCATGGACGCCTATAACCGTGGAGACTTCAAAACAGCCTTGCGGGAGTGGCAACCGATGGCTGAACAGGGAGACGCACGAGCGCAATTCTACTTCGGCTTGCTGTACGAAAATGGGGACGGCGTTCCCTTAGATTACGCGAAAGCACGGCAGTGGTATGAAAAGGCCGCCGCTCAGGGGGACGCCAAGGCACAGCTCTACCTCGGCCTACAATCTTCCTTCGGCCAAGGCGTACCCATGGATCTCGTCGACGCCTACATGTGGTACAGTCTGGCGGCTGGAAACGGAAATGCACACGCGCCAGGATACCGCGCTGATCTCAGCAGGCAGATGACACCTGCCCAAATTGCCGAGGCGCAAAAGCGGGCGCGGGAGTGGAAGCCGAAAGGCAAGTGAGCGCCGAACAACTCACACTCGACTCATGCCCACCGAAGAACCGGCAGAACCACGCGCGCAGGAACGCATGAAGACAGACACCATGGCATGCCACAACAACCTTGTCTCAGCGCAGACTCTCATGTCACATCTGGCCACGCATGGTGTGTATGTGTAATCACCGAGTCATCGCACCTCGAATCTCTATCGCCCTGGTCCTGTCAATCGTGTTGCTCGCGGCCCCTGCATGGGCGGACTTCAAAGCAGGCGAGAAGGCCTATCAAAGTGGGGACTACGCCACAGCCTTGCGTGAATGGCAACCGTTGGCGGAGCAGGGCCAGGCCGGCTCGCAGTACCAACTCGGCCTGCTCTATGCCAACGGGAAAGGTGTCACAAAAGACGATGCCAAAGCGCGGCTTTGGTACGAAAAAGCCGCGATCCAAGGGCATACGGAAGCCCAAGTCAACCTGGGAGTAATGTTGATGTATGCGCGGGGCGGCCAACAGGATTACAAGATGGCCGTGTACTATTTACGCCTGACCGCCAATCAAGGCCACGATGTAGCGCAGCGAAGACTGGGCGAGCTGTATCAACGCGGGGAAGGCGTGCAGCAAGACTTTGTCAAAGCTTATATGTGGTACAGCCTTGGGGCAGCGCACGGAGCGGAGGCCGGGGCAAGGCTGCGGGATGCGCTCGCCAAACAGATGGATCCTGACCAGATCGCCGAAGCCCAAAAGCTAGCTCGGGAATGGAAGCCCAAAGCCAAATGAGCAAAGAACGCAACCCCCCATGGCTGCAACGCACGCTGGAATGAGAGCGACTGACTCAAGGAAAGACGTCAGATCGGCGTGGTGCATGATCTCTTTCGATACCCGGTCAAATCCATGCAAGGCGAGCGGCTCCATGCTGTGGACATCGTTGTGCAAGGTATCGTGGGAGACCGTGCCTACGCACTCCGTGATTTGAACGGTCGTTTCGCGACCTCCAAGAAGTGGCCCACGATGGCTGGCTTGACGGCACCCCGAAGTGGGTGAACAGGTCCAGCTTGTGCAAATGCGGCCCACGCTACGCTGCGTCATGACCGCACACCGTCAGGCCGATCTCATGCAGGACCTTCAGGTTCTCTATGCCGCCGTGCAGCATCATCACCATCACATAGACGCCTGGGTTTCCATTGCGACTACCGGGACTATACAGATGAACGACCCCGGCGTGCTCGTGAAAAACGAGTGTTCGCCCGTGGCGTGAGAGGGGATGCGCGGCCTACTCAGATGAAATCAGCGAGAGCTCTCCTCACCAACGGAGCGCTCAGCCGGTGAAGACTCCCCACGTAACAAATCTCCATGAAACGAAAGACCGGATCTTGTTCATGAAAAACCGGCCCCTCTGGTCCGTTCAGAAGGTCAACTACTGGCTTTCAGACAGCAGGGATGGGGATTGACCCCTCTTGGGTTCTTTGGTACGTTGCCGTCCACTCGCCCTTTACAATTCCTATTTCCTGCCCGCAAGTTCATTGACGCGCCTAGGAGGGGAAACATGCATAAATGTCGTTTTACTAACACATTCAAGAAATCATGGTTTTCAGTTGGTGGGTTGGCCATCTGTCTCGTATTTGCTCAAGGATGTGCTGAGTACCATGTAGCGATGAAAGATTCAGATCCAGCCGAGTTACCCTATAAAGCGAACATGATTCATTCCTTGGGATGGGGCCTATTGTATAAACCTCAGCAGATTACGACCAATTGCAACACCGAAACAGGTATTAACGACGTGGTTGTCAAGAACAATTACCTGTATAGCCTGGTGGCTGTCCTGAGCTTAGGTATTTGGATGCCGATAGAAATCGATCACCGATGCCAAGCGGGATCAGGTGAGGAGATTCGATTGGGCGACAAATAAAGACGGCAATCGCTTAACCAGCGCATGGCCGTTCTCAACGGATAGGTAGAGGAGAAACACATGCCCCAAAAATCATTCACTCCAACTTCCTTCTGGGAAGGAAGGCATCAGTCCTACCATCAGGACATTGATGGGTATTATACATTTGATTCGTCTGCGAAGGGGGAGGGCCTGGCAGGCTATCGGAACGCATCGAAGGAGTTTCAGGAAATTATTGCGGAAGCTGTTCAGAACAATTTTACGCTACGGGCAATGGGAAGTTCCTGGTCCTTAAGCACGTGTGGGGTCACCAACCATCGTTTGATTAGTTCAAAAAACCTGCGCAGATTCTTCGGGGTAAGCGGGAGTTATGTCGACCCCAGCTACAGCAAGGACAGTACAAAACTCCTCTTTTTCGAATGTGGGTACACTTTGGGCAAGATCAATATTGAGCTGAAGAAGAAAGGGTTATCGTTGACGGCCTGTGGGTCGAATAATGGGCAAACATTACCGGGGGTGGTTTCCACCAACACGCATGGTTCGGCCTTTAAATTTGGAGCCACACCGGAAATGGTGGTCGGGATCCATCTGATTACCGGCCCTTCCTCTCAGGTGTATCTCGAACGAGCATCCTATCCGGTTGTCACCAAAAAACTCACGGATGAGTTGGGCGTAGAACTGGTTCGCGATGATGCGCTGTTCAATGCCGCCCTGGTAAGTTTTGGCTCATTTGGCATAATCCATGGGTTGATGATCGAGACTCGGGATCTTTTTCTTTTACATCTCTCAAGAAAGTTTCGACCGTTCAATGAGGCACTGGAGAAGGCCATTACATCATTGGACTTTTCTGGCTTCGCAACCTATTTCAAAGAATTAGAGGATCGAGCTACGAATCGCAATCAATTTCCCGTCACCTTCACTGAAGAAAGCCTCTATCATTTTCAAGTGACGTTCAGTCCAAATTCAGCTGAAAAAGGGAAACGGCCTAAAGAAGCCGCCGTATTTTTTGGGTTTGCGGGTCCCTATCGTGACGATTACACACGACCTCCTGAGGAAGAAGGGAGCATTGGTCCTGGCGCATCAGGAATTGAACTTCTTGGGCATCTCATGGAATCTGTGCCGGGGCCGCTCAAAAAATTTGCCAAAAAACAGTTGGATACCCAGGTCAAAAAACTTTTTCAATATGAGTTTACTGGAACGTTTCAAGAAATCTTTCGTGATGAGAGCACGAAGGGGAAGGTCTTCGCCTCTGGAATTGGCCTCTCTCCATCCAGAGCGTTGGAGGTCGTGGACATGGCCCTACGAACCTATGAGGACTTCGACACGATTATGCCCGTTCTCATTACCCTGCGGTTTGTAAAGGAGACCAAAGCCACGCTGGGATTTACAAAATTTGCACCAACCTGCGTCATCGAACTTGATGGCTTGAACACTCCCAATATGCAGGAATATGCCAACTTAGTTTGGGCACGTATTGAACAAGCCGGCATTCCTTTCACGATGCATTGGGGAAAATTCAATGACCATTTGGACGACACACGGATAAAGGCGATGTATGGCGCCAATCGGGATCAATGGATTCAAAGCCGCGAACAACTCCTCAGTCCAGAAGTCCGCGCAGTCTTCACCAACGATTTTCTTCGCCGTGTAGGCTTAGCGACTTGAGACGAGCGGCAGGCTCGCGTATCACTGTTTTTCATTCAGTACCAACAGGCTGTGTGACCAGCCTGCAACGATCCCCTGAGTAACTACAAGGACGAGATGGACAGCATCATTGAAGTCGGGCTCCAACTTAACCTCTATGCCGCCTTTCAAGATTATCGCCACTTACCCAGTTGGTGATGATTCGGGCCATCATGAACCTATGGGGAACCTTCATTGTCTCTGCGGCCTGTTCCTCCAATCGTTAGACCCGCTCAAGCGCTACGAACACCCTGATCCGCCCGCTTATTGTGCGATGTCCTCTCCCAAGCGGTGGACCCGAGCCAAGGTCATTCTCCAGATCCCGACCTTCGATCGTGCCCATTTCGGTGCGGGATCAGATTGTCACGTGCAGGATCTCCTGGCTGCTGCGGAATGCCTGCTGAAGCAGCAGGGAGCCAGACGAGGATCCTGGGAGGAACAGAATAGCCGGCCAACGACTGTTGAGAAGTCCTGCGAGGGCCATGTGGCTCCAGCCGAAAAAGCAAGAGGTTCCGAAGCATGAACCCCGTGTTCCTTCGGCTTCTCATCGTGGGCGGGCTTACACTGTTTGCGGTTGCGGGAGTACTCCTCTTCGAAACGATCTTGACTCCCATAACAATCCTGTCTTTTGGCCGCACCCCACAGGGTCAAGTTACCGGATGGATCGGCCTGGCCGTCATCCTGTTAGTGTTCGGGTACCCTATCCGGAAGCGGACCCAGCAGAATCGCCGATGGCCACATAGATGGCTACAGATCCATATGGTGGTGGGAGTGGTTGGCCCCCTGATCATTATACTGCATGCCGGTGTCCTCCATATGCATGCCATTGTGCCGATTCTCGCGATGGCGGCCATGGGCATCGTCGCGCTGAGTGGACTTATCGGACAGCACGTGCATTATCTGGCGTTTCGAACGCTCTATACGAAGCGGCACGAACTCGTGGGGCAAGGTGTCAGTCCGGAGGAGGCTGAAACACGTCTGCTCGATACAGCCGCACGAGAGAAAATATTTCGGGTATGGCAAATGATTCATGCTCCTATGACGCTCCTGTTTATTGCGTTGGTGGCCCTGCATGTCATCGGAGCACTGTATTTCGGGGGGCTGTATATCCCATGAACTATGTGCCTCTGCCTCGCGCGGTTGTTCCGATTGTCGCAGTGACGACCGTCGTCCTTCTCGCGTGGGTGGGCTGGGAATCGATCCTATCTCCGGAAGCGTTCTGGGCTCCCGGAGATTTGAGCCAGTATCACGCAAGCGTGGCGCGCTGTGTCCATTGTCACGAGCCCTTCCAAGGCCCGAGCCCGATCAAGTGCCAGGCCTGTCATTATAAAGAGGACTTTGCCGCTCGCTCTGAACCGACTGTCCGCGACCATCACCTGAAAGTGATCGACCAGCGAAAAACATGCATGGCCTGCCATACGGAACATCGAGGGATGCTGGCAGAAATTACGACTGGGGTACTGCCGGCTTCAAAGACGCCGCGTGAGGTGGATGAATGAATCTGGAGGTGGGTCATGGAGCAACGCAAGCTTACGTGAGAGTTCAAACTAGAGGCGGTCCAGCTTATCCATGAACGCAACCCGATCCTCGCGGAACGTGTCAATGAGTTTGGGACACTTGCCGTTGGCATTTAGTGTAGCACCTCGTCTGTCGGAGTCGTGATCGCGTACGGCGAGCCGACCACGGGCTCCGACCCCACGCCGATCCCCTCAACATTCCGTGCGACCCGTGGGTCGTCTGTGATCAAGATCGTGGCTTCTGCGCGATCCTGCGAAGCCGTTTTTTCCTTCGGCGGGTTGATCCAGACGGCATGAGGGAGGAGCGGTGGCTGGGGCGGCTTCCTGACGAAGCGTTCCGGGTGGGCAGCATAGGCGGCACTGAGCACCTGTTGTCGGGCGTCACGCATCGTGGCGGCCCGTCCGTCGTGCACGGCGGCTGGCGTCATCAGCCCGATGCCCGCGTGGTGATGTTCGCCGTTGTACCAGGAGAAGAACCGTTGGCAGAAGACACGGGCGTCCTCGATCGAACCGAACCGCTCAGGGAACTCCGGGCGGTACTTCAGTGTCTTGAACTGGGCCTCGGAGAACGGATTGTCGTTGGAGACCTGGGGGCGCGAGTGGCTCCGCGTCACGCCGAGCTCCGTCAGCAACAGCGCCACGGGCTTGCTGGTCATCGACGTGCCACGATCGGCGTGGAGAAACAACTGGCCTGGTCCGATGCCCTGCTTCGCGCAAGTCTCGGCGATCAGCCGCTGTGCGAGCATGGTGGACTCCCGTGGCGCGAGCATCCAGCCGGTCACGTATCGGCTGAAGATGTCGAGTATCACGTAGAGGTGGAAGTAGGTCCACTTCACAGGACCCAAGAGTTTGGTGCTGTCCCACGACCACACCTGGTTGGGGGCGGTCGCCAGGAGTTCCGGTTTCTGATAGACCGGGTGACGGAGCTGGTTCCGGCGCTCCGTGACCTCCGCCTGTTCATTGAGGATGCGGTAGAGGGTTCGGATGGAACAGTGGTATCGGCCTTCATCAAGCAAGGTGGCGTACACCGTGGCCGGGGCGTGGTCAATGAACCGGTCGCTATGCAAGGTTGCGAGGACCGCCTGCCGCTCGTCGGGCGACAAGGTCCGCGGGGGACTTGGCCGCTGGGCGGGCGTCGGCGCCGGTTGTTGTCCACGATAGAACCCGGATCGGGCGAGGCCGAAGGCGGCACAGGCCGGTTTGATGCCGATGGTCGTGGAGAGGGACCGTGTGGCGGCCATCAGCTGTGTCCGCCTTCCGCGGGCGTCTGGAGCGGAAAGCCCAGGAGGATCGAGACTTTTTTTTGAACCTCAATGATGAGCTCGGCCTGTTGCAGCCGCGTGGACAGGCGCGCGTTCTCCTGGCGGAGGGTCTCATTCTCTCTGTGGAGCGGATGTCGAGCCGAGGCCTTTCGGCCTCGTTTCTGGGGTGTGAGCGCCGAGAGCACCCCCTCCGTGCGTTGACGACGCCATGTCGTGAGGTTTGAGGCGTAGAGTCCTTCGGTGCGCAGCAGCGCCCCCAGGCTGCCCACCGCGGTACACGCATCGGCCAATTTCAGGATGCGCAGTTTCTCCTCCGCTGTGAACCGGCGCCGTGTCGGCCTGGCCACCACCTCGGGGTCCGGCGGGACGATTCCGACGGGGTGGGGTGAGGCAGCTGTTACGGGGGACTCGTCGATGGGCCTCGCCGTCGCCTGGCGAGCGCCTTCAACTCCTCGACTCTCGCGTTTCTTCTCAGCATGCATGATGGGGGGCGTCTCCTCCACCCTCTACTCTAATTGAAGAGAGGCAACGTGTCCCACTCATATTGGCACAGAGGGCACTCGTTCAGTCTGAATTAGCAGGTGGTTTCGCTGAAATCTGTTTCTGTCTGAGCAGCTTTGTCAGGTAAGTCCGTTGCAGGCCCAATTCGGCTGCCGCCTTCGTTTGGTTCCACGCATTCCGACGTAAGGCGGTCTCGATCAGCTTCTGGCTATAGGCATCCCTGCTCTTATGATAGGAGAATAAGAATATGTCGGACTGGGGTTCCTGACTGGGCGGGGAAGCGGAGGTCCAAGGAGTGAGTGAGAGGTGCTCGGGTCCGATCGTGTCTCCAGGACATA
>JBGTMB010000198.1:0-5427 GCA_041743755.1 Nitrospiraceae bacterium | reverse complement strand
TCTGGACCCCTGGTGGAATCCGGCGGTAGAGAACCAGGCGTCGGATCGTGCGCACCGTATCGGGCAACAGCGGACCGTCTCGATTGTGCGGATTCTCATGCGCCACAGTATCGAGGAAAAGATGATCGCGCTCAAACAGCGGAAACTCGAACACAACGACGCAGTGAAGGCCGGCGCGGTGCGTGGCTCCGGGCAGGGCGTCTTGACGAAGGCCGATTTCGAGTTTCTGCTCGCGCCGAGCGCGTAGAATGCTTCTGTTGCACTCGCCGATCCGCTGCGCGTGCGCGTGAAGTATCGGTTGGGAGTAGAAGTGCTGGTTTATAGTTTCATGTTTCAGGTTGCTCGTTCGGATTGCTGAAACTCTGGTCTCGAACCTAAAACTTGGAACATGAAACTCGAAACCCGAAACGCTTGAACGAGATACGCTTCACGAGAAATGTGCATTCAGGCGATTTCGCGACGAACTATCATGAATCATGCGGGCTGGAGAAGCCGGCGGTGGAAGGCCGAGCTCGGGATGGATATCAGCATCGTATTGGTTCAGGCGTTATCACGTTCCAAAATCTTTGTCTGCCCGAGCAACGGGACGACGCTGTCGAGAGAGACATCTTCCACCTCGTCGAGCAGGATCAGGCTGCCGTAGTTTTTGGCCAAGACCTTCTGACGCAACAGATAGGAGCGGAACCGGAAATACTGCTCCTTCAAATCGATATCGCAGCGATCTTGCAGGAGAACGGTGAGAGGAGAAGGCGGTAGCCCGGATTAGCTTCGCACGCTGTTTGGAAAAGGCACTTGGTGGGCACTCGTCGCGATTTGCACAAATTCATGAATATTCTTTGAACAGCGACCGCAGCATCCTGCCTGTTTCAGTCCAAATTTCGCTTTGAGTTGGCAAGGCATGACGATGCCGGCCTGTCCTGCTTCACGGACATCCGAATCGGTAATTCCCTTACAAAGGCAGAGATACATGAGCCGACACCTTTATTATTGAGGAAGATTATCGTACAACAGCAACGATTATGATAACTGTTATCAACTGAACTAAGGATACACCCGCCCTTTTCTTGTGTCAAGAGGGGGACGGGGAGGACAAATATGCGGTGAGATGATGGCGTATCTATTCGAAATGTTAGGCAGTTTTACAGCGTGTGTTCCAGCTGATCGACCATCTCGCGGATCGTATCGAACCCCGATTGCCAGAACTCTTCAGACGCCATATCGACGCCGACTTTAGCGAGAATCGTCTGCGGCGCCTCCGATCCGCCAGCACTCAGCAAATCCAGATATTTAGGCACGAACGAGGCTCCTTCCTTTTGATACATCCGGTAGAGGGCAAGAACCAGTAAGTTCCCGAAGCTATAGGCATAGCAATAGAAGGGGCTGGCAAAGATATGTGGAATGGTCAGCCATTCCCATTGAAACTCTTCCGGGACCTTGATGCCCTTTCCAAACTGCTGCCGTAGCTCTGCCAGATAGGTCTTGGCCAGATCCTTTACGGTCGCGCCTTGGGCAATCATCTCATGGGCCTGATTCTCAAATTGGACGAAGTAGGATTGGCGGAGAACCGTGGCGTAAATGTCGTCCAGTTGGTTGAGCAGAAGTCCCTGCCTTACCTTCTTATCCCGTTCCTGGTTCATGAGGGCGTCGGACAGGATACGTTCCCCGAACACTGACGCGGTTTCTGCCAGTGGCAGGGTGGAGTGAAAGGTAAACATGGAGTGCTTTTCCGCTAGCATACCGTGGACGGCATGGCCGAGCTCATGGGCCATGGTCGCGATATCACGTGCCTCGCCGGTGAAGTTTAGCAGCACATAAGGCGTCATGTTTGGGACAACGCTGTAGCAATATGCGCCCCCGATTTTTCCGGGTCGCGCTCGTGCATCGATATGACGTTCATGCACCAAGCGTTTTGCCAAATCGGCTAGTTGCGGAGAGAATCCCCGGTAGGCCTCTAGCACCATTCGGACGGCATCCTGATAGCGATAGGATTTCTGTGCGGTGCGATGAGGCGCATAGATGTGATAGCGGCTCATCGGTTTGATCTTGCAGAGACGAGCCTTGATGCGGAAGTATTCTTGAAAGATGTTCGCGTTCTTCTGACAGACCTTCAGAAGCGATGTTACGGCTGCATCGGGAATGTCGTTTCCGAGGTTGCGGGTGGCAATCGGGGACGCGAATCCGCGCAGCTGAAGATTCTCAGCCTTCCAGTCGTTCACCAAGGTTTTGTAGATTTCGCCAAGCAGATCGTGCTGATCGGCGTAGACGCGGTATAACTCTCGATAGGCGGCCTCACGTAGCCGTCCCTGTGCATGGCGGAGATAGGACGTCAGTTCCTCGCGCGTCATCGTCTTTCGTGTGCCGTTGATGGTGAGCGTGAACGTGAAGGCGTTTGTGACCACGTCATACAACGAATGGACGGCGCTACGACCCGTGATGTTCTTGATGTTGACGATCTTCTCTTCCGGTTCGGACAGCGTGTGGGGTTGAAACCGGCGAATGGTTTCGAGGTGATACCGAAGTGTACCGGTTCTGGCCATCAGACGGCGCGCGTTGTCCTCATCGACGCTCTGCCACCAGAGATCGAAAAACACCAGTCGGTTCTGGATCGCCGTGAGCCGCTCCTCAACCTTGGTTTTAAACGAACGGGCGGCCAAGTCTTTCGTGTTTTCGGAGAACCAGAGGTAGGCATAGGCGCCAATTTTGGAGGATGCAGCCGTAATGTGTTCACTCAGAGTCAGTAGCGGGTGGAAGATGGAAATTTCCATAGTTGGACTCAGTTGGGCGCGTGCAGATTCAAATTGCGCCACCTTGACTTCGATCTCTCCCAAGAGGATTTCAAAACGTTCAACCGGATTTTCCAGTAAATGTGAGAGGTTCCAGCGCTCGGAGTAGGAGAGTTTCTGCCGTTGAGGGGAGGAGGTCTTGCGCGAGGTTGAAATCTTTCGACTCGTTTTCACAGGCATAGGTTGCATCTCCTTCCTCTCATCTGCGTACATCATGTACGTTGGGCTTTCCGGCGGCGATCATACCATTCCCACTGACGAGCACGCAGAGTTTTTCACTCATCTAAGATCAGAGAGAATCTTCCCTCTGCGGAGACATTCTCGGTATGATGTGCCAAGAGTAGAGGGAGATTTCATGACTGATCAAGAACTGAACCGAGCCATTCAATATGTCACTGCCAGCACCTCATATGGGCGTGACACGGTGGCCGAGATTCTCAAGACTGGCATGGGTGAAATGACTGCTCTGGCCATGCAATCGTCGGAGCGATTTGAGCGGGATGTGCTGTTGGAGTACGTCTGCCAATGGACGATCAAACGAACGGGCCAAACGGAACCGTTGGTCAGAGAGATTCTTGGCTGCGCGAGCCGCTGGCTAGATGAAGTGTATGAGGAGATCTCCAAGCGCCAGCCGGAGGCCTTAGGGCTCACTTCTGATGATGATGACGAGGATAAAGGAGCGGAATCGGTATAGCACTGAGCTGAAAAAGTCTGACAGCAGGGGAGCAGCGTGAGTTTCATGTATTTGTGCAACCGCGCGACTCAGGAGAACGAGGAAGGATTGTCGGGGGATTTCTTATTCGAAGAATGCGCGACATGAACCTATCAGGAACCAAAATCGTAGTAGCCGGATTGCGAAGACGCTATCGGAGTCTGTCGGGTAACAACGTTATCGCGCTAGCCCAAGTTTCCTCTTAGCATCTCCAGACTCTTCGTTACCATCATATCGCCGTTTTTCGTGGAGACGTCGATGCCGGTGGCGCAGACGGTTCGGCATTCGTCGATTCGACCCAGCTTCTCTAGTGATTGGGCCAGAGCATAGTACGCGGCTGAATAGGTGGGTTTCACGATCACGCATTGTTGAAGCGCCTTGGCCGCTTCCTCGAAGTTCGCATCTTCCATGTAGGCCTTCCCGAGGCCAAACCAAGCCACCTCGTCGTTCGGGTCAATGGCAAGCACTTTTTTAAGCGGTTCAATGCGGCGATTTGCCATGTCTCCCTCCAGGTATGAGTGACGATAGCAGCGCCGAGCGCTCGTTGTCTATGCCGATTCCTGCATGCTAATCTGACCTCGGCAGGGCGCTGAAAAAGTCTGCCAGCTTTGTTCTCGCATCGCTCAATGCCTCAACGTACTGAGTAGTACGCCTCGGCATCTCGCTCGCTGCGGACTTGCCTGGGACAAGGCGCGTCTCGGCGCGCCAGGGTTGGGCGGGTGAGAAGTTTGGCCATTTTGAGCGTCCTGCTGGGCAAGTAAGCTGGAGCATTTATGGGCAAAACAGGACTCGTCTATGACCCTCGCTATCTCGACCATGACATGGATGATGGGCACCCTGAGTCGCCCAATCGGCTGCGTGCCATCTTGCAGCAGCTGGAGCAGAGCGGCACGGCGGCTCGGCTGACTAAGATCGTACCGCGAGAGGCTGAAGACGAATGGATTACGCAGATCCACACGCCTTCGTATCTTGCGATGCTGAAAAGTCACTCGCCGACGAATGGGCGAGTCTCGCTCGACCCTGATACCTCCATGTCTCCCGGCTCGTTGACCGCTGCTTATCTGGCAGCCGGAGGGGCATTGGCTGCAGTCGATGCGATTATGAATCGGCAAGTGGACCATGTCTTCTGTGCGGTGAGGCCGCCGGGGCATCATGCCGAAGCGGGACGCGCGATGGGCTTCTGTCTCCTCAACAGTGTGGCGATAGCTGCGCGCTATGTGCAGAAGAAGTATGGCCTCACGCGCGTCTTGATTGTCGATTGGGACGTGCACCATGGGAACGGCACGCAGCATAGTTTTGAGACTGATCCATCGGTGTTGTTCTTCAGTACACACCAGTATCCACATTATCCTGGCACGGGCGGTGAGACGGAACGAGGCAAAGGAGCAGGGGAGGGTTTCACGATCAATGTGCCGATGGAAGCGGGTGAGGGTGATGAGGAGTATCGCGCCGTCTTTCTGAGATCGTTAGTGCCGGCAGCCGATGCGTTCAAACCGGAATTCGTCATCGTCTCCGCGGGATTCGATGCGCACAAAGACGATCCACTTGCGAGTATGGGGTTGACGGAAGAGGGCTATGCAGATCTCACTGGCATCGTGGCCGGTATCGCCAAGCGCCATGCCGGTGGACGCATGCTCTCATCGCTCGAAGGCGGGTACCACCTGCCGGCCTTGGCTGCCTCGGTCGATCGCCACATTCAGGCGCTCTTAGCAGGATGCTGAAAAAGTCCACCAGCGGCGTTCTCGCATCGCTCAGAGGCTCAACGTACCGAAGCGTACGCCTCCCCTCTTCGCTCGCTGCGGCCTTGCTGGACGGACTTTTTGAGCATCCTGCATGGTGCACTCCTGTTGGCCTAGAGATCCAGGCCAATGGAATTCCCGTGCGCACTGAGTTTTTCCACAGCCCCTTAGCCGCATGAAGACCCTTATAAAA
>JBGTMB010000197.1:0-3334 GCA_041743755.1 Nitrospiraceae bacterium | reverse complement strand
ATTCAGGTCCGCTGCGACGAGATTGGCCGACTCCATCGTCGCCTCAGTGAATTGTGCATGGTGGAATTGAGCTTTCGGCGCATGGATCTCGCTGAGGTCCGCGTTCGTAAAGATGGCGCCGGTTCCCCTGGCGCCGATCAGCACTGCGCGATAGAGTTGGGCCTCTCGGAAATCCGCCTGGTCCAAGATAGTCTTGTAGAAAATCGCCATCCGAAGATTGCCGGACTGTACCTTCGCCTTGATCAACCGTGCTCCTTCCAGGTTGGCTCCTTCCAGTTCTGCCTGCTGCAAGTCGGCAGATTGGAAATTCGCGTATCGCAGGTCCGCTCCGCGAAGTATGGCCTGACGCAGGTTTGTCCCTACCAGACTCGCGTCGTCGAGATAGGCGCTCTCTAAATCTGCTTCCGCCATCTGGGCTCCATCGAGCCGCGCACCGTCGAGGAGGGCGCCTTGCAGATTGGCCTGATAAAGATTTGCCTTGCTCAGGACGGTCCGGCGGAGGTCGGCTTCCATCAGGTCGGTTCCTTTCAAGGTGGCCCGGGAGAGGTTTGCCCCATAGAAGTAGGTTCCGATGAAGGAGGCGTTCGTCAGATCGGCTAGGGTGAGGTCCGCCCCCTCAAAATGAGCCCGTTCGAAAGTGGATTCGTGCAGTTGCGCCCCGGTCAGGACGGCGTCGTAGAGCGCCGCTTCATCACCGATCGCACGGAAGAGATTCGCGTTCGACAACTGCGCGTGCCGGAGATCGGTTCCCGTCAGGTTGCTGTCTTCCAAGACGGCTTTTGAGAGATCGGCTCCCGAGAGACTCGCTTGTGACAAATTACTCTGGTACAGATTCGCTTGGTGGAGGAGGGCCCCTTCCAAGCGTGCCCGTTCCAGATTGGCTCCGGCGAGTGTTGCTTTGCGCAAGTCTGCCTGGCACAGATCCGCGGGTCGATGTTCCGGCTTCTCACGGTGATCGAGCCACTGTCCATGCGATTCCACGATCGCCTGCAGTTGCTTGTGCGAAACGGACTTCTTTTTGTAGGGGCTGTCACAGTCGGTGAGGTGACTGCTTGCGTGACTCGGTTCTGCCGCTTGGATAATGGCCGGCAGGGCAAGAACGAGTGGTGCCAGGATCGTGGCTAGAACGGTACGTTGCGTCATGCGGATTCTCTCCAAAATAATGTGTGTGTGTTTTATGCGATTCGCTCTGCTCACTGTGCCTGTTGGGATAAGAAGCGAACATAGGTCACCACATCCTGCATCTCTCCGTCCGTCAGCTGGCCTCGCCATGAATGCATAGGGCTGAAGACGACCCCGTGTTCGATGGTCCTCAAGAGTTCTTCGTCGGATTTCAGAAAAGACGAGAAACGGTGGAAATTGGCCGGCGCCACCTTGAGGGCCTGCGCGTCAGGTCCATCCCCCCAGCCTCCGACACCGTGACACTTCTGGCAATGGCGCTCATACACGGCTTTGCCTCGTGTGGTGTCAGACGGATACTCTTGCGCGTGGGCAAACGAATGGAATCCCAGACCCATCAATCCGGCGACGACGATAATTGGGACTATGGTTAATGTCAGGCTATGATGGATCAGGCGCATGACAGCCTCCTCGTAAGCTTCGAAAACCCCTGTTGCGCGTGAAAAGTGAAACGTAAAAGGTGAAAGGTTTCTGAGGAAGAGCATTCGGAAGGCCCAAATTTCACTGTTCACCTTTCACGTCTCACGCTAAACGATCTTCGCATCCTGCTAGCTCTTCTTGGTCGTGTGGGCCACAAACGACGTATACAGTTGTTGCACCTTGCTGCTGCCGCATTTCGGGCATGTCACGCGATTCGTTTCATGTTGCTTCAGCGTCAAGACCACCAACGATTCCTTCCCGCAGTCCAGACAGTTATAGTCGTACATGGGCATGACGGTCCTCCTTTTACAACGTCAAGGGCAGTGCTCAACCTTGACCTCGGCCTGGGTTTGCTCAGATTGATAGCAGCAAGCGATGTGCCGCCATGTGAACGGAGGGGCGAGTCCATCGGCACGAGCCAGGGGACTGATTATTCATATCTCTAGCTGTTCCAGGCTGCTTCTCGCCTTGGCTTCGAGTGGTGCATTATTCCTCAGTGGCTGGCTTGGCAATGCAGCTGAATGCGCCAGTGACAGGCGGCGGTCTGAGGCGCATGGACAGATATTTCAAGGTCTTTGTCTTTCTTCTCACCACAAGCCTCGTGCCGACTGTTTGGTATCTGCTTGGAACGTGACTTGCGAGGCTGAGGTGCATGCCGACGCTGAAAAAGGATTCTCTTGAGCAATATCTGCAGTCCCGCTTCGGTCCTGGCGTCACGTTACTGTCGTATGAGGTGATCGGTAAGGCCAGTTCGAAGGGGGCGCAGAAGCAGTATGGCTATGGCACGCCGGTCAAGTTGACGTTCCGCGTGGGCCATCGCGTGCAATCGGCTGTGCTTGAAACGATGAAACCAGGCCCGTTCGGCCATGAACACCCTGCGGACCGGGCTCAGGCGATTCTCTGGGACTATGATTCCTATGGCCGGTTGCCGCGTCATGTGAAGGCGCTTGACGTCGGCGCGTTTACGGCTGACCAAGAGCTCAAGTCGGTCGCGTCGGCAAGGGAGTTTTTTGTCCTGACTCAATGGACGGAGGGGAGCAGCTATCATCTCGATCTGGAACGATTGGCCAAGGGCGGAAAGCTTCGGAAGCAGGATCGAGAACGGACGAGAGCCATGGCGCGCTACCTGGCAGAGATCCATGCCAGAAAATTGCATAACCCTGCCCTCTACCGGCGTCGACTTCGTGAATTGATCGGCCACGGCGAATGCATCATGGGTCTGACAGACAGTTATCCAGACCGCTACGATTTCATCTCGGCAGATCTTTTGCGCCGGGTCGAAGAAGCTTGCAACCGGTGGCGCTGGCGCTTGCGCGGGGAGGGCCGGCGCCTGTCGCAAGTCCATGGAGATTTTCACCCTTGGAATGTCTTATTCCGGAAAGGAACGGACTTTTCTGTGCTCGACCGGTCACGAGGGGAGTGGGGAGAGCCAGCAGACGACGTGACTTCGATGACGATCAACTATCTGTTTTTCTCACTCTGCCGCTGGGGCACCTTGCAGGGGCCGTTGGAGGTGCTGTTTCGGCTCTTTTGGGAGACCTATATGGAGGCCAGTCAGGATCAGGCGGTTACAGAGTCGGCTGCGCCCTTCTTCGCGTTTCGAGGGTTGGTCTTGGCGAGTCCTGTGTGGTACCCCAAACTATCGATCGAGGTGCGCCGCACCATTTTCAGATTTATTGAACATGTGCTCGATGAACCGCGATTCGACCCGTCGCGGGTGAACGAATATTGCAGG
>JBGTMB010000196.1:0-8194 GCA_041743755.1 Nitrospiraceae bacterium | reverse complement strand
GAGGAGATTGCCAACACGCGAAGCGAGTTGCGCCGTGAAATGGCCTTCTGCACAGCCTAGTTCAAGAGCCTGCTTGATCCCAATGGGGGGAATCAGCTCGAGAATCTGCTCAAACCTTATCTGTTGATATGGGCTTGTGCTTCTCCACGGATCTGGCTGTGTCGCGAAGAGCATCTCGAAGTAGCCTCGGTCATAGAGCGGCACAACTGGCGCGCGGGCCACTTTGGATACACTTGCATCAGTGGCATACCCCTTCACACATCCGAATGGCTGCCAGATGAGGTCTGGCGCATACACGAGCCGCACGCGACCTCCACTCGGCCCGTGGATCTGAAGGACCGGCTCCCCAGCGGCGGAAGCAGCGTCGACAAGATCCTGCGTCGCCGCTGCGGGAAGGGCGGCCCGCCTGGAGACGGTCGTCCCGATTAGCCCGTTCGCGCGTCGTCCGAGTACAACACCGCGTTGAGCCGGCGACAACGCATGACTGAGGGTGAGGGCCGGACCGTGCAGAAAACGTTGCGCGGACGCTGCATCAATCAAACGAGTTTGGAGGGACCCCGGCTCGTCCATTGGTCTGCCTATTAGGCCTTCCCGTACAGCGGTGCGGCACAATTCGAAGCCGCCCGCGATCGTGAGTGTGGGCCTCAGCATTGAGGCATTCACTGTATTCTCTGTGACAGGGACGGTCACGACTCCTATCGCAGACCCGCCCACCGTCAATACGACATGAAGCTCTTGACTGAAAACTTCTAGGTCAGGAATGTCCTCGATGACGTCGATCGTACACCAACCACCGTTGTTGCATCGCCGCGTCGACGGTCCTTCCCTCTGTGGTTCGTAGAAGCGCGCCTGAGGCCAGTCGGGACGCCCCCACAGCTCTTGCAAGAATATGGTCCACCCAGCCCGCTCATGAATCAGCTGGAAAACGCCGTGATCGCTGTCAGCGAATCTATCCGCCAGGCACACACCTGCGCGCCAAATCGATACGCCCTGCGGTTCCTTTCTCACCTCGATCTCGCGATACACTGTCCGTTGAAAGAATCTGCCAAGAATCGGCCAGGCGAACTCGGCGGCGATGGCGTCGACAAGGACGTAACTTGACACAAGCCCATCACAGACAGGAAGCTCGATCGACCCGAGAGGCACACCCTCAAGTTCGACCATGCACTGCAGGCGGTCGACTTCTGATGGGGGAAGAATATCCAATATCGGCTTGGTGATCTCGATCGAGACCATATGCATTGGATGGTCCGTCCTTGACGGTACCTCCGTTATCTGCGATCTGTACTGATTTATCCTTGGATGTACCATCGCAAGCTCAGACATATTCGTTTGTTTGAGCTCTCTCTCGAGTAAAGGATAGTGCCCTATGCAGTCGCGCCTGACAAAGACGAGAATATTTTGGGCATACCAGGGCTCTACGTGTTCATTGTTCCAGATCTTTTTCCTCAAGCAGTCGATGGCGAGATAGTCGCGCTCTTGAAAGAGCTGTGCCCAATAGCTTGGCCATTGCTCGTTTACGTGATTGGTTCCCCCTTGCAACGGTATAGCTGCCGAAAACAGCACGACAGACCCGAGATCTGTAAGGGAAGCGATAAACGTTCTCGCAGATTCGGGAGGAAGGTGTTCCGCGACTTCGAGTGACACCACCAAATCGAATGTTCTATCGAGTTTAAGTGGAGTGTCGAGGGCAAACGGCTGAAATTGTTCTAGTGATATTTCCAGCTTGTCCGTATTTACATAGTCACCATCAAGTCCTAAACAGTCTGCTATCCCAAAATCCTTGAAGACCGACAGCCAACTTCCCAGTCCACAGCCAACATCAACTACGCTCCTGGGTTGAATATACTTGAGAAAAAGTGGAACAATTTCTCTTGCGGATCGCAGAGATCCTTGCTTCAGCCTTTCATGAAAGGCTTCGGTATAAGGAGTATTCATTTACATAGCCTAGGAACTCAGAAACATGGAGCCTTGGATGCCCTAACGGAGACCGATTCACAGTGCGCTTACTGATTCGATCCTGTTTCGATCATTCCCGAGGCGGTGATATCCGCTGGACGGTTCGCAAGTGGGCGGCAGTCAGAATCGTGAGTCCCAGTCGATCTCTGGGGCTGCTCGATCCCCGTCGGCATCTGGTGGAGCCGGGAGTGCACCGTCCCGTTAGCTTGCCGGGCAATCGTTCTCCAAAAATGCTGACGCGCAATTCTCCAACTCGCCATTTCCAATTGCACCAGGCTACAATCCCCCAGATCTACTTCTCCGCAAAGCAGGTCGACGCATCCACTTCGCGTGAATCCTTTCAAGGTTTCTTGAACTGCCCCGAGGGCAGTGATTTTCAGCAAGCGGCAGTGCCGAATTTTATATTCCTGAAATAGCTGCTCCAGTGTAATGGTCTCGACTTGCACGGTGCTGAGAACATGGTGGGAGGAGGCCAATGTTGCATCGATTGTCGCCCATCCGCTCTCCCGAGCATCGACATATAAGATTCTTGTTTGTCCATCCTCAGACACGGCCTTGTGGAGGGCCGTGACGTTCAGGACACCGTTCAGCTCGATGTTCCGCTTCAGACAGGCATAGTTCAGTGGGTCGGGTTCAATCGCATGGACCTTTATAAAGGGGAACTTTTTTGCAAGATAAATGGACACCATGCCAACATGTGCACCAACGTCGATGACCGTGTCTCCCGCTCGGAACACGGCCGTCTGCGTGAGGTAATAGTCATTTTGCATCCGCCAGATCGAATCTTCTAAGCTCGAGTGGGCGGGCCGAGACAGGAAGAGTATTTGATTGTTGATTCGGCAGGTTTGGACGAAGGGCTCTCTGTTTTGTAAAGCGAATTCCTGGATGTTAGTTAACTGTTTGAGGCTGGCATTGACTGTCCGAAATGTATTCTCGACCTTTTCAAAATTAAGTGACTTATCAATATAGTACCGGAGTTTAGAGATCACTCGCCGACGGAACATTCCCCAAACATGTTGGCCCCCCCGCTTCAGAACACCGTGTCCCCGCTCATGAAGCAGGACCTCCAAACACGAATATACAGGCCAGCGGTGACGGGCAACTTGCTCATAAACCGAGAGTAAGTTTTTCCGCATACAGAACAGTTTCAACACTTCGTCAGGAGTTGCATACCGCGCAAAGCTTCGGAAGCCGCTTTCCGGAATCATCTGAAATTGCCGTGCAACTAATGCCAGGAATTCCCGTTTATGGTGAGCTTGGACCCGATCTTTCATGAGCCAGTCGAACTGTCGTAACTGGACCTTGACTAGCATGGCCCAGATATCGGCAGGGACCTCCCAGGCGACCAGATTCTCATGGATCTTCTGAAAAACGGCGAAGACCTCGAAGATTTTTCGGGTTGTCCGCGCCGAAATCTGACCTGGTCGGTTCTGTCGGTAAAAAACCAGTGCGTCATCGATAAGAGATATTCTCGTTGCCTTCACGAGCACAGAAAAATGAAAACAAATATCCTCGTAGGAATTCATCCCATCCTCAAAATGGAGTGCGTGCTCATGAAGGAATGATCGCTTGTATAGCTTGGTCCATGCCACGGGTTCCAACAATAAGACACGTGGTTCGCTGCGTAGATCAAATGGCATGGTTCTCAATCGAGGGTCCAATGCCTGCCGTATATGTTGATCGAAGAGTTGGCGAAAGATTTTAGAGTCTTCATAGAAGACCGTGGCATCTGCGATCAAGACGTCTACATTGTCTTCGCTGGCTCGCCGGTACAACACTTCACACATTCTTACATCTACCCAATCATCTCCATCGGCGAAGGCAACATACCGTCCTTTTGCTGCTCTTAACCCTATATTCCGAACAGAAGCCAACCCTTTGTTGAAGTCACAATTGATAACTCGAAGATTTGGATATGATGATTTGTAGCTATTGATTATTTGAGCGCTATTATCTGTTGAGGCATCGTTGACCACAATAATTTCGATGTTCGTCAACGTCTGATTCACCAACGACTCCAAGCATTGTCTTAGATACTTGCCGACGTTGTAAACCGCGACAATCACGGATACCAGGGGGACGGGTACATTGTCCGAAGTGTTTTCCCCGGACGAGACCAATGAGGAAAGATGCGGGTTTTCCTCTTGAACTCCAAGGAGCGGATCGTCACAGACATGAGGGCTCATCTCCGAGGAGATGCTCTTCTGACGCGATTCTGTTTCATTCGTTGCCACATAGAACTGAGAGTGCTCCCGTCCGGGCACTCTGTCGCCTGACACCGCCGATTCCAGCACCCTGACCAGGCGTTCCGTCGTCGTCTCCCAGCGATGCCACTCCCGCGCTAGATCGAGGATCCCCAACCGCAAGCGTTCGCGTAGCTCGGTGTTCTCGCGAACCAACTGAATCGCTTCCGCCAACATTTCCGGGTCTCGTGGCCGACAAAGGTAGATATTCTTGCCATGTTCCAGCGCCTCATCTTTCCCCTCAGACAATTCCGTCCCGATCACAGGAATGCCATGAATACCTGCGGCCGCTAAGGAACTGTTATTGAGCGTTACGCCCCAATCAATAGGCAGAATGCAGAGGTCGCCTCCATACAAGTACCTGGAGCCTTCGTCACTGTCCCAATTGAAGTGCCCCGTCCAGGTTACTTTGTCCGCTAGATCGAATGTATCCGGAATTTGCTTCACCATTTGATAATAGTCACTGCATTTAATATTCGTAATCTCTAGGCTGCCTCCAACGAGGACCAGACGTACGTTCTTTTCCCGTCTGCACACCAGCCGAAATGCTTGCAACAGGGTCTCCACCCCTTTACCGGGATAAATATAGCCCCAGTAGATTAAGACAAAGTCCGTCGCGGAAGCCCCTATGGCATCTCGCACTTGTTTTCGGGCCGCAGCGGGTGAATCCGAAGAGATTCGAATAAGGGGTGATGGCGGTATAATCACGCTCTTTTCAGCAACTTCTGGAGATTGCCTTCCAAGGCGGTCTCTGTGCGGGCTGCTCAGTGCAATGATACGTGCACTGTCCCTCAATAGAGTCCCAAATATGCCATGCGTATTGCTTTCACCAGCGCGGAGTGCCATGGCTTTGCGTAACACTCGGGCTTTCAAAGAACGGAGGGGAACTATTGTATCAACGCTTTCGAATTGTGTGACGCATGGAACGCCGGGAAGGAGGCTCTTGCAGAGCGTCGGCAAGAAGGTAATCATCGGTTCATGACGATAGATCCACCCAAGATAAAGCAGAAGCACAACGTCCGGCCGGCAGCTTTTCAGACATTTGCCTAGTCGGGGTAGATCAGACCATGACCAATCCTCGATGACCGGATGGACAACAATATTTTGCTGTGTGGCGGGGATACTCCCTTTTTTGCACAGGACATGCACCGTATGTCCTGCTTTGGCCAGTTGCTCACTCAGGTGAAGCGCATGGTTCGCTTCGGGAGCAGGCTCTGGAGGAAAGGCTGAGACGAGTAGCACTTTCATACTTCTCTCCTAGCTGTAACCTTCTCTTCTAAGTCCAATTGATACTCCCGACTGACCGTCCTATACACAAAATGAACGCGGCAGAACGCGCTATTCACCAATGCTTGGTTGGCCGCGTTCTAAGATTCATCATTACGAGTCAACCGGCTGCTGGGACCACCGCGAAGAATTTGCGCCAAAAAATCCTGTCAGGATGTCTCGGACGTTGCAGGTGACGGGAACACTTACACTTTGCCCTTGAGAATAAAATCGTCAAGTGACATAGCTCGGCTCAAACAGGCAAGAATTCACGCATCTAATACTGGGGTATAGGACACAAGTGTGCCAAGTCTGTACCGAGCAAGCAACTATCCGATTCGGAATCGCACACCATACGGGGGTAAGGTTAGTCCGTTGTTTTCAGAGCCCATCGGGCGTCCAGGGATACTATACCTGTTGTGTAAATTCCTGAAACTTTATCGCCTTCGACGCGCAATGGATACATCTGGCAGTGGAAGTCGTACATGTAGGCCCAATCCGTTGGGTAGAGTGCAACGTTGATAAAGTAAGAACCGGCAAGGAGCGGCAAAGCCAATATTTCGCATCGAATCGTCTGATGGGCTGAAGCCGAGCCGAAGATCGCCTGTATTGAAGGGATGCCGGCTTCGAAACATTTCACCAGCGCGTCGCTGAAAATGCCAAGAGTACAAGCCGCATCCCTCAGGGGTAGAGTGATCTGGATTTCTATCTCGATGACCAAGCTCTCACCACTCCGCACGCTGTCTGTCATCCTCCCATCGCCATCGTAGATATGGACGGCAGATATTGTCGCTTCCTGTGTCCCTTGACGACTACCTTGGGTCATTACAAGAGGGGTAGGGTCTGCTCCGCCAGAGATCTGTGCGATGCGTTTATCTGTACGCAGTCGCATGAGGTCGTGGTAACAAGACAGGGCGCTCTTGGGGTCGCCTTGCATCACCACTTGTCCATCCTCCAGAACCAGTACTTCATCACAAAGAGACTGTATCTGCTGCGCATCATGAGAGGTCACGATCAACGTCTTTCCCGCATTGCGGAAGTTTGCGATCCGGTCCAGACATTTTTTTTGGAAACGTTCATCGCCGACAGCCAGCACTTCGTCTAAAATTAGGACTGCCGGGTCAAACTCTGTAGCTGCGGCGAAAGCCAGTCGCAAGTGCATACCGCTTGAATATGTCCTCACCGGTTGATCGATAAACTCTTCCATCTCGGCGAAAGAAATAATGTCTTGTTCACGCATCTTGATCTGACGTTTAGTCAAGCCATTGAGAATTCCTACAGTTGTTATATTCTGCCGGCCGGTTAAGTCTCCGTGAAATCCACTCGTAAGATCAAGGATACCGCTCACCTGTCCGCTGTGGACAATACGCCCAGAGGTGGGGCGTCCAAGACCGCACAGTAACCGTAACAATGTGCTCTTGCCGGCGCCATTGTGGCCTATGATGCCAAAAACCTGCCCTCGTTCCACCGAGAAGTTGACATCCCGCAAAGCCCAGAAAATGCCTGCTGTTGCATGCCGTCTGGTAAGCCATTGGTGCACAGAATCCCTGAGCGTCATGGGACGGTTACGTTTTCGGAATCGTTTGGAGACCTTTTCTATCAAGACTGCTGCGGGCATATGGCACTCCTAGATCTCGTCCACAATATCGGGCAACCAGTGCTTATAAATGAGATAACCGGATCCGCACACGATGATGCTGATACCTCCGGTTAGCATGAGCGATCCCCATTCCGGACTTGTTCCTTCAAAAAGCACGGCACGATAGCCGTTAATCAGCGGAATCATCGGGTTCAACACCAGAAACGTGCGAAACTGGCTTTCGAGAATAGGTCTGTAGAAGATCGGGGTAAGAAAAAACCCGAGCGAGAGTACGAGGCCGACAAGTTGAGCAATGTCGCGATAGAACACGTTCAAAGTCGCGATCATAAAACTTAGGCCAACCATCAGAATCCCTTGGATGGACAGCAACAACAGGAATGTCATTGGATTCCAACTTACGACTTGACCATTCCAGCCCATTAATACAAAAAGCAGCGGCAGACCGAGGAAGAACGTAATTAAGTGTGCAAGGGTATTTACAATAATGAGGGCGCCGGGCGGAAAAGCCGGTCGACGTAATAGATCGCGATGAGTAAAGAACAGATGGCCGGATCCGGAGAGGGAACTGCTGAACCACGTCCACGGTAGCAGGCCGCTATAGATGAACGCAGGGTAATTGGCTATATCGACACGGATGAGACTGCCGAATGTGAAAGTCAGCACGCCGAGCTGAAGCAGGGGAACGAGAATTGACCACAGCATTCCTAGCGCCGATCCGGTATGACGTAAGTAAAAATCCCTTTTTATCAAGTGCCAGATTAGTTCGAGTGTATGTGGCATGCGCGTACTTAGTTGATATTTAGTCTTGCAGGGGTATCAGTTTGGGCTGCCTTGCATTCTAGGATTAAAGCTTGACGCCGTAAAGCGATTTATCATCATGCGGCTCCCCATTGACGCCGTCGTGTACTGGGCGGAAGAGAGACTTGCGGCCCCACAATCACTGAAGTTCGAGAGAGCGGACAGCCTGCGCGGCTATTATCCAGTTCTCTCGATGATTCACCAAGAGAGGAGGGTGATATGGACGATGCGACGCACCCTGTGCATCAGCCCGATTGTGTTTTCCCCCCGATCAGCAGCTCAATGTTCTCGCATTCGCGCGGCCTCAGTTATCGCTGAGCCGAGACAA
>JBGTMB010000195.1:0-2737 GCA_041743755.1 Nitrospiraceae bacterium | reverse complement strand
GGGATCATCCAACAATTGATCCATTTGTCGCACGGCATCATTCTCGTGACCGGACCGACGGGGAGCGGGAAGACGACGACACTCTATGCGGCGTTGACGCAGATCAATGCCCCGGACAAGAACATTATTACGGTCGAAGATCCCGTGGAATACCAACTGCTCGGCGTGGGCCAGATGCAGGTGAATCCGAAAATTAACCTGACGTTCGCCGCGGGGCTGCGGTCTATTCTCAGACAAGATCCCGATGTCATCATGATCGGCGAAATCCGCGACCGTGAAACTGCTGAAATTGCCATTCATGCCTCGCTCACAGGGCACCTAGTCTTCTCGACACTCCATACCAACGATGCCGCAAGCGCCGCCACCAGATTGATCGACATGGGTATCGAACCGTTTCTCGTCGCCTCCTCGGTGGTCGCCGTCTTAGCCCAACGACTGTTACGACAGGTCTGTTCGGACTGCAAGCAACCCTATCATCCTGACGATGAAGAACTGATTCGCCTCGGGATCGTTCCCCCGAGGGTACGTCCCACCTTCTATCGTGGCGCCGGATGTCCTGCCTGTTCCCAAACCGGCTATCGAGGCCGAACAGGTATTTTTGAACTCCTTGTGCTGGACGATGAGATCCGCCGCCTCATCGGCAACAAGGCAGACTCGGGTTTGATCCGTCAAGCCGCGACGGCGAAGGGGATGGTGACCTTGAAGGACGAAGGGGCGGACAAGGTGTTCCACGGAATCACCACGACCGAAGAATTGATGCGGATTACCCAGCAGGAAGTTGAGATTTAGCCTCATTACTCATGAACGCTTCTGCTACAATCACCGATCCGCTGCTACGACGAGCCTTCGGCCAGCGGGGTCGCCCTTCGAGCCCTCAACGTACTGCACAAGTACGCATCGGGTTCTCACGGCTCCGCGCGCTGGTCTCGCTACGCGGCTCCGCGATTTCGCGACGAACCGTCATGAATAATGAGGGCTAGCCAAATGCCCGTTTATCAATATAAAGGTTATCGAAACGACGGTGGGGCTGCGACCGGCATTATCGATGCCGAGAGTCCGAAAGTTGCACGCGTCAAATTGCGGAAGGTTGGCGTGTTCCCCACCGATATGGTGGAACAAGGCCTGGCCACAACCACCTCATCCACCAACACCTCCGGCCGAACCACGCCCGGGATCGGACGCTCCCCTGCTCTCAGTACGACAGACGTAGCGATGATGACCAGGCAACTAGCAACGTTGCTGGTCGCAGGACTGCCGTTGGTCGAGGCGCTCGGAGTGATGGTGGATCAAACCGAGAAGAAGTCCGTGAAAAGCCTCATGGCCGATATCCGCGAAGAGATCCGTGGAGGGGCATCCTATAGCGCCGTGCTTGAGCGCTATCCACGAGAGTTTTCTCAGATTTATGTGCACATGGTGCGCGCAGGTGAGGCCAGCGGAGCGTTGGATCAGATCCTCTTCCGCCTTGCAGAGTTTCTGGAAAAACAGCTGGCGCTCAAGCATAAAGTGACGAACGCCGTGCTCTATCCGGCCCTGATGTTGATCGTCGGCGTCACGGTGCTGTTTTTCCTCATGACCTTTGTGGTGCCGAAAATTACCGCCGTCTTTACGAGTTTGAAGCAGGCCCTCCCCTGGCCGACCGTCGTGCTGATGAGCATCAGCCATTTTCTTGCCGACTATTGGGCGTGGATACTTGGTGGGGTGGGTGTGATGGTGTGGGCGACACGCCGGGCAATGAAAACGGAAGCGGGCAAGCTCACGGCCGACCGATGGCTCTTGAAGATGCCACTGATGGGCGAGGTAGCCCGTATGGTCGCCATCTCCCGGCTTACGAGCACATTGGCCACCATGCTGGCGAGCGGTGTGCAATTGTTGGATGCCATGGATGTCGCGAAACGTGTGATGAACAATCGCGTTCTCGAGCATGCCGTCGAGGGGGCGAGACAGAATATACGGGAAGGGGAAACGATTGCCGAACCATTGAAGCGGAGCGGAGAATTTCCTGCGCTGGTCACGCACATGATTGCAGTCGGTGAACGCAGCGGCGAAATGGAAGAGATGCTGCGCCGCATTGGTCATATTTATGATGGAGAAGTCGATCGGGTTATTACACGATTTACCTCTCTCTTGGAACCCATTATGATCCTAGCCATGGGTATCTTGGTGTTCTGTATCGTCGTGGCTATCTTGTTGCCCATCTTTGAGATGGGACAGATGGTGCGCTAGAGATAGTGATCAGTGAGCGGTGATGAGTGATGGGGCTGAAGGGAAAGGGAGGTATTCGATGAACGGAAGAAAGCAGGTCGAGAGTGTGTGGACGATGTGGGGGAAGACAGATATATACGCGAGTTCCCACCCATCCCCTATCACTCATCACTCATCACTCGATATTCTCCGTCGTGAACGTGGCTTTACGTTCATCGAAATCATGGTCGTGGTGGCCATTCTCGCGATCCTCGCGGCTTTGGTCGTCCCTCGCATCATGGGGCGAACCGATGATGCGAAGCGCACTGCGGCAAAAGTCCAAATTCGAAATATCGAAGGCGCCTTGCAGCTCTATAAGCTCGACAACGGTATCTATCCCACGACTGAACAAGGACTAAAAGCCCTGGTCGAAAAACCTTCGGTGGGAGTCGTCCCCAAGAAGTGGAAACTCGGTGGATATATTCAAAAACTCCCGGAAGATCCCTGGGGAAACCCCTACAAGTATTTTAGCCCCAGTCAAACTCCCGTTCAGAAT
>JBGTMB010000194.1:0-5918 GCA_041743755.1 Nitrospiraceae bacterium | reverse complement strand
GTCAATTGGAACACAGGTCGCAAGCGATTCGACCCCCGCATTGCCAGGAGCACAATAAAGCGTCGGCTTACGGGGACTTTGCTTGAGCTTCCACACGATTGCGTGCTCTCGGCCCCCACTGCCAACAACCAGAATTTTCATTGAATAGCCTTTAGTTCGAAGTCTTTCTTCGAAGGATGTTCAAGCGGCTTTCCATCAAGGCCGCAGGCGAAGGGAAAACCGGAGGCGTAGCCTCTTGGCTACGTTGAGGATTTTGCCGAGCCGAGAACAACGCTGGAGAGTCGTTTCAACATCCGTTAGTGACGGAAGTGGCGCATGCCCGTCAAAATCATCGCCACGCCTTGCTCATCGGCGGCTTTGATAATTTCAGCATCGCGAATCGAACCACCTGGCTGAATGACTGTCGTGATCCCTGCTTGCACGGCAGCGTCTAATCCATCCCGGAATGGAAAAAACGCATCCGACGCCATCACACACCCCTTAATCGGCATCTGGGCTTTCATAACAGCAAGTTTCACTGAATCGACTCGGCTCATCTGGCCGGCGCCGATCCCCACGGTCTGCCCTGGCTTCGCATACACAATCGCGTTCGACTTCACATGTTTGCAGACCTTCCAGGCAAAACTGCAGGCCGCATATTCCTCATCCGTCGGTTTTCGCACTGTCGGCACGTTGAGCGTCTTGAGATCAGGCAAGGCCCCGAGATCGCGATCTTGCACGATCAAGCCACCAACCAATTTCTTGAGATCGAATCCCTCTTGCTTCACACGGGTCAGTGGCCCCACGTCGAGCAACCGAAGATCCTTCTTTCGCTTCAATTCGGCCAGGGCATCGTCCGCAAAGCCCGGCGCAATCACGACTTCGACAAAGGTAGCGGTAATTTCCTTGGCCGCAGCCATATCGACGGGACGATTAAACGCAATGACGCCGCCGAACGCAGAAATAGGATCGGTCTCACGGGCCTTCACATAGGCATCGAGGGGTGTCGAACCCAAGGCCACACCGCATGGATTATTGTGTTTGATGATGGCCACGGCGGTATCGTCGTATTCTTTCGCCAGTTCAAGCGCTGAATTGGCATCAAGGAAATTGTTATAGGACATGGCCTTGCCATGCAGAATCTTCCCACGCGATACCGACGGTTCAGTCGAGTGCAGCTCCCGATAGAAGGCCCCTTGCTGATGCGGATTCTCTCCATAGCGAAGCATCTCTGCCCGTTCGAACTGCAAGGATAATATTTTGGGAAACTTGACCTCACTGCCCTCCATCTGTCGCTCGAGATACCCTGCGATCAGACTGTCGTACCGCGCCGTGTGTTGAAAGACCTTCATCGCCAACTCTCGACGTAATTCGCGTGAAACGGTCCCTTCCGTGACGGCAGCGAGCACGCGCGGGTAATCAGCCGGATCGACGACCACCAAGACATCGTCATGATTCTTGGCGGCGGAACGCAGCATCGACGGCCCGCCAATATCGATGTTTTCAATGGCTTCTTCAAAAGGACAGTGGGGCTTTGCAATCGTGGCCTCGAACGGATAGAGATTGACGACGACGACGTCAATCGGCCCAATTCCCTGCTGCGCCATCTGCTCGACATGGGCCGGCACCGAACGGCGTCCCAGCAAGCCTCCATGGATCTTCGGGTGGAGTGTTTTGACCCGACCATCAAGAATCTCCGGTGAGCCTGTATAGGCCGCCACATCGGTGACCGCCACTCCGGCCTCTCGCAATGCTTTCGCTGTTCCTCCGGTCGAGAGGATTTCAGCACCCAGAGCCTCAAGCCCTTTGGCCATATCCACCACGCCGGCTTTCTCCGACACGCTAATCAATGCACGCTTAATACCGGACATAGATGACTCCTTACGTGACAATCGTTCGCCGCAACACACATCGGAAGGCGCGCGAAGAATAGCAAATGAATATCAGCCTGACAAGTGGATTTGAACCTCGCTGTCTTCGCAAATCGATTCTTCCATGTCACCCCAGATTAGGTTATCAGTAATATTCATCATTATTCGTGGTGACACAGCATCAGAAACCGGATGAAAGAGAGCCGCTAAACGTCGAACGGAACGAACTCTGTTCTCCCCACCGTTCTCCCACAGGTTGGTGATTGAGAACACACGCACGCCTGAACGCGGCAGACTAAAATAATCCAATGACGGCTCAAATCCTGTCTGGAATGAGTCCACGTAGTATGGTAGGGTGAGGAAATTCAATCAGCCACCGTTCGTACGAGAGTTGATCCAACATGCGCAGAGTGATTCTAGGCGCAGGCGCTGTCGCACTTACCTTTCTTGCCGCGATCTGCATCCCTCGCCATCTTCCACCATCGACAGCGTCGAGCCCCCTCACTCCTGCTTCGTTTCAAGCACGGTTAGAGCAAGGGACGCTGACTCTTCGTGGCTCACTTCCGAGTGAGGAGATCAAGGCCAGTATTCTTCAGCGAGCCCAAGAACTCTATGGCGCAGCGCCAAACCGCATCGTCAATCAATTGGTCGTAGACTCAGATGTGGGATCTGCATCGTGGGCAGGCGATGTCCCCCAAATCCTCCCCATCTTAGGGCACGTAAAGGAACGAGGCTCTATCATGATCGATGGTCGCTCGATTGTTCTCAGTGGGCAGGTCGACGACGATCATGCCAAAGCCGCCATGCTACAAGACATTAATCCCCTGAGGCAGTTGGGGCTCGAACTGGAAGATCATATCGTCATCACTCAGGTCGCAACTCCCCCTGCTCCGCTCCAGAAGAAGATCAATGAGATCATTTCGCGCGGCTCCATCGAATTTGAATCAAACACCACGACGATACTCCCTCGTGGCCGTGCCATACTCGACCAGCTGATACCCCTATTACGGCAAAGCCCTCACACGTCGATAGAGATCGGCGGTCATACAGATAAGTACGGCGCAGTGGACTATAATTTTGAACTCAGCCGCAACCGCGCCGAAGCGGTGCGACAATATTTCATCAGACACGGACTCACTAACCAGTTCAACGCCGTTGGCTATGGCGCGTCTCGACCATTGTCGGGGGCCGGTTTCCAACATAACCGCCGCATCGAATTACATGTGAAAGGAGTGAGTAACCAATGATTGCATTCATAGGCCAGATCCTAGGATGTCTTCTCATTGCGGCAGGGATCGGCGGCGTGGTTGGATGGTTCCTGCGGCAGACGTCCCCAGGGCCGCACACACAAGAGTTCGAAGACACGAACACCGCTCTCAGCCTCAAAGAAGAGATGCTGGAAAGTGCGCAGTTTGAGCTGAAAGTCCAAGCTGCTGGGATGAAGGTTCTTGAGAGCAAGGTTCTTGAAGCGGAAGAGCTTCATCTATCGACCAGCCAAGAAATTTCAGAACGAAATGACCGGCTCCAGGCGCTAAAAGAAGAGTTAGCCGTTCGTACGCAGCGGCTGACGGGCTTGGAAGCGCAAGAAGTCGCTATTCAGCAGCGTGTGAGGGAGTATGCCGCGACCGCTGCCACGCAGTCGGAGGAAATTCAGACACTCCAACGCCAATACAAGGTTGCTCAACAGACAATCCAGTCGAATGAGCAAGAACGGCGAGACTTTCAACGCCGTATCGCCGAGATGGAAGCTGCCAGTGTGGAAAACGATCGGCTCCACTCACGTGTGGAGGAACTCGAACCGGCCCAAGGACGGGTCCATTGGCTGGAAGTCCAACTCTGTGACCGGGATGCTGAGTATCGAGCCGCACTACACCAACTCAACAGCCAACTCGCCGAACGAGATCAGCGCATCGGCAAACTCGAGTTCCTCTCTCAACATCTTCAGGAGCATGAGCAGGCAATAGCGCACTGGGAAACCAAATATGCCCGCGCCATCACACAACATGACGCGCAGATCGCGACATTACAGCAGCAGCTTACCGCGCAAGAGCAACTCCGAGCCCAACTCCAACTCAATGAAGCACTCCTTCACGAGCGAGCCGAACACATCAACGGACTGCAGCAACGACTTCAAGAGTTCGAAACACAGCAGCAAGATTTGGCAGATCAAGCGAAAACTGCGGGAGAAAAGCAAGAGGAGATCGCTCGCCTCCGTAAGCGTCTGGTTGAAGTGAGAGCGGCGCTCCGCATCAAGACTGACGGGGGATCCGTCGCTCCTCGCTTGAAGACCCGCCCGAACGGAAGTCAACTGAGTTTGGAGATGGAGCAGGCGAAAGCGGCGAAAGACAAGCTGAAAGACAAACCGATAGATGGACCCAAAGACGACTTGAGTAAGATTCACGGAATCGGTCCCGCCTTTGCGCGGACACTCTACAAAATGGGATTGTACCGCTACGGCCAGATTGCGCGTTGGACGCCGGAAGACATCAACAAAGTGGCGAAAAAGCTCTACACGGCGCCCGACCGGATCAAACGAGATAATTGGATCGCCGGCGCAAAGCGGCAACATCGAGAGAAGTACGGAGAAAACCTCTAACCTGAGCCTGACCTATCAATTCACGTCGGCTTCACGGCCTCTCTGATTGACCCACCGTCTTGTAGGCTCATACCTACACCCCTACCTTTGAGGGGTAGATCAGCTCCTAGAGTTCACGTATGCATGAACGAGCTTCTTTGCCGATAGAGTTATTCTCCCAACATCATCATCTCCAACACAGAGGCAGTGCGTTCATGAACGGTCTTAGGATCACCAGAAACATATTGTGGGTCTGCTTGTGTATGTGTGCGGCGACCTTCGGCCTCAGTGCCTGCAGCGATTCCAACAATGTGTCGACGGAATCTGGTCCTGCGCAGCCGCCCCCTCCGCCTCCTTTCGGCATTACAACGGGGTCGCCCATAAACGGAGTCGTCAATACCGCATTCGAAAAAAAGTTGGAAGTGGTATCTGGAACTCCACCTTTTATTTGGTCGATCATAGGAAACCAAGAACCAGGGCCAGGCCTCACATTGGATTCAACGAGGGGGATCATCAGTGGAACCCCAACGAGCGTTTCAAGTACAACACGGGCCTATATCGTCATCGACTCAACAAAACCAACAGCAAAAACCGCCGAAAAAGCACTGACAATCTTGATCAATGCTAGTTCACCAGCATCAACTGCGGCCTCTGCGTCGATCGCTGGAAATCCTCAAGTATCACCAACAATCACGCCGTTCACGCTGCCGAATGGAACGGTTAATGTGGCCTACCCGACTATTCAGTTAGCAGCAACCGGCGGAGTACCGCCCTATACATGGTCGGTTTCTCCTGCTTTGCCCAATGGATTATTCTTGAACCTGCTCGGACCAGGAATCATCAGTGGAACTCCACTGAATGCGAGTAATGGCTCGACGATTTATACTGTGACAGTTATGGATTCCTCGGTGCCAACTGGTGAGATTAGCAAATTAACGCGTGACTTCACTGTGAATGCCGCAGTGACGATCGATGTGGGATCACCATCCGGTCCCCCACTACCTGCTGGAACCGTCGGCCAGCCATACCACGCCTTATTGTCGGCATCAGGAGCGACGGGCCCAGGAACCTATACATGGTCGATTGTCGGAAATCTCACGCCGGCTTCAGGCTTGCAACCGTTGAGTGCAAGCGGAGTCTTAAGCGGAATCCCGACTATTCCTGGATCATTTACGAGAACCTATCGAGTGCAGAGTGAGGACGGGGCAGTCGTCAGCAAGTCTTTAACCCTCAACATCAATGCCGTGCTGAGCATTGACACTGACGACATCACGTTGCCATTGCCTCTTGGCCATGCGAGCCAGCCGTATGGCCCTGCAACAGTGAGAGCCTCAGGCGGCACACCTCCGTACGCGTGGTCGGTTACTCCCCCACTCCCGGCCTCTTTGACGTTGAACGCGCTTTCAGGGGAAATGACCGGGACATTGGATGCAGGTAGCGTTGGAATGACGACTCACCTATTTACCGTGCAGGACTCAGCGAGTCAGTCGATG
>JBGTMB010000193.1:0-4868 GCA_041743755.1 Nitrospiraceae bacterium | reverse complement strand
CCTGTCCCAGTGTCTCCCCGGATGAGGACCGTCGAATCCGTGGGTGCGACCTGCTCGATCTGTCGGAGAACGGCCAGGATGTTCTGACTCTCGCCGATAATCTCTTCGAAATTGTGCTGGGACTTGATCTCTTCACGAAGGTAGAGATTCTCTGCCTCGAGCCGGCTCTTGAGCTGTGCGACTTCCGTAAAGAGTTGCGCGTTCTTGATCGCAATAGCTGCTTGGTTGGCAAAGACCGCCAACCGCGCGAACTCCTCTTCGCTCAACGGCCGCCGCCCGAACATCGCGATGACGCCGAGCAGCTCCCAGCGGAACTTCAGCGGGTAGCCGGCAAAGGAGCGGAGCCCGTTGTCTATCATCCACTGTTTGTTCGGAAGTCTGTCGTCGCCGAGCACGTCGTTCGTGTTCAGCGCCCCCTGACCCTGGGCGATTTTTCCAATCTTGAGCGCCCCCAGAGGGATGCGGCGATACTCCCCGTTGAGATTACTGTAGAGCCCCGCGCTCGCCTCAAGGTGCAGGCAGCGAGCCCGATTCGTGCAGTCTGCCACTTTGTAACAATCGGCGCAGAGATCGCCGGGACCTAACAGCCAGATGCGGGCAAAAGCGCCGTCCAGTTCGTCGATAAGCCCTTGAGTGATAGTGGTAAGCACCACCTGAAGATCGAGACTCGACGCCATCTGGAGCGTGATCCGCTCCAGCACGTCGCGAGATGAGGAGGAAGGAACCGAAGAAGGGGATCGATCCATCGTATGCTTTCCGAGCCGACTGTCACCAGGCTGGTGGACGATAAGTCCCTCACAGAAAATTGTCAATCAATAGGAGAGATAGGGAGTGGCCGAGGCTGCTGTTTTACCCTTATCCAGCGAGGCGGCTGGTGTAATCTCCATAGCGCGCAACATTCTCCCCCGCCCAACCCCGAGCGCGCCGAGACGCGCTCTTCTCCCAGGCGACCACTCCTTCATTTTCAAGGGTGGCCTGGTCGATCCTCGATTGCGCGCGTCGAACGAGCACATTCCTATCGTGCGCGTTCCGCGAGCAGGAGGACGACCAGGCTACCCTTCCCATCCTTCTGAGACCGCGCGTTGCACGAGCACAGGAGGCCATCCAGTCTGCCCTCTCCTGCCCTTTCCAATCTCGCTCGCTTTTCTCTTCTGGAAGGACACCCATGTTGGTCGAAGTGCGGCCGTCGAACGAGGCCCTTCTCAGGACGCGCGTTCCGGGAGCACAGGACCAATATGGGTGTCCTTCCATCCCCTCTTCAACTGAACTGATCCCACGTATCGCACTGTTTGATCGCCCAGAACACCGCTTCTTTGAGTTTCTTCAACGTCATGTTCTCCGGATCGCGCAGGGCAGCCAGCTTCTTATCGAGATCGTAGAGCGGTTGGATCGATCGTTTATCCGGAATCTTGCCCAGCGACCAAGCCACTTCCGTCAACACAGACCAGTCGGTTTTCGGATCTTGCAGTTTGACGAGCAACGGCGGCACCACAGAGGCATCGCCGTGCATCCCACCCAGTTGTCCTAAGCCCTTGGCTGCCGCCGCCTGCAATTCGAGCTGAGGAGACGTGTTCATGATGTCGGCCAACAACGGAATGCCTTCTCTACCGAGATTGCTCATGGCCCCAATCGCTTGCTTCGCCAGATCACGATCTTTGAGCGCCTCCCTCAACTTCGGCAAGGCTTCATCAGCTTGCATCTCGCCTAAGAGAGAAAGAATTTTGATCTTTTTGGCCTGCGGCGTATCGGATCGATCGAGCACCTTCAACAGGCGCTCCGGTTGGCCCCATTCGGCAGCCAGCAACAAGGGAAACTCGTACGTTTCGAGCGCCTCTCTCAATTTGCTCATCGCATAGGTTCCAGGATCTCCCACGTTGGCCGATTGTGCGGCTTGTCCTGACTCTTCAACCTCGGTTCGAACCTCTTTCTGCCATTTAACCTTCATGTTGCCGAGAAGATAGGTCATCTGGCAGGCGGGGCCTTTCCACAGCCGAGACGGGGCATCTGGCAAATCCGCATCGCCACCGGACGCCGTCGTGCCTTCCCATATTTTTCGCTGTTCACATTTGACTTTGATCACCACATCATGGGGTGTGTTGGCTTCGCCCACGGTCGCGTATCCCAATTCGCCCATGCGGCGGGCGACAAGCTCGGCTATCGGCGCAGCATCAACAGCTCCCTGATCTGTGAGGGCGATTGCGTCAATACGCAGGGTCTGAATCTTATCCAGCAGCGCTTTCTGTTCCGGCGTGAAGTAGTCGCGATAGGCCCATGAGGGAGGAGAGAGGAGTGCCACAATACCTATCGCCAGAATCGAAAGCAGTAAAGCCCTACGCATGGTGCACCTCTTCACGGATACGCCGACGATGAATTACATGTGTTGCTTGATTATACTCCTCATTGAAGGTTGAGATTCACCCACCTGCGCAGGGAGCCATGCGGTCAAGCCGTGGGGCACCACTTCACCTGCATCGGGTACAGAAGCTTCTGCGGTAACCGCCGACATGAGGCCCTTGTTCTGAATCAACGGGACAACGTATCTTCAGGTCGAAACTGTCGCAAAACCCCTGATGAAGCTCCCCGCAGCAAGCTGCGGGGTATCTTGCGAAATTCTCCGAAGCCACTACCCACCTTCGCCAGGGCTACGGAGTGTTCTCCTCGCCTTCATCCCCGTAGCAGCCTACTCCGCCGAAGCAGTCGCTTCGGCTGCGAAGGCTGGAAGCTACGGGGTATTCGGCGAAGGAGAATAAATGACAGCCTCCGCAGTGCACTCCACGGTATTGAGGGGGAGAGGCATCATCCCGGGTCGAGAAGAATGCTAACCGTCCGAGGACGCCACGAGCACACGCGTCCACCCTGCAGGAGTATGGGTTGACAGTGACATGCATCCAACGGTACAAAATACAGACAGGAACCTGTCTTTTCGTTCCTGCGTATATCGTGCTGAAATCAACTCCTGCATGCCCCACCCTGCGAGAGTGGCGGAACTGGCAGACGCGCGAGACTTAGGATCTCGTGGGTAACCGTGGGGGTTCAAGTCCCCCCTCTCGCACCAGGCCACAACCGGTAATCCGGCAACGGCTCGGCGGTACGCGCAAGGCATCTTACAAAGAACGAGGGTGTGCACCAGCTATGAAAATGGAAATGACTGAACTCGGACCAATGAAGCGGGCCCTCAAGATTGAGGTGCCTGCAGAGGAAGTGACGCAACGGATTACCCGTGCCTATGTCGACCTCAACCGCCAGGTCAGCATCCCTGGATTTCGCCCCGGCAAGGTACCCGTGGCCCTGCTGGAGAAACGATACGCGAAAACCGTGGAAGAGGATGTGATCCGAGCCCTCGTGCCGGACTTCTATGAGAAAGCCGTCCGCCAAGCGGGAATTATCCCGGTCCACGTTGAAATTCCGCCGCTGGACCGAGTCATGATTAAGAAGAATGAACCCTTTACGTTCACGGCAACCGTCGAGATCAGGCCGAATATTGAGTTGCGGGATTATAAAGCGCCAAGCCCCATCTCGCTCAAGCCCGACACACGTACCGTCACCGACGAACAGCTTGACCGGGGTCTGGAGGTCTTGCGCGAACAACAGTCCCGCTTGGAAGCCACGCCTCCAGGGCACACCATCGTGGACGGGGACTATATTGTCTTGGATCTACACGGCACGCTCGACGGATCCCCGCTGGAAGGAACGAAGAAAGAAGGTCAACTCCACAAGGTCGGATCGCACGCGGCGGTCTTGGGCTTGGAAATTGACTCACATATCGGAGGGAAAAAAGAGGGCGACGTGCTCGAAATTTCCCAGCCATATCCAGCCGGCCATCCCGATCCTCGCGTGGCCGGCAAGACTGTCCTGTTTACGCTGACGATCAAATCCGTCAAGGAAAAGAAACTGCCGGCCCTGGATGATGAATTTGCCAAAGACTGTGGTCCCTACACCTCGCTCCAGGAAATTAGAGACAAACTGCGCGAAGGGATGGAGCAGGCGCTGAAGCGTGAGATCGAAGACAATTATAAAGATACGATCGTCAAGCGGCTCATGGACACCCATCACTTCGACCTCCCGGAAACCCTGGTGGAGCGTGAGCTGGAGGCCATCATCCGCCAGCACGTGCAGCAACAACAGCAGCGGAAAGGTAGCACTCCGGAGCCACCTGCTACGGAGGATCTCGCAAAGCTTCGCGAAGAACATCGAGAAGAAGCGGCGCGGCGCGTGAAGGTCAGTCTGGTCCTAGAGACGATCGCCGAGAAAGAGGGACTGACAGTCACGCAAGAGGATTTCAATTCCGAAATCATGCGGTTGGCATCGGAACTCAAAATGCCGGCTGCCGATCTCGTCAAGATGATCAAAACCGGAGGACAAGAATCCATCGATGATTTACGCACCAGAATTTTGGTGGATAAGGCCTTAGATTTCGTATACCGCAATGCAGTGATTCAGGGATAGTACCGAACGGTCCGGGGTTTCCTTGACCGATTGTTCAAGAAGTTTTAACAGACTGAGAGAAAATCTGTGAGCACGCAGGGTGCTCAAAAAGTCCGCCCAGCAAGGCCGCAGCGAGTGAAGACCGGAGGCGTACCCTCTGGGGTACGTTGAGGATCTGAACGACGCGAGAACGGAGCTGGCGGATTTTTTCAGCGCCCTGCCACGAGGAAAGGAACGACCTGCATGCTTGTCCCCATTGTTATCGAAACGACTAACCGAGGCGAACGGGCGTATGAAATTTATTCCCGCCTTCTGAAAGATCGTATCATCTTCCTCGGCGCGCCGATCGACGATATCTTTGCCAACCTGATTATTGCCCAGCTCCTATTCCTCGAAGCGGAAGATCCTGAAAAGGATATCAATCTCTACGTCAACTCCCCCGG
>JBGTMB010000192.1:0-12158 GCA_041743755.1 Nitrospiraceae bacterium | reverse complement strand
GCCCGAGGTCGGCGCGCCTTACGCGCTTGACGCAGTGCGGCCAACAGCTCGCTACGCAAGGCTCCGCGTGGCAACACATAGAGCCCCGCATAGATCGTCTCGGCCGAGAGCTGTTTGCTCATGTCGTCAGGATACGCGCGGCGGAGGCGTCCAGCAATCTGTTCGGGCGAGCAGCCCTGAGTCAGATGCGTCCGCACATACTGCCACAGCCAGGGATCCAAGAGTTTGCGGGATCGCCGTGGTTGACAGGCTCTGGAGGGCGCCTGGACCTGCGCCGTACAGGCGCGAATAGGGGCGGCCTCGCACAGTGTCGCGGGCCGACTCACGGCTCACGATACTGGGGGCACGTCCCAACACCGTCGCCATCGTCCGGAGCGAAGGGCTGTGGGTGAGGCCCAGGCTCAAGGTCTCACGGTCTTCAGCACTCAAGTGTGTGTAGCATTGTTTTCGCTTTGCAACACCGTAGCCCATTGGGGCCTGTAGTGTTGCACTTGAAGGTAGAACCAAACACTAGCATTCCGCGTGAACTGGTCCACGACGGTCAGAATCCGAAACCAGCGGCCATCCGCCACGCGCTCACTCATGAAGTCCATACTCCACCCCTGGTTCGGGGCGGTCGGACCTGGCTGCGGCACAAGGGCTCGGCCCGCCGGCCTTCGTGCGGTGTTTGAGCCCGCACCGTCAGACCTTCGTCCGTCTACAGCCGATAGATCCGTTTGGCGTCCACCTGCCACCCCTCCCGTCTCAGCAACACCGTGAGTCGCCATACCCGAAGCGTACTCGGCTCGCCTCCAACTCTCGCAACCGCATACGCAACACCTCCTGCGGATCACGGCGACTCCGATACTGTAAGGAGGCTCGCGCGCAATCGGCAACAGCCTCGAGACCCGGCGCTCACTGACCTGATAGATCGTTTGCGCCCAGCGTGCCAGCACACGCCGATCCCGAGGCCTTACAGATTTTTTCGCACGATCTCTTGCAGCATCTGGCGATCGAGCGAGAGATCCGCCAGCAAGCGTTTCAACTTGGCATTTCCTCACGGAGCTGCCGCAGTTCGCGCAGTTCACTGAGGCCCAGCCTCGCATACTTGCGCTTCCACGCGTAAAACGTCTGCTCGCTAATGCCGACCTGCCGGCACACGTCCACCCCGGTCGTGCCACCCTCTGCTTCCTGCAGGGCGACCAGAATCTGTTCCTCGCTATGCCCACGTCGTCGCGCCATCGTCGGGTCCTCCTTCTGGGTCAAGAAGACCACGTCGCGGGCCGGTTCCTCAAGCTCCCGCTGACCTACTTTTCTGGTTTTGGGTCACTGGCTCATTTGGGACGAACAAATGGTTTGACTCCTAACCTGGCACTACGATATACATCAGAGAATTTGGCTGTGTTATCCTTTTCCTCACACACAGACGAAGTGTCAGTGAGACCTTCACATAGAAAAGACCAGTTGCACATTTGCCTGGAGAAGTTCGCCCAACCATTTCAGAGAGGAGTTCAACCATGATGAAAAGACGATCACCTCAACTCATGGCCATCGCAGGGGCCATGGTCCTTGCGATGGCCGGATTGATGGGATTGCCTTCAGAGGCATCCGCGAAGACCCATGACATCAAGATGACTGCCCTCGAAACGGAAATCGTGATTGAAGGAACGGGAACCAAATATAGGGCCTGGACGTTCAACGGCCAGATGCCGGGGCCGGCCGTGCGGGTCACGGAAGGCGACACTGTCAACTTCACGCTGGAGAATCCCAAGACCAATGCTTATCCACACGCCATGGACTTCCATGCGGCGGAAATCGATTTCCTGAAGAACTACCGGGCCATCAATCCGGGAGAAACCATTTCTTTCACCTTTGTGGCGAAGAAGCCCGGCGTGTTTTTCTATCATTGCGGTGCAGCGCCCATGATCCAGCACGTCGCGCGCGGCATGTTCGGCGCGATTATCGTCGATCCCAAGAATCCGAAGGTCTGGCCGAAAGCGGACCGGGAGTTTTTGTTGGTCCAATCTGAGCTCTGGAAGAACCCCGACGATGTCGAGGCCATGTTCGCCCGGAAGTTCGACTATACGGTCTTCAACGGAGGGATCTTCAAGTATCATCCCTTCTTCATCGGCTCGGAAGCGCTGGAGGCGAAACCGAATGAGCGGGTCCGGATCTATTTTGTGAACGCGGGCCCCAACGAGTTTTCCTCGCTCCACCCGATCGGCGAGATTTGGGACAACGTCTACGAGAGCGGGAACCCTGCTAACAAACTCACAGGGGTGCAAACCTATGTTGTGGGACCCGGAAGCGCCGCCACATTCGACTTGGTCTCCGAATCACCCGGGGTCTATCCGATTGTGACGCATTCGCTCACTGGAGCCCTTCGGGGAGCCATTGCCGCGCTGACGATTACACCGGTAGCCAAGAATGCTCCGCTGATGCCACTGACTCCCTGGAACCCCTAAACGACCAGAGATATGATAGATGTATGCACTCGAAGGAATCCCTCATTTACCTCTCAAAAAAGGAGCGCCTTTCATGAAACAACTTTCTCGCGCCATCAAGACTATGCTGACCATCGCCTTACTGTTGATCTCAGCGCCGGTGTGGGCAGCCGATGCTCCGCTGCCCTCACTATATGAACGGCTCGGCGGAACAGGCCCCATCACGGCCGTCGTCGGCAAGTTCGTCAGCATCGTGGGCCAAGATACCCGCATCAACGGGTATTTTGCCAAAACCGATCTGCCGAACCTGAAGAAACAGCTGGTCGACCAGGTCTGCCAAGCCAGCGGAGGCCCCTGCACCTATGAGGGGAAAGACATGAAAACAACGCATGCCGGCATGAAAGTCACGACAGCTGCCTTCAATGCCCTGGTTGAAGACCTCGTCAAGGCATTGGATACGTTCAACGTGCCAGCCAGGGAAAAGAACGAACTCCTTGCCGTGCTGGGTCCTATGAAGAAGGACATCGTCGAAGTACCGTAAAGGCGACGGGCAGGCGGTGAGATCCTCGCCGCCTGCCCATGAACGCGTTCAAGAGAGGAACACTGCAACCCAGCCGAACCGGAGCTTCGCATGGTCCGACAACTCGCATCACCGTCTACCATGAGATCTTAAGACAAATCGATGAACCTACCCAAGGGCTTCAGATCGCCTCCCTGCAGACAGGTATTCCGATGACGCGAACAGCTCATCGCAGACACGCAAACCGGACGCAGACGCCTTTCGCGAAGAGCGTATCCGCAGCCTGCCCACAGCCTCATGTAGACGGCAAGGCCACGCTCAGGCACAACGGTCTGATGCTTGCGATGGCGCTCATCGTGGGTCTTGCCGTATTTCAGCCGGCCGAAGCCAGCCACGCTGCCATGGAGAGAGTTCCCGTCGTGCTGATAGGACCTGGCTGCGATACCCATGAGAACGAGCTAAGCAGAGCGTTGCTCACCTTGCAGGGTGTGAACGCTGCGCATTTTCATCGCATAGCCGATCACGTCTTGGTGGATATCACCGTTGGCATAATCGTGCCGAAAGAGCTGGTTCACCATCTCAATACAGTGGCCACGTCATGGCAATGCCGCGCTGAAATTATGCAGTCCTGCATCACCGCAGACCCGGCCCTCCATACTCAATAATCGCACCATGAGTGGGCGATTGAAATCCAACCAGTTTCGCACGCTATGCGGGATCATCGCCAGACTGATGTTTCTCCACGAGCAGCCATTGCCGTAGTGGGCTTCTGTCAGCTCCTGAAGCAGACGTTGGCGGACAATTCATCCCAAATGTTCATGAGATGAACGCCGCCCAAGCTCATGCGGAGCGGGCGGCGTGGGAGAGTTTATTTTGTGATGTGTTTTGCAGCTTCCACGATCGATCGTGCTCCGATACCAAAGTGGTCGATGAGTTCGTTCGGTTTGCCGCTATGCGGGATCGTACGAACTGCAAGTTTATGCACCTTGATACCTTCAGATCCAACCGCGCTGAGCACCGCATCTCCAAGGCCACCGTGCGCATAATGATCCTCAACGGTGAGGATGCGCCCCTGCGTGGCCCTGGCACAGTCCAGCAACGTGGTACGGTCAATGGGGACAACACTATAGAGGTCGATGACTCGCACAGAGATACCGGCTGTTTTCAATATGTCATACGCCTTCAGTGCTTCGAACAGTGTTACTCCAGCAGCGACGATCGTAAGAACATCCGATGCGTGTTGACGGAGAACCTTCGATCCACCGATCTGGAATGTCTCATCAGGCCCGTACAGAACCAGACACTTTGGGCGACCGGCCCGAATGTAGACCATCCCTTTGTGCGTAGCAGCCATTTCAACAAGCCGATACGTACACGTTGCATCGGACGGATATAATACAGTCACTCCCGGTTGTGCAGCCATCATCGCAATATCCTCTAAGCCCATTTGCGAGGGGCCGTCTTCTCCGATGCTTACACCGACGTGTGTACCGACGAGTTTGACGTTCGAGCCGCTGATGGCTGCCATACGGATGAAATCGTAGGCCCTGGCAAGGAAACAGGCAAATGTCGCCACGAACGGAACTTTTCCGCAAGCCGCGAGGCCGGCTGCTGCACCGACCATATTTTGCTCGGCGATGTAATTTTCGAAAAATCGGTTAGGAAACTTCTTGCCGAACTTGTCCGTGTAAGTCGAATTCTTTACGTCCGCATCGAGTCCCACAACCAGTGAATTCGCTGCACCAAGCGCTTCCAGGGCAACCCCGAACGCTTCGCGCGTTGCGGCAACCTCGCCGACTTTGTAGGGCGAAGGCGGAAGAGGTTTGATAGTCGATGGCGCCTGAGTCGGCGTCGATGGTTTCTTCAATGAAATTGCGGCACTGCTTGGCTTCAACTGCTTGCTCAACTCATCGATCGCCTTCTGAGTTTCCTCTCCTTTGGCCACTGGCTTCCCGTGCCAGCTAGGATGGTTCTCCATGAAGGAGATGCCTTTGCCCTTAAATGTTTTCGCAAGCAACACCGTCGGTTTGCCTTTGGTATTTGCAGCGGTATCGAACGCTGCGAGTAATGCTGGCATATCGTGCCCGTCGACCACCAGCGCTTGCCAGCCGAAACCGGCCCAGCGAGAGCGGTACCCCTCCATATCGTGTTGCAGCATGGTGGGATCGCTTTGACCGAGTCGATTGACATCCACAATGGCACAGAGATTATCCAGTCCGTGATGGCGCGCGACTTCAGCCGCTTCCCATACTGATCCTTCGACAGACTCCCCGTCGCCCATCAAGACATAGGTTCGGTGATCCAGCTTGTCGACAAATTTTGCATTCAGCGCAATGCCTATACCAACCGGCAGCCCTTGCCCGAGTGAGCCTGTGGCCATGTCCACGAAAGACAAGCGAGGAGTCGGGTGGCCTTCAAGATCTGACGTCAGCGTTCGGAGCTTGAGGAGTTCGCTCTTGGGAAAGAGACCGGCTTCGGCCCAAGCAGCGTAGAGCAAAGGCGCGGCATGGCCTTTTGACAACACAAACCGGTCGCTATTGTAGGCCTTCGGATTGTTGGGGTCATATCGCATGACGGAGAAAAAAAGAGCGGCAACAATATCCGCGGCGGAGCAGCAACTGGATGGATGTCCGCTCCCCGCTTCGCTCGTTGCACGAACACTCTCGATTCGAAGCTGCGTGGCTTTGTTCTGCAAGGCAGCAAGCAATTCTGGTGAGGTGGTTGCGCTAGCCATCGGAACTCCTTTCGGGATTTGATGCCAAAGATGTTGCCTGACTCTTCTCGTCTTCTCTATCGGCAATAATACGGCGGGTCTTGAGGCTAACAAAACAAAATGAGGGAGTCAATCAAGCTAAATAAGTGTGTCAAGCCTGGTGTGTGGTATCTACATCCACAGCTATAAAAGTCGGCAGGACTTCTATCATGCGGCATGCCTCGGTGGGGGTGAGGGCCTTCGCGCAGGCTCGCCCCACTGATTGAGCCTTCTCTCCCACCCCACAAGATGTGTGGAGTGGAGCAGAATTGTCGGCCGGTGATCCCTCGCCCTGAAAACCTCATTTTCACTTTTACCACGACATAAAGACTATGAACGGAGGAGCTTTTGCCCTCCCGCTACGTCCAGCGTCGCTCAGGCCGTAGGACACCAGAGAGCATGGCCTTCCTGAATTCTTCTTCAAGAACAATGGGATAGCTTGACATACCACTGGTCTTCGCGCAGACTCTCCTCCATGCATGAGCTAACAGAACAGGCTCTTCTGGCCAGACTCGCAGAGCGTGCCGGCATTGCGACTGACTATTACGATATCGCAGGGACTCTTCACTTCACCTCCGATGACACCAAGCGCGCTATTTTGACTGCCATGGGCCTTGCGATCGATACGACTGCATCGCTGATACAGACACTACAAGAATGGGATGACGCCCCGTGGCAACGCCCGTGCGATCCAGTGCGGATTCTTCGCGATGGGGAGGCGGGAGACCCTCTGTCCTGTTATCTGTTGCTCGAAGACGGAAAAGAAGGGTCCCTCACAGTGGAATGGCAAATTCGTGACGAAGCAAACGCTGTGGTGCAAGAAGGCCGAGCAGGACCTGGACTCACCGCTGCCGAGGTTCGTTATATCAAAGAACAACGACATGTGCGTGTGGAAGTCCCGGCCCCGCACAGGCTCTCACTTGGGTACTATACTATGACGATACGGGCCGAGAGTCTGGTTGGTGACGTCGAAGGATCGATGCGGCTCATCGTCGCACCTCGCCAATGCTACATCCCGCCTCCACTCGAAGCAAACCAACGGCTATGGGGATTGGCCTTGCAACTCTATTCATTGCCCTCTGATCGCAATTGGGGTTGCGGCGACTTCACCGATCTCGGACGGATTGTCGAGTGGGCCGGGAAAGAGCTCGGCGCCGGAGTGATCGGACTCAATCCATTACACGCACTGCGGAATACCGCGCCCTATCACATTAGCCCCTATGCGCCTTACAGTCGGCTCTATCTCAATGAACTCTACATCGATCTCGATCAACTTCCCGAATGGCATGAGTCGGAGGAGGCGCAACAGCAGTTCCTGGATCCCGAATTTCAGGCTGCGCTCCTGGCACTACGACAGATGCGCCAGGTAGACTACAACGCCGTAGCAACGGCCAAACGCACCATGCTCGATCTGGCCTACAGCACATTCATCGCAGAAGCCTACAGCGGAGAGGAACCACACCTCCAGCCAAACACGGAGCGCGCGAGGCGATTGGAACGGTTTATCCAATCCGAGGGCACACCCCTCGAACTGTATGCCGCCTTCCAGACCTTGGAAGAAGAACGCCGGCTGATTCAATCTACGTCAACCACATGGCACGATTGGCCCAAACAATTTCTGATGCCCGGTCAACCGGTCCATGAATATGCCAAACGGCACCGGAAGCGCATTCGCTTCTTTCAATACATTCAGTGGGTGGCAAGCGAACAGCTGAACGAAATCCAGCGGACGGCTGAGCAGCTGGCGATGCCAATTGGTCTGTATCATGATATGGCACTGGGCGCCGATCGGAATGGGGCCGAAGCCTGGATCTATCAATCTGTGCTAGCGCTTGGAGCCGACTGTGGCGCCCCGCCGGATTCGTTTGCGCCCGAGGGACAGAATTGGGGCCTCCCTCCGATCAACCCTCACGCACTACGCTCCAGTGGCTACGAGCTTTTGATCCAGCTGCTGCGGAACAACTTCCGATCCGGAGGGGCGATTCGTCTGGACCATGTGATGGCATTCTTTCGTCTCTTCTGGATTCCGCGTGGGAGGCCCGCATCCGAAGGTACGTATGTGCACTACCCATTTGAAGACTTGTTGGCCATCGTAGCATTGGAGAGCGTACGATCACACACCCTCGTCATCGGAGAAGACCTCGGCACGGTCCCCGATTGGGTGAGAGAGCAATTGGCCAAGGCACGAGTGCTCTCGTACCGTGTATTCTACTTCGAGCGCCACGCAGACGGCGCCATGAAACCGCCGGGCCACTACCCCGCGCAATCGTTGGCTGTCACGACGACGCACGACTTGCCGACTCTTGCTGGGTTTTGGTCCAGCGAGGATTTACAGGTACGGTCCAGATTGGGCGCCTTTCACGATGACGCGGCGCACCGTCAGGCATGGGAAGAGCGCCAGCGCGACAAGGCTCGCATCCTCAATGCGCTTCAGCGAGAACACCTCTTGCCGACTGGTGTGACTGAAGACCTGGCCACTGCACCCGCCATGACGGCTGAACTCTGCCAAGCGATTCACCTTTACCTGGCTCGCACGCCGTCCTATTTGGTGTTAGCAAATCTCGAAGATGGCCTCGGCGAACTGTCGCAAACCAATCTTCCGGGAACGATCGACAGTCATCCGAACTGGACTCGTAAGTATTCAATTCCCGTCGATCACATGCTGCACGATGAACGTCTACGGCAGCTTGGGGCCGTCTTGCGTTCGGCCCGCCCGCTAAGGTAAAACCCTCTGCCCGGATGCTGAAAAATTCCGCCAACGGCGTTCTCAGCTCACCGAAACCCTCAACGTACCCTCGAGCGTACGCTTCCGGTTTCGACTCGCTTGTGGCCTTGCTGGACGACCTTTTTGAGCATCCGGTAAGATGTGTCTCTTCTCCAAGACATGCAGCTCTTTGAACCCCTGCTGTGGCAAAATAGTTTTTCACAGCCTGCGAAAGATCGGACCATGGTTCATCGGCAATCAACCGGTCGCCCATTCCCATGTTAAAACAAAATCGCATTGTCCTGGCGATCGCAGGGGCGGTATTCCTGGCGATCGTCGTGCTTGAAATGGTCGCCCCAGCCAACGTGGTCGGCGCCTACGGTTTTGTATTGCCGATTCTATTGGTTGCAACCGTGCGCAGTCGCAGCCTGATGTTCGTAACAGTGGTCGCCTGTATCGTGGCGACCTACATGGGGTTAATGCAACCGACCAAGCCGGGGCGGTTGCAATCGGCAGTGATTAATCGCAGCGTGGTCGCCGGAGTACTCCTCGTCGTGGCCTATATTGGTATGACATGGGAAGAACGCAAAACCCGAGAAGCGGCGGCACGTGCCGCGTTGGCCAGAGAGACCGAAAATCTCCTGAAAGCTAATACGCAGCTGGTGGATGCAAAAGACCAGCTGAATCGCTCGGAACGCTTAGCGGCAGTGGGGCAACTGGTGGCGTCCGTGGCGCATGAGGTTGGAACGCCACTGCACTCGATTGCCTGGCACGTGCAAGCGCTGGCGGAAGAACCAGGCGTCACGCCCGAAATGAAGAAGCGGGTCACCATCATCGATGAGCAGCTGACACGGGTGGTTCGGATCATTCAGGATTTGCTGTCTTCAACCAGACAGCGCCAACCCGAACCGACATGGTTGCCCGCGGACAAGGTCATCAGCCCGGCGGTTGGGCTGATGGAGCCCGCCTTCCATGCGAAAGAAATTACCACGACGGTCGAAATTCCCGGAGACCTCCCGCTTGTGTGGGCCGATGCGGAGAAAATTCATCAAGTGATGGTGAACGTGTTCGCCAATGCCTTATCCGCCACCCCAGCCCACGGAGCGGTGAATGTATCGGTGAGAGCCCGTACGGCCTCACCCGAGGAGCTCGACCGCGGCCGCCGGGTCACCGACTCACTGTCACCTCTGGTACTTACCATCGAGGTACGGGATACAGGATCCGGCATGCCGGAGTCCGACGTGCAGAAAGCGTTTGAACCGTTTTTTACAACCAAGGCGGTTGGCAAAGGCACCGGGTTAGGACTATTCTTGAGCCGCGAGACAGTCTTGGCCCATGGAGGGAGTCTTGTGCTCGAAAGCGAAACTGGGCGAGGCACAACCGTAACCATCACCTTACCTGGATTGAAGACCGAGTCCACGGACATGACGGAGAAAACCTGATGCAACCAGCGAGCATTCTCGTGGCTGACGACGATGCCGTCGCGCGCGATCTCTTGGCAGAAGCCTTAAAGAAGGAAGGCTATGCCGTTGAAGCCTTCGCCAGCGGCGAAGAAGTGATTGCTCGAGGGCGTCAGGGTCGAGTGGACCTGGTGCTGACAGATATTCGCATGGGAGCGGTTGATGGGCTTACCGTCTTGCGTGAGTTTAAACGTATGAGCCCTGACACGGCAGTCGTGATGCTGACCTCGTTCGGTTCCCTTGAGGGTGCCATTGAGGCCATCAAGCAAGGCGCCTATGACTATCTTGCCAAGCCGTTCAAGAAGGACGATATCAAGTTGGTGGTCAAACGGAGTCTCGACCACTGCCGACTCATCAAAGAAAATGCCCGGTTTCGTGAAGAGTTGAAAAACAAAGATGAATGGTCTCCGCTGGTGGGGAGCAGTCCCGCCATGCTGGAAGTGTATAAGCTGGTCGCGCGAGTGACCGAGAGTAAAAGCACGGTGCTCCTGCAAGGAGAAAGCGGGACGGGCAAAGAACTGATTGCGCGGGCCATCCACGCGAATGGGACTCGTCGGGACAAACCGTTTATCCCGGTGAATTGTGGGGCATTGCCGGATACTCTGCTGGAGTCTGAAATGTTTGGGTATGAGAAGGGAGCCTTTACCGGTGCCGCAGGGAACAAAATCGGCCTTTTCGAATCAGCCAGCGAAGGCACGCTGTTTCTCGACGAAATCGGTGAAATGGGCCAGGCGCTCCAAGTAAAGTTACTGCGTGTGATGCAAGACCACGAAGTACGTCGCGTCGGCAGCACGACATCGACAAAAGTCGATGTCCGTATCATTGCCGCGACCAATCGAGATCTCGAACAGCTCGTCAAAGAAGGAAAGTTTCGAGACGACTTATTTTACCGGCTCAATGTCGTGCGGATCACGCTGCCGTCATTGGTGGAGCGGAGGGAAGATATCCCGATGTTAGTGCATCACTTCTTGCAGAAATGTGCAGCCGGGGAGACGCATGCTGTGCGCGGAGTGCTGCCGGAAACAATGGGGCTATTGATGCAGTACCGATGGCCCGGCAATGTGCGCGAACTGGAAAATGCCATCGAACGAGCGGTCTCGTTGAGTCACGGTCCCCTCCTCACGCCGGAGGATCTGCCTGCGTCGCTGCATCGAACGGAACCGCCGACGAAAGAGACCGGCAGAACAACCGACCACAACGATGAGGGATCTTTATCGCTTGAGGAGGTCGAGAAGCGTCATCTTCTCCGCGTGCTAAAGGAAACTAAGGGGAATAAAGTCAAAGCCTCAAAGATTCTTGGTATCGATCGGCGAACCCTCTATCGAATGGCCGACCGGTTTGGGTTGGACCTTGGTGAGGATGCCGACAACGGAGAGCCCGAGTAGGAGGTGAGTCATCTCCCATTATGAGACGACTTCTCCTGCGTGGGTAACGAGCGTCACGTCGATCACGTCCAGTTCATGAAGGAGAGGAGGCCAGCATGCGTGGGCACGCATTTGACAAGCCTGATTCAAAAAGATTGTGAGTCATTTAGCCGTATCGGCCTTCAATCGATAGACAAGATGCGTGTCGGTTTGTTGGACACCGTCAATCTCATGAATCCGGCTCAGCACCAACTGGGTCAGGGCATCCTGGTCTGAAACTTCTACCACCACAATAACATCGGGCTTGCCCCAACAAGGATCGATCGTCTTAATCTGCTTGATGCCAGACAACGCCCGAACCACATCGCCCGTGCGACCTGGCTGCACATTGATAAGGACGTAGGCCCGATCCGACATGATTCTCCCACCATCGACTGGAGCGTGAATCGTACATGGCACTGCAGGAATCGTGGGGTCTTTGTCAACGTAGCGAATGCTCGGCGCCTCTGTCAATGCAAGAGCGCCTGCAGACGAGCTAGGACGCGTGACGACGGCAGATTTAGGCCTTTTCATGTATCACCTCATTTCGGGGCAACCAGTACGTCAACAGTAAATGAATCGTTCACGCTCGTGAGACTCGTTTCGAAGCCTTGAGGGTTCCCGATACGGCCATCAGGATCGTACATAAAACACAAGAGCGTGGTACAATGGCCGTGAAACCGATACCGTGCTGAGTCAACCCGAAGTTGATCCGTAAGATCTTTGGCCGTAAGGCCAGGCCTGGTTTTCTTGACGATCACCGCAAGACGGCTCTCATCCAGCAACAACGTCGTGCGCAGGGCCCCGCTCGAATAGCTCGGCGTCCATTCATCCGTGTCGATATCATTAAATTGAACCCGTAGCAGCGCATGCAGAAGATCTTGCGCATCGACCTC
>JBGTMB010000191.1:0-4762 GCA_041743755.1 Nitrospiraceae bacterium | reverse complement strand
CGAGAGCACACTGGTGGATGCTGAAGGTCGGCTGGAAACGCCGAGACTCCATAGAGATACGAGGGCAAGTTGCCAGGATTATTGGGGCGTTGATGTTCTCGCGAATTTGGGTGCCGTTGGGGAATACCGGCGGTGCGCATGTTGATCCGTTTAGACCCATGCCCATACCGGAAGAGTTTCAAACCTTGTTGAAGAGACGTTGATACATTTGTTGACCCTCAAAGCCTCTAATACTGAAAGAAGCAAATACAACTGATGAATGCTTTGTTTCCAACGTTTTTCAGCGGGATGATTGTCCTTTCGTCCGCCCTGCTAGTTATTGGTATCGTGAAGCCGGAGTGGGTGCGCTTTGAGGAGAAACAGCTCAACCGAACAACTATTGTTGGTGCAGTAATAGGCCTATTACTGATTGGTCTTACTGGTGCGGGGGCAATTCAGTTTGCTGGGAAGAAGAATGCTGGAGTCGTTCATCCTGGCAACTTACTTGGTGTGGCTGCGTATGCAGCCGAAAATCATGCACCACGCTGCGAGCCAGGAACAAAATCCGGTCGTGAGGGGGTCAGCGATGACGAGCAGACCGCAGCCGGTATTCGCTACATGGTCAAAACGCCGGCGAACTACAATGCAACCATCGCCCATCCGTTGCTGATGGTCTATGCCCCGGCGCGAACGAATCGACATGAGTCAGAAGACTTTGTGCATCTCACGCAAGAAGCGACAGCGGCAGGTTTTATTGTGGCCTATGCCGATCATCGTGCGATGAGTCCTGACACGATTGAAAAGCTCGCTGAAATACCAGGACTGATTGAAAAGAAATGGTGTATCGATCACACACGGATTTTTCTCACGGGCCATTCTGATGGCGGGACGACGGCCATGGCTATTGCGTTTATCAATGGCACCAAACATATTCCCGCCGCGATTGCTCCGAGTGCCATGGGTATTAGGGGTGAGGACTTAAAGGCCTATCAATGTCCTGACCCGCTTCCCGTGATGCTCATGCACAGCAGCCAGGATAGGCTGTTTCCAGGGTATGGGAAAGAGGCGATACAGTGGTGGGCGGCCTGTAACGGCTGCGATCCTACTCCCCCTGTTAAAGATGGCGATGGTTGTGTAACGTATAAGGGCTGTAAGAACAAGGTTGCCACACGCTATTGTGAAGGCACGGGGTCGCATACCACATGGCCCGGAAGCAACAAGGCGATCATCGAATTTTTCAGGGCCAGCCAAGACCTCCGTTGAAATGTTCTGAGCAGCTCGGGGAAATCAACGGTGACCATACCTCCACCATCGAACTGGGTTGTCTCGACGAGACGCCGAATGCTCTCGGTCTTTCCCATGATCGACGCCATGCGCTGAACCGCGCAGGGAGGATGCGATGAACAATCTACGCTTGCCCCACGTCGGAAGGGGTGCTCTGATCCTGCTCTGTTCGCTCGCTGCTGCAGGCTGCGCTCAGCCTGTTCAGACGGTTGATACGGCTTCGTTCGGTCCATCACAAGATCAGCAGGCCATAGTCGGTTACTATCGAGCCGAGGCGATGGTCCTCAAAGAGAAGGCTGCCGCGATAGCCGAGAGTGCTGTTCGATATGAAAAGCTCTTCGGTCCTGAGTCGGACTGGGTGAGTGGCGCCCGGCAGCTCTCGCAGTACTATGCCGTAGCGGCTCAGGATCTGGAACGTCGGGCTGACGCCTATGAAGAGGCTGCGAAAACAGGACGGCAGCGGCGCCGTTGATTGGCAAAGAGGTTGTGGATATAGAGAGAGGAGTGCCGACAACTACAATAGGAGGACCTATGAAGCCCTCAACTCGTGCTCGTGCGATTGTGCTGGTGATCCCGATTTTGTTGGTGATGTATGGCTGTGGAACGACCGTCGACCAAGGGAAACGAGGCCTCCGCTGGAATCCGTTAACGGCTGGGCTGGGGAAGGAGCCGCTGAAAGAAGGGTTTTATTCGCATGCGCCGTGGAACAGTGTGTTTGAGTACGATGTCCGGTATCAGAGCTTTACAGAAAAGGTCGATGCGCTGACTGCCGACGATCTTTCGGTCACGCTGCATGCGGCCATCACGATGCGCCCGGTTGGGGAAGAAATCTATTTTCTCGCTCAGGAGGTGGGGCACAACTGGTACGCGCAACTCGTGAGGCCGCAGTTCTTGTCGGCGGTGCGAGGGGTCGTTGCCCAATACACGATGGTCACACTTCCTGAACGGAGCAGCGAAATCGGCAACAAGATCGAAGCGGTGATGGTTGAGTCGCTCAAGGGGCGACATTTGGATGTCTATAGTGTGGCCTTGTCCGAAATCGAATTTCCCCAGATGGTCTTGAAATCCATCGAACAGAAGCAAGCGAAGGAACAGGAGAAGGAGCAAAAGGAATTTGAAGTATTGATTGCCCAACGCAACGCCGAGATTGCCAGAATTCAAGCCAAGGGCGAGGGCGATGCGTTGCAGATTCGCGCTGAGGGCGAAAGTGAGAGCTTGCGCATTCGCGCCAAGGGCCAGTCTCAGGCACAGGAGATCATCACGAAAACGCTCACGCCGGACTATCTCAAGTATAAATTGTATGAGAATCCCAGCACCAAGACGATCATTGTGCCGGATAAGTCGAACGTGCCGATCATCGTGAATCCGGGGCCGGATCACCCGCACTGAAACAGGGGAGGGGATAGAGGCTGATGATCTTCTGTGCTCGCGCAACGCGCGGCGTAAGAAAGCCCTCGTTGGACGCGCGCAGTAGAGATCACACCAGCGACGTCGCTGAATGCGGGGGAAGAGTTGCTGGGCCGACTAGCAAGTAGTCGTAGCGTGTCCTTGGAGGTTTGACCTGCTTGACAGATTCCGTTATCGTGACTGCACCGTGGAGGATTGCGTTAGTATCCATGCGTGGTAAGAGGAAGAGCCAGCCTTATGAAGGTAAATCCAAACGGAATCTTGGATCTCGTCAAAGCCGACAGCAAACTCCGCGCCTGGAGGAAACGCCACAATACGCCCGTGAAGGTGGCGGCGGCCCATCGGAAAGTCCTGCTGGATCGGGTGAGCCAATCTATGGCGTTCGAGAACCAGCCGGTCAGTACGGATCGCCTCAAGACCCTGACGGCGACGTTGAAGGCCAAAGCGAGCTAGGCTCTACTCGTGAGTTTGAGACAGTCGTAGGCCGCCTCTCCTATCAAGAATTGTCCGAGCGTCTCGCCGTTCCGCTCGTCGCGATCTACGATGAGATTCTCCAGGAATCGTCCAAGCAACTCGTCATCAACTCAGAATGGTTCTGCCTTCGACATAAGCGTCTCGCCGGCCATTTGTTTCCTGATGGGGCTGGTCGGTTCCGCGATGTGAACGTGCAGGTCGGCTCCCACATCCCACCGTCGTACTACGAAGTACCAATCCACATGCGGCAGTTCTGCGACGACTTGAGCGCGCGGCTGTTGCATCTCAATCAGGAGTCGGTCGCGAATTGTGCAGAACTTCTGGCCTGGGCGGACTGGCGTTTTCAGTGGATTCATCCCTTCAAGGACTTCAACGGTCGAATCGGTCGCGTTCTCCTCGCAGCCCTGCTCTACAAGCTCGGCCTTCCTCATGTAGTCACCGCGCCAACAGAGCATAATCGCCGCGACTACCTGGACGCACTTCAATCGGCGGATGTAGGCGAGGTCGGTCCCCTGACCGAAATGTGGCTGCGGCGTTTGGCAGAGGGGTTGTAGGGAGGGAGCGGCTATGGCGAAGAAGATTAAGCGGAAACGAGCACAGGCGAAAAAGCCTGCCGTGTTCCCGCTGCAGAGCCGAATAGGCCCGGAAAGCATGATGGCAGATCTGAGCCGACTGATGCAGGAGCAAGAGTTTGAGGACCTGGACGATGCACAGGCCTTCGTGAATCGTTTACTGGAGGAAGGCGGCGGGCAGCTTCCACCATCCGAACCGCAATCTCGTGCCGCACAAGCTCAAGAGTTGGCATACCAAGCCTGGGAGGCGCCGACCGATGCCGGAGCAGCGGCGCTTGCCCGCCAGGCCCTGGCGATTTCCCCTGACTGCGTGGATGCCTACTCCATTCTCGCAGAGACGGATGCGAAATCGGCGGAAGAGGCCTGTGATTATTACCGACAAGGAGTCGATGTCGGAAGGCGCAGTTTGGGCGAGGCATTCTTTGTTGAGCACGCGGGCCATTTCTGGGGCATGATCGAAACGAGGCCCTATATGCGCGCGTCTCAGGGACTTGCCGATTGCTTATGGGCCATGGGAAAGGAACAGGATTCCATCGCTCACAGCGAAGCGCTGCTCGATCTCAACCCCAGCGATAATCAAGGTATTCGTGACGTGTTGCTGAGCCGATATCTTGCGCTGGGAAACGATGCCGGGGCAGAGCGTCTTTTCCGGCAATACCAAGACGAGTGGTCCGCTGCATTCCTCTGGAGCCGGGTGCTGCTTGATCTTCGCCAGGGAGATCAGGTGGCCGCGAAGGCGGACCTGAAGACAGCGATGAAGTGCAACCGCCATGTCGCTAGTTTCTTCACCGGCAAGAGAAAACTTCCGGACGAATTGCCTGCAACCTATAGTCCAGGTAATCAAGACGAGGCAGTTCTGTATATGGCAAACTTTGCCGAAGCCTGGCTGGCGTCATCCGATGCGATGGAATGGCTGATCGATCGATTGGCAAACTGAGCCAAGAAGCTAGCCCTCCTTGCAAAGAGATAGGCGACTGAGTCTGGAAGGATTAATTAGAGGGGATGGTGTTGACGAGGTGAGGCAGGTCGGTATATTGTTATCGTAT
>JBGTMB010000190.1:0-3521 GCA_041743755.1 Nitrospiraceae bacterium | reverse complement strand
ATGGTCAGGATAGTCGGAGCCGACCTGCTGCAATTGAGCTTTCGCCTCCAACCAGTTCTGCTCGGCATGTCCTTGCGGGCGGCCTTCCTTCAGATAGATGGCATAGGCCTTCTTGGCCACCTCGTCCTGGGTCGGCGTTGTGGCTGGCTCGTCTTTGGGGATGTGATCGTGTTTGTTCATACCGTGAATTTCTTTCACACGCTCGTGCCCAGTTCGAGTGTGCGGCACACCGAGCGCGCAATCATCTGTGCTTCGTCCGTGTGAATGACGCGGACCGCCACCCGGCTGCCCGCCGGGGAAATCACGCCCTCGTTCCCCTCGTTTCGTGTTTCTTCGAGTTCGATTCCAAGGAATCCCAGCCCCTCGCAGATCCGGGCGCGGACGGTGAGTGCGTTCTCTCCGATGCCGCCTGCGAACACCAGCTGGTCCAGTCCGCCCAACGCCGCTGCGAAGGCGCCGATCCATTTCTTGACCTGATAACAAAACAACGCCACCGCTTCCGCTGCCCGCACGTCCTGCGTTTCACGGTTGAGCAAGTCACGCATGTCGGAACTGGTTTCGGATATCCCGAGCAGCCCGGACTGGGAATTGACCATCTCGTTGAATTGTTTTGCGCTCATTTTTTCGGTGCGCGCCAGATACCATACCAGTCCGGGATCGAGATCGCCGGAGCGGGTGCTCATCGGTACCCCGGATGTCGGAGTGAAACTCATGCTGGTGTCCACGGGTTTGCCCTCACGCACCGCCGCCAGACTCGCGCCATTACCGAGGTGGGCGAGGATGACCCGGCCTTGTGCCGCTTCCGCTCCGGCCAGGCGCGCGAGTTCTTCCATCAGAAATGCATATGACAGCCCGTGAAACCCATACCGCCGCACTCCCTGCGCTTCGTAGCGGCGCGGGATCGGCAACAACCGGGCCACGCGCGGCATGTCATGGTGAAAATCCGTGTCGAAACAGACCACTTGAGGCAGTTCAGGAAACCGGCGATGAAACGCCTCGGTCAAGAGGATTTCCTCCGGCAGATGTGCAGGATCGAATGGACTGAGGCAGCGGAGCTCCTCAATCATGTCTGCCGTGATGCGCTGCGGCTGGCTATACGTCGGCCCGCCATGCACCACTCGGTGCCCCACCGCGGTCACGGCCTCACGCGCGCTGCGTGCCTCGATCCAAGCCATGAGCACGCCCACCGCCGCCGTGTGGTCCGGCGCCATCACCGGTCGCGAGAAGTTGTCGCTGCCGTTCACGCCTGTTACCCGCAAGGTGGCCTCCGGCAATCCAATCCGCTCAATGCCGCCCTCCAGAATCCGTCGGAGCGAGTCACCGGCCTCGAACAGCGCGAACTTGATGCTCGATGAGCCGCCATTGATCGTCAGGATGCGTGGGTTAGCGGGGTGCATGGCTGACTCCTGCGTGATGCTGCAATCCGAACGACGCCAGTTTCTCGCACGTGGACTGGTAATCCGTGTGAAGAATGCTTCGAATCCCCAACTCTTCTGCGATCTGGACGAACATCGGGGTATTGTCGATATAGACCACCTGTCCTGCCGGCACCTGGGCGATGTCCAATGCAAGCCGAAAGATGTCCGTGTCGGGCTTGCGCAGGTGGACGAAGCAGGAGGAAATACACGCATCCACAAACCCGTCCAGCTTGAACGTGCGAATCCGATAGGCATTCAGTTCGCGCGCTTCGTTGCTGACCACGGCGATCTTCAATCCGTACTTTGCCTTGAGCGTGCGGACCAACTCGATCATCTCGGGGTGCGGTGTCGATTGCGCGAACATGAAGTTCCGAAACTGAGCCCGGGTGAACGGTCGCGTTTGGTAGAAGACCACCCGACCTAGATATTCTTCTAGCGTGAGCTTCCCCTCCTCGTAGGTAGCGAAGTTCAGCCGATGCCGATCTTCCATCTCGGCCCACTCCAGTTTGAAGTGCGTCGCCGCCCGTTTGCGAGCATGATGATCCCATCCATTGGTGAGCAGGACACCGCCGATATCGAGGAACAGGCAGGTGATTGCAGGCGTTTTCTTCATCGTCTTTCCTTCCGTCGAGCGGATCATCGCTGCCACAGTATCCGTGTCTCTTCCAGGGGCACCGCCACGCCGACGTAATATGGAATCACTCGCGCCTTAGGGTTGAAGGTCTTTTATGATGCCGAGCCTCAATTGTATTGTTGAGGTCTCATCTCGCATCAGTCGAGCTGATTGGCTTTTGCCATCGACCGACCTGCACTGCGAAGGGACTCGGGACAGTCTAACCGCCCGGTGTGAATTTCAATGAAAACGAGGCCCTCCGCATTGACAGCCTTGCTTAGCGCTTCTTCGAGTTCCCCTTCCGTGCGGACATCAAGTCCCAACCCTCCTCCGAATACAGCGAGGAGCTTGTGATACTGCCACGGTTGGATATCGTTGTAGGGGCGATCACTGATCACCCGCTCGATCGTATACCCGTCATTATTGAGGAGAAAGATGACAGGCTTGAGATGGTTCCTGATCATCGTCGAGAGGTCCTGGCACGTCACTTGGAAAGAACCGTCCCCCACAAACAGCACGGTCTGCCGGTCCTGCGCTGCCATGCTAGCGCCCAGGGTGGCCCCGATCGTGTACCCGATCGACCCGTAAAAGACCTGCCCTATGAAGGTCGTCCCTTCCGGCATGAGCATCTCCGCGGCACTGAAGAGGGACACGCCTGTTTCAGCAATGACGATGGAATCGTTTTGTAAAAAATGACTTATGCGGTCGAAGAAACGCTTGATGGTCATCGGTGCCGACGCCTGAGGCTGGTACGGCTCCGTATGCCGGTGCACGCAGCCATTCGTGGCACTTTGAATCCCCAGAGTTTCCGGATCTCGTCGTGTAAGCTTTTTCGTCAGACCAAGGATAAAATCGTGGAGATGCACGTTCTCGTAGTAATGGTGTTTGATCTTCACGGAGTGAATGTTGGCACTGATCGTTTTTGAGCCGTCGAGGTTCGTGGTGAAACCACCCGTGTTGAGATCGGTCATCAAGGCACCAAGTTGCAGGACGCAGTCCGCGGACCCGACCCGATTCCGTACGTAGTCTCGACTCCGATCTCCCTCAAAGAGGCCAATGAATTGGGGGTGGTGCTCTGAAAGGACGGTCTTACCCAACATCATGGTGACGAAGGGGAAGCCCGTTTTGTCGAGAAAACCGGCGAATGTCTTTTGCAGCTTGAAGCGTATTAACTCCACGTCGCCGATCACAACTGGTTTCTGTGCCTTCTCCAGCATTCCAAGCGCTTCCTTGATCGCCTCCCCTAGTGCATCCTGATCACTCTGGGCTGGTACGGGGAAGAGAACCGCGTTCGGCCGAGCACATTTCATCCTGACCACGTCCGAGGGGAGACTGATGTAAACCGGTTGCTGGTGAGAAAGACAGGCCGACAACACCCGGTCGATCTCGGCCGGGGCCGTGTCAGCAGACACGAGCTGGGTTGAGGCGGCAGTAATGTTCTCATAGATCCTCAAGGGAATCTGATAATCGCCCAAGGTGTGATGCAACAG
>JBGTMB010000189.1:0-14188 GCA_041743755.1 Nitrospiraceae bacterium | reverse complement strand
GGGCGACCGGGGCCGAAAAGCGTCTGAAGAGATACACCTGTCAGCACTTTTTGATACAGGCTGTGCTGCTGTGAGGCGGGAGATTTTCGTAATCCCTTGCAAACATGCCGATTTGAGCGAGGAATCGATTTCGGCCTGACTCTTGCTCAGACCATGGGGGTAATACGAGATTCTAGACGCGATCCGAGGATCAACGATGAAGATTATCTGTTCATGGTGCCGACAAGAAGGGAAAGCCGCGCTCGTGGGCGAGAAAGCTCCTCTCGACGATGCACGGGAAACGCACGGGATTTGTGTTGTTCATCGCCGTACTGTTGAAGCCCGTATACGGACACCACTTCACACGGTTTCCCACTCGGGAGTCTCGACCAGATTATCTTTCTCGTTCTTTCGCAAATGGAGAGGCGTCTTGAACGTGACCAAGAAGATGCGCCCCTAGGAGAAGCACATCTTCTTGTCGATTCGTCGGAAGGTCCGCTTCCAATTACCCCTGAAACATTTTGAGCAACTGGTCGATCCCGCCGGACTCAACCTTGCCGTTCGGGGTCACTTTATCGATCACGTTGGGTAACAAGCTAGACAGTTGCATACTTGCGGCCTCGGGTGAGACACCGGCCTTGCTTGCAAATTGGCTCAATAAATCGCCTCCCAGGCCCTGCTTGATCTGATCCTGTGTGATGGGAAGATTATTTCCTGTGCCCACCCAGGAGTTCACGATGTCGCCGAGTCCGTTCTTCTGGAATGCTTGGACAATGCCGGCCAATCCCCCCACGCTGCTATTCTGCCCGAGCAAACTCGTGAGAGCCTGCAAGAGAGGGTTTTGTCCTGCCTGCCCACCCATTGCTCCACCGACCGCCTGTTCCAATTGATCCATGAGTCCCATCGTTGAGTCCTTTCCTTCCTGGATATTGAAGAATACCGTCGGCATTGTATGCGCGACGCAGCCTTGCCTGCGGCCTGTGAGACCGCACTGCGAGCGTTGGTCTATGATTTCGGCCAGATCGGCTACTTTAATCGACTGGTAGGTTCGTTATCAACGGACGCTAGCTGCGTGAAGGTTTACGTTTGGGCGAACGCGGTCGCGTGGTCGTCTCCCGAACCGGTTCAGCAGTGATTTCTTTCATCCCCCAGTGGGCCCGCTTGGCTTTGTCCCGGTCGGATACGGTAAAGAGCACATGAAATGGCGTCGCTTGTCGGGTACCCATTCCAGCCTGTCCGCCTCCCCAGGCCTCTCCTGCGTCGCGCAAGATCTCAAGAAAGGTTTCATACTCAGTATCGTCGTTGGATAAGACAGAGGCCGCATCTGTAATGAGCAAAATATAGCCCTTGGCCGGCAGCCATTCCAGATCAGCTAGACATTCTTCCAAGGCGTCCCAGTTGTGGCCGAAGTAATCGGGGAATTCCAATGCCCGCGCAAATTCCGCAAACAGAGTTGCCGGGGTTTTGCAGAGACGTCCCTTGATGACCTTCAGCGCCAATCCAGGCGGTGGGTGGACGAGCGATTCGGCGCGCTGCTCGGCTGTGACGATGAGCAATGAGGTCCAGGGGGGGGTCGTCGATTGGAGATAGGTGGTCAATGCCGGTGTGGATTTCGGAGTCATGGTGTCTCATTCAATGGGGTGAACGTTCGGTAGTGGTTGCCGGTATAGTAGGCCTTCCCCGTATCTTGTTCGATGACGATCCGTTCTGCATCCCGCGAGCGGCCGCGTACTTTTGGATTCACATCGTACTCGCGATAGTGGCCTCGGGGAAGCCGACGCTCGCGATTCTGAAACTCCCTGCCGCCGATATATCCAGGGAGGGCGTTGCCCCCATGTTGCCGAATTGCCTTCAGTAGGTCGTTGGCTTTCCGTAAGGGGTCCTTCGCAGCTCGATGCAGCTGCCTATCGAGAGGTGGCGTAGCATCGTGAAGAGCTGGTCCCGCAGACTGAACGGATGTGACAGAGGCAGGCGGTACGGGTGGTTCATATGATGCGCCGGTGTTGGGAGTACCCGTGGGTCCGCCGAACAGTAGCCCTGCAAGGACGACGAGTATTCCATACATCTTCCAAGTTCGACCCATAGTTCCACGTTCGTATCACGATGTGCGACAGTATATTACACACCTAGCACGCACAATCTGAAAGGATCAACGGGGGTAGAGGAGCGGGCGCTTAGGCTGGGAATTGTTGCTATCGCCTATCCGCCAGCGTAGCATTCAACCGATCCCTCTTGCTGAAGACGTTCTTCAGCCCGGTATCTCTCGGTTACCGACAAGTAGATAGACAGGCTCCTAAGACGAGCCAACGAGGTATAGATTGGAATCCGCAGTAGACCAGCTTGAATTTGTGACAGTCGAAGGACTCCTGGCCTACGGGGAGATGCTGGCGCGTCGCTCTGCCGGTGAGGAAATTACATTTCCACCCCTCTCAACTTCTTCAGTCGATCGACCACAGCGAACCCGTGAGGCTATGGAGAAGATCAGGGCGTTTGTGCAGGGTTCGCAAGAGGGCTTTCCTGGGGCAGAGGAGTATCGGACGACCCGTCGCGCGCTGATCGAAGAGGGCTGTCGTGGTGACGAACTGGTGTTCTTTGCCGCCTGGAATGTCCTCCTCGCAGCAGGCGAGCTGGCACCGCTCCTCCGCATGCCGATCAGGTCAGTGCAGAAGCCGACGCATCGTCGGCCGGTGGCGATCGTGCCGCGCGCGCAACTGACGCCGCAATTGGTCGAGGATCGTATCGTACTGGACTTGGGCGAGGATCGGTTTTGGCTCTTGCCGCGCGATTTAACCGGTCGCACGCTTCTGTTCACCATGCGTCATGGCATTTCACGTATGGAGAGCGCCACCTATCGAGTCGGGCGCCGCTTTGCGAACGTGCTGGATCCTGAGCGAGGCGTCCCCAAAGCCGACGCAGTCGGTGCAGCCCTGGCCCGGATGCTGGGCGTGGTGGGGCAACAATTGGATTTCCTGCACATTCAGAATTATCTTGATCCGCGCACTTTCGTCCATCTGGTGAGCCAGAGCCCCAATACACGGCAATTGTATGAGCGGGTGATCGCGGCGCTGATGCAGGCGCAGGCGCACGATGCTGAGGCGCTCCCGCCCGCATGCGATCCCGCGTTAGACTCCCAAGATTTCGGATGGGTCACAGGTCTGGAGAAAAAGATGGAAGCCGAAGAGGCCGCAAAGGCATTCGGCGTGGATGTGCAGACGGCCAAGCGTTTGATCAAGCATCCCCTCTACAGCTACCCGGGTGGGCATTCTTTCTTCGATGTGTATGTGGATATCGTCGATGGTTTCCGCCGGTTGGGTCAGTCCCACCAGGGGAAAGCCGTGTGCGTGTACAGCCACAGCTCTACGTTACGGGCGCTCATGATTTATCTCGACCCTCGTCCCTTTCGTGAAGCCTTCACCGAGTTTGGCGAATATAAGGAGGGACAGGATAACGTGGTCTTGCTGGCCTACGAACAGGGACTCTTATCCGGCTATTCCACCGCGGTGGGTTTGTCAGCGCGGGAACGGGCGGTGCGGGAGACCTGGGTGAAGGTCGAGCGCGAACGCCGAGATCGGATCACGCTTAAGCCCCGACAGATCAAGCGTATTGTGGCATTGGTCTCGGGTGGCGATTTTGCCGGGGCCGGCGCCGCGTTGAAAGAGTTGCGCGTGACAGGACACCGGTTTGGCCTGGACGTCCACTTTGTCCGTCACGGGTACTTAGGTCTGGCCAACAACTGGATCACAGCCGTGACCGAGCAGGATACCCGCGGTATGGGCAGCCATGCGAGCAGCCCAATTGGGAGCAGTCGATTCGAAGATTTTAAGGACGAGCAGGTGCAACAGGCCACCATGCGGCATCTTCGGCCCTATATGGAAGATGGAGCCTTGGTGGTCATCGGTGGGGACGGCAGTCTTCGAGGCGCGCGGGCGCTCTATGAAGGATTTGGAGTCCAGGCAGTGGGGATCCCTGGCACGATCGACAATAATCTCGCGGGGACGACCTCCCTGGGTTTTCATTCGGCCGTGTCTCTGGCGAATCAATCCATCGAGTCGCTGAAAGCCACCAGTTCCGCCATGGGCAGCGTCTTTTTCGTTGAGATTATGGGGGCGGGGTCCGGCCATCTCGCCCTCGCCTGCGCCTATCAGGCTAGAGCTGAAGGCCTCTTGGTCAACGAACATCCCGATCCTGACGTGTATATCGACGACTTCATCCTGGGCACGCTCCACCGCACCTTTGGCGTTCCGAACAAAAGCCATCTGTTTGTGGTGGCGGAACAGACGCCCCATCGCCATCACCCGGACGGCGGCGTGCGAGGTCTTGTCGAATATGTCGCCGGCACGCTCACCACGTGGCCACAGTTTCAGGCACGCCCCGGTGAATATCGCCTCGCTCCTACGACCAAAGCTACGATCCTCGGGCATACGTTACGGGGGGCGCCCCCGACCCCTGAGGACAAGACCATCGGGCAAGATCTGGCCTATGAAGCGATCCGCCGTCTTGTCATGGAGCCGGAGCGGGTGGTTGGGTGCATGCTGGCCTATCGCGGGCCGGGCACCATCGAGGCGATCCCACTCCACGCTGTGGCACCGAAGCAGTTCGACTGGGAGGTCTTTGCTCGAATGCACGGAAGCGAGCTGCCCTAGCCTGTCTGATTCATTTGGTCTGTTCGGTCTGTCTCGTTTATTTGGTTTATTTGGTTTGTCTTGTTTATTTGGTTGAACCAGACCAACCAGATAGACCAGATGAACCAAATCAACCAGATGAACGAGGCGGCCTGCGTCTGAAATGGCGGTTGCGTTGTGGGCTTGGTGGTCGTTTGTTAGAATGGCATTCCTAGAGATCCTCTCGAGCAGAGCGGGAAAAGCAGGGCGCGCGCGAAATGCGGGATACGTTGGAATCTCATTTCCCGCCCGTCTTGTCTGTCTCAAGCAGCGCGCATGCCGAGTGACCAATATCCAGTGACGTATTGTTTATGCGTAAAGCCAAAATCGTGTGCACTATTGGTCCCGCCAGTGATTCGCCCGCCTTGCTAGATCAGTTAATTGAAAGCGGCATGAACGCGGCTCGACTTAACTTTTCTCATGGGACCCACGAATCGCATGCGCGTGCGGTCAAGGCCATTCGTGAAGCAGCGGATCGTCAGCGCGTGGCGATCGCAATTATCCAGGACCTGCAAGGACCGAGGATCCGTGTTGGAGAAGTCGATCAGGAGGGGCTCGATCTGGTTGCCGGACAGACTGTGAGGCTCGTGACGACTCTGCTCCGGTCTGGCGGTCAACTCGGCGCACGGTCTATCGCTCCATCCGTCATGCATGAGATTCCGGTAACGTACCAATACCTGGTACGGGATGTCCTGCCAGGCGCCCGCATCCTCATTGACGATGGGCTCATCGAGCTGATGGCTGTTCGAATTACCGGCGGCGCCGTCGAGTGCGAAGTCGTGACCGGGGGACGACTCACTTCGCACAAGGGCATAAATTTGCCCGACACACGCATCAGCGCGCCCACGCTGACAGACAAAGATCGGGACGATCTCCGGTTCGGCATCGCGCAGGGGGTCGACTATGTGGCCCTCTCGTTTGTCAGGGGTCCCGAAGACGTGGTGGCGGCAAAAAAAATAATGGCAGACTGGGGTGGCGATGTGCCGATCATTGCGAAAATTGAACGGCCGGAAGCGGTTGAGTGCTTGGACGCGATTCTCGATCAGGCGGACGGCGTGATGGTGGCGCGGGGCGATCTGGGAGTGGAGATGGGGCCGGAGGCGGTCCCGCTCCTACAGAAACGCATTATCGCCGAAGCCAATCGCCGCCGTCGGCTTGTCATCACGGCCACGCAGATGCTGGAGTCCATGACCCATCATACGCGCCCGACCAGGGCCGAAGCGTCGGATGTGGCCAACGCCGTGCTCGATGGGACTGATGCCGTCATGCTGTCCGCAGAAACGGCAATCGGACAGCACCCGGTTGAAACAGTCCGTGTCATGGATCGCATCGTTCGAGCCGCAGAGGAGGGGACTCGATCGGGGTATCGGCGCGCTTCCGACGCGCCACAGGGGGGAGGCTCATTCCCGGAAGCTATTTGCCATTCGGCCTCTTCAGCAGCTTCAACCATCGGGGCGAGCGCCATCGTGGCATTTAGCGAACGGGGTACGACGGCGCGCTTGCTGTCGAAGCAGCGCCCCGACGCGTCGATTATTTCGTTGACTCCATTTGAGGCCGTGCGGCAGCGGATGGCGCTGTACTGGGGGGTGATCCCTCATACGATGCGGCAGATCGACCAAACCGATGAGCGAATTGATGAAGCGGAACGCCGACTGAAGACTGAGGGACTGGCGGCCACGGGACAGCGGATTGTGATTCTATCAGGGACCAGGATTGGTCAGCCCGGGGAGACCAATTTTATGAAGTTGCACACAGTCGGGTGAGCTGAAGGGGGTTGAGCGGGCCTTGTGCCTGGACAGTGCCCGCGAACTGAGGTTTTGATTGCGGGACGCGCGTAAGGGAAGCATACGCAGTTTATCCAGGAGGAGTAAAGATTGGAAGAACAGTACACATGGTGACATCCAACGTTGTGGGGTGGCTCCTGTTTTCCTTGTGCCAGTTGCTTGTCCTGGTGTTGTCATCCGGAGATGGGCTCGCGCAGACTGCATCCATTAAACATTCTCCGGCAGATGTAGTGAAACGGTATGTGGAACTCGATCATAAGGGCGCGCGGCTCGATGCCATGTCGGCCGAAACGGTCGCGTCCTACACAGGGTGGAATGAGGAACCGGCCTGGGGACATGTCGTCGTCACACGAGGGTTTGTGGTGGCGGAGCAGTATCGTCAATGGGAGGTGATCGATAGGCTGGAAGTCATCATTCCTGTGACCTTTCAGGTCATTGGCTCGGTGTATCTGGAAACCGCCGGGTTCGTTCAGCGGGTTGAGACTGAAGAAGTTCGGTTTCGCGTGAAAGGCGTCAAGAATCGATGGAAGATTGTCGAACCGATGCTTCCTCCTCACGTGGGGCAGAAGCGGATGGTGAATTTTGCGCGCGACGCCTGGGTGAAGGAAACCGATCCAACGAAGCGAGACCGTCTGGGGGTATTACAAGAAGAGTTGCGAAAGGCGAAAGAATAATGGGGAAGACCTCGGTCGAGCTGTTGATTTTCGATCTAGATGGGACGCTCATCGAGTCCAAATGGGACATTGCTGCGTCAGTCAATTTCACGTTGGCCGAACTGGGGCTGTCGCAGCGGCCTATCGAGGAAATCTTCGGGTTTGTGGGGGATGGGGTGAAACAGTTGTTGCGCTTGTCGATCGGCGAGGATAGTCGGGTCACTTTCGACGAGGCATTACGGGTGTTCAGACGCCAGTACTTGTCCCATTGCCTCGATCGCACGACCTTCTATCCCGGCATTGGAGAGATGCTCACGCATTTCGCAAGCAAGCGGAAGGCCGTCGCCACCAACAAGTCGATCGAGTACACCCACGCAATCCTTCAAGGACTCGGTGGGGATCATTTTCAATGCGTCGTCGGAGGGGATCACGGGTTCGGGTTAAAACCGGAGCCGGGTATGCTGTTGCATGTCATGGAGCAGCTCAACGTATCGAGGGAACAGACCGTGCTGGTCGGGGACAGCACCAACGACATCAACGGCGGGCACAATGCCGGGATTCGTGTCTGCGCAGTCGGGTATGGGATGGGGAACCGACCCAAGATGGAAGCCTGCCGACCGGACTGGTTTATCGAACGACCGGAAGAACTCATGGAGCTATTCATATGATGACCGAATCGTTCCTCGTATCTCGTGAAGCGTATCTCGCAACAAGAAGTCGTCGACGAAACACCGATATGAAAAGGCCCGGCTGGCTCCTCAGCGTTCAGTTCCTATCTCTTCCCACGCTTCACGCTTCACGCTTCACAGTTTTCTTGCTTGCCACGGCCCTCAGCCTCAGCCTGAACATGAATCTCGCGCAGGCAGCCTCCGGACTGGCGGATCGTGTGGTGGAACAGAAACTGGCGAATGGGCTGACGGTGTTGATGGTCGAACGACATCAGACGCCGGTGGTCTCCCTCAACATGACCTTCAGGGTTGGGGGAGTGAACGAACAGGTCGGACAAACCGGCCTGGCGCATCTCTACGAACATATGGCGTTCAAGGGGACAAGGACGGTCGGGACAAAGGATTATGAAAAAGAGCGGCCTATTCTCGAAGAGTGGTTTCGAGTGGGGACCGAGCTGGAGCAGCGGCAACGAGAACTTGCCCGGAAGAGTCAGGAGAGATCGGCCAGTTCCGAAGATCGAGCAGCCATCGAGAAATTGCAGAAGCGGTTCACCGAACTGCAAGATCAGGCGGGCCAGTTCGTGGCGGGCAATGAAATGGCCTTGCTCTACCAACGCCACGGGGGGGTCGGGCTCAATGCGGCGACCGGCAAGGATCTGACCCGCTATATGATCAACCTCCCGGCGAATCGTCTGCCTTTGTGGGCTGCGCTCGAAGCCGATCGTATGGCGCATCCGGTCCTTCGTGAATTCTACAAGGAACGTGGAGTAGTCATGGAGGAGCGGCGGTTGCGGAATGACGACAGCCCCAATGGATTATTGTATGAAACCTTCACCTCGGCTGCCTTCCGCGCGCATCAGTATGGCATTCCGACGATCGGGTGGGAATCGGATATCCTGTCGCTTACGCCGGCCGATACCGAAGCCTTTTTTAAGGCCTACTACGGCCCCGGCAATGCCACGATTGCCATCGTGGGCGATATCAATCCGAAGGAGGTCATGACGTTGATCGAGCACACGTTCGGCACGATACCGGCTTCGCCTTCGCAGCCCCCGCTTGTCACGGTTGAGCCGCCTCAACGAGGGGAGCGGCGCGTGGAGGTGGAGTTCGATGCTGAACCGTCGCTGATCATCGGGTATCACAAACCGGCGTTGGGCCATCCAGACGATTATGTGTTCGACGTCATCGACGCGGTGCTGAGCGACGGACTCACCTCCCGGCTCTATACAAGTCTGGTCCGTGAGAAACGGATTGCCGCCTCGGTCGGCTCCGATTCGAATTATCCAGGGGTCCGCTCCCCGAATCTGTTCATCCTTAATGCCACGCCGCTTGCACCTCATACGACGGCAGAAGTCGAAGCGGCCATCTATGCCGAGATCGAACGGCTCAAAACGGAGCCGGTCTCAGCCAAGGAGCTTGAAAAGGTGTTGAATAATCTCGATGCCGATTTGGTCCGTGCGCTTCGATCCAACGGAGGTCTTGCTTCTCAGTTAGCGCTTTTTCAGACGGTGGCGGGAGACTGGCGCTACGCGTTAAAGTCCCGAGACAAGATCGCTGCGGTCACGGTGGCTGATATCCAGCGTGTGGCAACTGAATATTTCACGAAATCGAACCGAACCGTGGCGACGCTGGTGAAGAAGGCCGGAGACAAACATGTTGCAACGGCGCCGAAGGGCGAGGTGACGCGATGAGAGGCGTGAAACGTGAAACGCGAAACGTGAAACGAGGGAGCTTTGCTCTGTTCTCGTTAATCATGGCGGTCGCAATTCCGTTGCTGGCCGCCTGCGCTGGAAGTTCGACGTTGAACGATCCCAGGCATATGACGTTTAAGCCGGTAGAGTTCACCCCGCCGGAGCCGGATCGTGTGGTGTTCGAGAATGGGATGGTCGTCTATCTCCTGGAGGACCATGAGTTGCCCTTGGTTAGCATGACGGCGACGATGCGAACGGGCAGCTGGCTTGATCCAGCAGACAAGATCGGACTGGCGTCGTTGACAGGCTCCGTCATGCGAACTGGTGGAGGCGGAGGTCTGTCGGCTGAAAAGGTGGACGAAGAGCTCGAACAGTTTGCCGGGGATCTTTCCGTCTCGATTGGACGGCAGTCCGGTTCTGCATCGCTCGATGTGCTCAGCAAGGACTTGAAGCGAGGGCTTCAGATCTTTGTGGGACTCATTCGGACACCCGCCTTTGAGCCGGCGCGGGTTGAACTGGCTAAGTTGCAGACCATCGAAGGGATCCGTCGTCGGCACGATAACCCCGGTGCGATCGTCGGACGTGAGTTCGTCAAGCTCTTGTACGGAGAGGATCATCCGTCGGCGTGGGAAAGCAGTATCAAATCCATCACCCGCATCACCAGAGACGATCTGGTCGCGTTTCACCGGAAGACCATTCATCCGAACGGCATCATACTGGGTGTAATAGGCGACTTCGACAAATCCGAAATGCTGGCTCTCTTGCGCGACGTATTCGGCGATTGGAAACAAGGCGAGGTGCCGGTGCTGAAGATTGCCGACGTGCCCCAGAGCCAGCCGCCGAAACCCATTGTACGGTTCGTGAATAAGGAAACTTCTCAGACGCATCTCCGTCTGGGTCATCTGTCGATCAAACAGCACGACTCCGACTATGTGTCGTTGGCGATCGCGAACGACATTCTGGGAGGCAGTTCGTTTCGCAGCCGTCTCTTCAACGACGTGCGAACCAAGCGGGGCTTGGCCTACTCCGTCGGCAGCCGGTTGAATACCGGGGTGCACGATCAAGGGGTTTGGTTGATGCGTGCGGAGACGAAGTTGCCGTCGACGCAAGAGGTCATCGCTCGGTTTGTGGCGAACATGGAGCGGATGCGGACGGAGTTGGTGACGGACAACGAGCTGGCAGAAGCGAAAGAGGCGTATGTGAACTCGTTCGTGTTCTCCTTTGGCAGTCCATCCGCGATTGTGGGGCGGTTGATTGAACTGGAATACGACGGGCTTCCCAAGGATTTTCTCCAGCAAGTGCGTGCCCGCGTGATCGCATTGACGAAAGCGGAGATCCTGGCGGCGGCAAAGAAACATTTCAACCCGGAGCGATTGACCATTGTTGCCGTCGGGTCCGGCGAGGCCTTGCCAAAGTTATTGTCGGGATTCGGAGATGTGAAGGAAATAAAGCTGGCTCCGGAGAGCTGAGAGAGGAGTGGACGGGTAACCCGCTGATGTCTTGTGCTCGTGCAACGCGCGGCCTGAGAAGGCCCTCGTTGGACGCGCGCAGTGGGAGATCAGCGGGCCACCCGTCCTAGGGAATGAAAGCTTCCGGAGCTTTGAGGGGCAAAGAGTGGGGAGGCGGATGGTCTGGTCGAAGCTTGTGCTCGCGCAGCCCGCGTCGCTCGATGATGAGCGCTATCAGAACAAGGCCTCAAGCCCACAGGACCGTACGTGGCAAACCCGTAGTTAAGAAAGGACATGATTAATAGACGAAGCCTCTTGATTGCGGTCTGGCTCTTGCTTATTTCTTCAACCGCTTATTCGAAAAGGCGCCGTCGCAGTGGAGGGAGTAATAACGAAGAGGACATACCATTGCGCTTTAGAGGTCGCGGAATAGTTAGAGGGGATCACTATCAAGGCAAAGTCTTAAGCAGATAAGAATTGAAAGAATGTGTTTTGCGCCAAGATAAAATCGATGACACACAGACAGAGGCTAATGAACTCAAAGCCAAACTGGGCAAAATGAGCAATGTTCTCAATGAAAATTCACGAAAGATAGAGACTAAAAGACTTCATGTGGATCAGCATAGCCAAGAATCAGTGGACTCATTCAATGAAGGCTTGGCCGGATACCAACAGATGGTCGAAAATTACAACGATCTCCTTCCGAGCTACAACAGATAGTACACCAGATAAACAGCAACATTGAGGAGTTCAATGCCAAATGTGGTGATAGGGTTTATTACATTGACGAGATGATAAGCGTTCTAAACGAGTTAGGGGTCAAATCCTAATAGACAATCAGCCTAGTACGGGTTTATTTGATGCGTTAGGCTTTTCCAAGTCCAAGATCGTTGTTTAACATGACGCTCTCTCCTTTTTTCTTCTTACACAGCAATCTCAAATTGAATCCGTTCATAGGGAACGGTCGGTGTGATGGAGTCGCGCATGTGCGCTCCCGGTTCCAAGTGCACCAATCCGATGTCAGCCAGGAGTTTCAGATCGGCATGGACATTTTTGAAGTCCCTGCGGATCAGTTTCGCCAGCGCGGCGATCGAACGAGGATGACGAGTCCGGATGAGGTGGAGCAAGGTCAAGCGTGATGGCGTGAGCACCCTCCGCATCGCTTCCACGCTGACAAAGTAGACCCCTCTTTGCTTGGGCAGGGTCTTGCCCGTCTGAAGCGCTTTGAGCGTTTCGCCGAACTCTTGCAATCCTTCCTCTAAGGGGCGAACCCCTACTTTCAGTCGTTTGACTTTCATCTTCCAGGCTCCTTTTTGATAGCGGTCACGTCGCGACGAAAATCTTCGATCAGGCGGTCGACGGTCGTAAAGACGTAAGGAGTCGTGGCGGAACGAAAATGCCGATGATCGCCTTTGTGCTCATGGTTGTCGTACCCGATCAACCGTTGCCCTTTGAGTATATACACCAAAGAATACTTGAATCCATAAGGCGTACTCGGTGTTTTGGGAACATCGTACACCTTCATTTCCACCAGCCCTCCCTGCTCGTCCACGTATCTTGTGTGGAGGGCCAGCGTTGCCTTCGGCATATGGCAGTAGACACCATATCAAGGTTGGGTGTCAAGAAAGGTATTCTGGGTAGCTCGGCGGAAGGCACCTACTGCAACTTGATTGGCTGCCAGAGACAAGGTACTGTGAAGCTGACGGATTGTGAGTGTTCGGAGATGTAAAGAGGTCATCGTGACCGTCTATCTCTGATGCTTTCTATCTGATGAACCAAGAAGTCAAGAATGTGAAGACCTTCCCAAGCTGATAGTTGAGATCTGACCCTGAAGGCGATGTATGCCGCTTGAAGACGACTTTTCAGACATTATCAAGAAGGCGCGAATTGGCCAGGGACTTTCGGTCGGTGATGTCGCCCAGATGGCCGGAGTGCCTAGCGGGAACATCACGGCGCTGGAGAAAGGCGCTTGCCCACCCGACCGCGCTGAGGTTCAGGCGCTGGCGAAGGCGTTAGGACTTCGCCCTGGTCCGTTGGAGCAGCTCGCGATCGAGAAGTGGGAGCCGGTCGCGCAACAGCCGCTAGCCTGGATGAAGACAGTACAGGGGTCGATCGGTGGCTATGGGGTGCAGGGCTATGTGCTCCATGACGGTGGTGAAGCGCTGCTCATCGACACGGCGTACAATGCGCCGGCGATGATCGAGTGCTTGTCCACGCGCCACCTGAAACTGGTTGGGATTTGTCTGACGCACGGCCATGCAGACCACGCCGATGGGATCGAGCAGATTTTGAAGTTTCGTGAGGTGCCGGTGTATCTCGGACCTGAGGATGTCGATCTCCTCAGCTGGCAACCCCCGGCGGCACAGCTGAAAGTGCCGCAACATGGTCAGACGATTTCGGTCGGGCGGCTGGGCGTTCACTGTCTCCCCACGCCTGGCCATACTCCTGGCGGGATCTGTTATCGTGTCGATGCTGACTCGCAACACATCTGCTTCGTCGGCGATACGTTATTTTCTGGGTCTATTGGCCGGTCGAATCCCAGCACGTTGTATCGCACGCATCTACAATCGGTCCGGACTCAGGTTCTTGGGTTGCCGCCTGAATATCGGTTGTTGCCTGGTCACGGACCTGCCACGACGGTTCGTGAAGAACGAGACCATAACCCCTTCGCCACAGATCATTGAAGCAGGATGCTGAAAAAGTCTGCCAGCGTTTCTCGCATCGTTCAGATCCTCAACGTACCCCAGAGGGTACGCTTCCGGTCTTCACTCGCTGCGGCCTTGCCGGACAGTCTTTTTGAGCATCCTGCGCGAAGTTTCCCTTTTGTCCTAGACGTGAGGGCAAGTGAATTTCTACTGCGCCACGATAGCTTTGTGGCAATCTGTTAGAAGATGATTCTATGAGCCTCGATCAGCGGAGCGATGACCAACCGACCCGTAGCGGAGAGCTGGCGGTTGTGTCGGAGCCGTCTGAGGACCCCAGTCGTCTCCCCCAGGGCGACGAATTCGAGGAGGCCCCCTTTTCGAAATGGATCCTGCCCGTCAGCCTATTTGTTGCGACAATCTTTACTACTCTGTGGGCGGGGGCTTATCAGGTGTACAACGGACCGATTCGCGGACCGGTCAATCTTCTGCTTGAACAGCCTGAGATACTCTGGAGCGGAATTCCCTTCGCCGCCACGCTCTTGACCATTCTGGTCACCCATGAATTCGGGCACTATGCGCTCTCTCGTATTCACGGCGCCCCGGCGTCATTGCCGTTGTTTATCCCGGGCCCTCCCTATTTCATCGGCACATTCGGGGCG
>JBGTMB010000188.1:0-21011 GCA_041743755.1 Nitrospiraceae bacterium | reverse complement strand
TGTTTGATCATCTTCGTTAAATTCTATCTGAGAACAATATCGTAATCGCCATACCCAAAGGAGAGCGCCTATGAACAGCACCTTGATAATCGGAAGCCTGTTTGTGAGCGGCATGACTGTGCTCATCGCCTATGTCGTGGCCGTCTACAACACGCTGGTCCGGCTCGCGAACAATATCAACAAGGCCTGGTCGAATATCGACGTCATCCTGAAGCAGCGGCACGATGAACTTCCCAAGCTTGTTCAAGTCTGTAATAGCTTCATGACACACGAGCGGGAAACGCTGGAATCTGTGACCAAAGCCCGCAATGCCTATCGCGAAAGCTTGAATGTCACCGACAAGGCGGAGGCGGAAAATCAGATCGTCGGGGCTTTAGGAAAACTCTTTGCTGTGGCCGAGCAGTATCCAGATCTGAAAGCCGATCAAGAGTTCATCGCTCTTCAGCAGCGCATCTCGGTGCTGGAAAACACCATTGCCGATCGCCGCGAGTTCTATAACGACTCGGTCAGCCTGTACAATATCGCCATTCAAAAAATCCCGACGTGTTGGGTCGCAGAAGAGATCGGGCACTCAACGAGGCCGCTCCTAACGATCGCGCCATCAGATCGCAAAGACATGCCGCTCGCCTTTGCCAATCGTATGGCTGTGGCCGCGTAGTCCTCTGCGCACCGATGGTCCAGCCACGCTTGCTCGTTTTCCCTCCCCAGAGTAGCGACCTGGCTTGGTCTTTCACTGCGCCCGTCGAGCGAGCACCGCCTTGTCTCTCACTCACCCTACCCAAAGGAGTAGCAACCCTATTCGTTCTCATTGCGCGCGTCCAACGAGGGCCTTCTGAGACCGCGCGTTGCGCGAGCAGAGGAACGAGTGGGGTTGCTACTCCTCTCTTAATCCTTCCACGACGGGTTGTCTTGCTGCCCAACGCGCAGGCCAGTAGCCAGCGACCAAGGCTGCCGTGAGTGCGAGTCCTACGGCTTGCAGAATCACTCCACCTGGAACCGTCATCTGGATCGTCCAGCCAAAGGATTGTTTATTGATGACGCGGATGAGCAGGAGCGCGAGCAGCAAGCCTCCCGCGACGCCCAACGCCGCCCCGATCAGTCCGAGGTAAGCCGCTTCCCACAACACTAATCGTTCCACCTGCCTCGTACTGGCCCCGATCGCCCGCAACGCGGCAAACTCACGTCGCCGCTCAAGGACGGCCGTCACCAAGGTGTTGACGATGCCAAGGACGGCCACCAGCACGGCGATAGCTTCAAGGACATAGGTCAAGATGAAGGAGCGGTCGAAGATCTCAAGAATTTCCCGCCGCAATTCGTGGTTACGGATGACTAACGGCGGGAGCGTCATTCCATCCAATCCTGCCACATGTGTCACAATCGACTGCCGTACGTGCTCAGCATCGGCCCCGGAAGCCAGGTAGACGGAATACACGGTCACCCGGTCATCGTGCCATTGTTGCCGATACCATGAGCGATCCATCACCATCTTCCCACCGTCGGTCGCGTAATCATAAAAGATCCCTGCAACGGGCACGGCAGCTGGTCCAGCCGGCGTTGTGATCGTGACCGTATCCCCTTCCCGAAGCTGTAGCCGAGTCGCCAACACTTCCGACAGGAGAGCGCCTCCGGTTTCGGCAGCTCGCCGCAAGGCCGCACTTGAGTCTCCATGGACCATCAGATACCGGCTACGTTGCGCATGGAGCCGAAGATCTCGTGACACCAGCGCGACCGATTGACCCTCGACGCCCACATACGCCTCACGATAGGTGTCGACTGCTGCAATACCGTCGATCGCCGATAGCGTTGAATCCCATGTCCCCGGCAGGGCACGCGAAGCCTGCCCTGCCTGTTTTCCATGAAGCCAGGACTGTGGAGCCACAATGAGATCGGCCATGACGGTTTCGTCCACCCAGAACTCGACCGTGTCACGGAAGCTCCGAACCATGACAACCACACCGATCATGATCGACAACCCCACCATCAACGCCGACACCGTCACCGCATTCCGGCCCGGATGACGCGCGGCTTGTTCTGCCGCAATAAGCCGGAGGCTCCCTCCGACCACCATCGTCTGGCTTTCTCGTCGAAGATGCCGCCATCCCAACGCCTTGATACACATCGGGGAAAGACAAGAGAGCGCCCCCAAAAGACACATGGTCGCGACATAACCAAAGAGCGGCAAGTCTCCAACGGGACCCATCAGCGAGCAGAGGCCTGCGAGCACGAACAGCGCGAGGCTGATCCAGCCCCACAGCCCAGCCCTCAGCTGATTCGTCGATTCATAGTCTCCTGGCGACAACGCACGAACCGTCACAGTCCTGCCGGCCTCCACACTGGGGCCTAAGGCTCCCACCATCGACACCACGGTCCCGAGTAGCACTCCTTTTGCCACTGCCGTAAGGGTCAGAATGTCCATCGACAAGGTCATCCCGCTAGACACGACCGGCGCATAGAGATCGGACACCGTCCGATTGACGAGTGACACCAACCCCTTGGCCAGCCACACCCCGCCGACGCCTCCCAAGAGCCCGCCTAAAAGACCGAGCAGCCCGGCTTCCATGAGAAACAGGCCCATGACTCGCCGCTCTGTCATCCCGAGTGCGCGATAGATGCCGATCTCCCGCCTCCGTTGCGCCACAACAAAGGCAATCGTGTTGTAGATTAAGAACACCCCGACGAGTAGCCCTACCCAGCTCATGACTGACAGATTGAGCTGGAAGGCCCAGACCATATTCTCAACTTGCTTGGTCCGCTGTGCCGGCCGTTGCACAACAAGATGGGGAGGGAGAACTGCGCGCAGAGAGGCGGCGATGCCGTCGAGCGATCGGCCAGGCATCGTCACCAAATCGATCCGATCCAACCGCCCGATTGATTGGAATAGCAGCTGCGCCGCGGCTATATCCATGACGGCAAGCCGATCCCAGAGAGACGAGCGCGCCGCCTCGTTTTGGATGAGCCCTGCGATCCTCAATCGTACAACACGCCCTCCCACCATCACCTCGAGGACATGACCGACTCCCACGTGCCAGTCAGCCGCCACTTGCCGGCCAAGATACAGGGCGTCCGGAGCGAGGAGCATCTCCAGCATATCGAGGTCCTCAGCCTTTGGAATCTGAAAGCCGCGCGCCCCAACCTCTGAGAGTAAATCCAGCCCCAATATCTGAAGCACCTGGCCACGCGCCTCCCCCTGGGCGATGACCACCGACTCTTCAATAACCGGTGCGGCGCTCACGACCCCCTCGACTGCACGGATAGCCGTGATGGCCGACTCATCCACCCCGAGATCATGGCCTGCCACTTCCAATGTGGCAGAACCGGCTACCGTTGTGACCGCTTGCTCAAAGGATCGCAGCACCTGAACGTTCGCGGTCCCAATGGCCACGGAGGCCAGAACCCCCAATGCCACTCCGGCGATGCTGAGTAGCGTGCGAAATGGCCGTTGGAAGGCATGAGCGCGAATTAAAACGAGTGGTATAATCATAGAACCCGGGGGGCGTGATGAATGGAACGAACCATACGGGACGAGGGAGAGAGGACGACTCGAATGGTTCGAGTCCGGCACGGAACCCAGCACAAATCAGCCGTTTTGTTTACAGTCAAACGGACCTTTGGTAGACTCACAGGAGTCGAGGGAAAGAGGGGATCGATGGGCGCACACACTGCCTTGAGCCGAAAAATCCAGCCGCGACATGAGAAGATAGATGCCGAACTCCTCACACCTCGGCAACGTGAAATCCTTCGCCTGGTGTCGATCGGACACACGAACCGTGAGATTGCGGATGTTCTGGATATCAGCGTGCGCACAGTCGAAGTGCACCGATTCAACTTAATGCGACGGTTGAATGTGAGAAACGTCGCGCAACTACTCCGACGGGCTCTGCAACTGGGCCTCCTTGCCAAGACGTTCGGAGCCAAGTAGGTCTATAACTCCTTCAGCTTTCCCCGGCAGTCCTCCAACTTCGCATAGCCCTTCTTGCTGAGCTGAGCCGCCAATTCCGTTTCCAATCGACCGAATGCACTCATCCCCTCCTCCACCAACACCGTCCCGATCTGCACAGCCGACGCGCCACAGAGCAGGTGTTCGAACGCATCCACGCCGTGGACGACACCGCCGGTCCCGATGATTGGGATTCGCCCTTCGAAGATCTTCCAAAAAGCCCGCACGTTGGCCAGCGCAACAGGCTTGATGATCGTACCTCCCAGCCCACCGAACCCACCCTTGGGCTTGATGACGACCGTCTCGCGTTCAGGATCGACGACCAACCCGTTGCCGACCGAGTTAATCAGGTTGAGAAAATCAACCCCGCAACGGCCAATGACCTCTCCCATCGCGGTATGATGGGCGGGGTCGAAATACGGAGGCAACTTGACCCCCATCGGGACCGTAATGACCTTGCGAACCCGCTTCAGCAGTCGCTCGGACGATTCAGCGTCATAGCCGATCTGCGGTTTGCCAGGAATGTTGGGACACGAAAGATTGACTTCGATCAAGTCGGGCTTCGCCGCATTGATGATGGCCGCAATCGTCGGAAAATCATCTTCACACAGACCCGCCACACTGGCGATGACCGGCTTTCCGAAACTCTTCAATTCAGGAATGAGCGCGGCATACGCCCGGTATCCGAGATTCGGCAAACCCATCGAGTTGATGGACCCGCCGGGAAACGCATAGTACCGGGGCGTGGGATTGCCGTCTCGCGGCTCAACCGTCATCGACTTCGTGACAATGGCCCCGGCGCGAGACCGGCCCAGTGCCAGTAGTTCCTCACGCGTGACACAGAGCGCCCCCGAGGCATTCATCAAACAACTGGGAAATCGTACGCCGGCAATGGTGGTCGATAAATCCATCACGCGACGACCGTGACCGGCTCATGCTGCGTTCTCGTCATCAGCCGCCCATCCTTCATGACCCAGACGTAATCTGCAGCCCGAGCGGCTTCGGCGCTATGGGTCACTAATAGTATCGTTTGGCCAACGCGCTGAACGAGCGACCGAAGAAGCGCGATGATTTCGGCCCCATGCTGGGAATCCAAATTACCGGTCGGCTCGTCGGCGAGAATAATCTGGGGCTGATGCACGATCGCTCGCGCAATCGCTACACGCTGTTGCTCCCCGCCCGAGAGCTCGCTGGGGCGATGATGTCGTCGCGCGGTCATCGAGACCAATTCAATCACCTCCGCAACACGGGCTTGGACCGATGCTCCCCGCTCCCCGCGCAACAAAAGTGGAAACGCGACATTCTCCGCTGCCGTCAACCCTGGAATGAGATGGAAGGCTTGGAAGATAATCCCAATGGTTTCCCGCCTGACCCTCGTCCAGTCGTCGCTCGTAAATCCACTGGTCGAACGCCCTCCGAGAAGAATCTCTCCCGAAGTCGGCACATCCAATCCACCAACCAGGTTCAGCAGCGTACTCTTTCCGCAACCGCTGGGACCGATAAAGGCGCAGAAGTCTCCCTTTCCTACTTCGATCGTGACCCGATCGAGACCGGTGATGGTGTCACCTCCCCGTTCGTACACTTTCGACACCTGGTCAAATCTCACCATGGCAATCGACGTCTCTCTCTAGACTTGGATCCGCAGTAGGGATAAATGGACGCGCGCGTTATCTGACTGAGTATTCCAATCGGATTCATCGAATGCCATCAAACATGACACTCAATCTGTTCTCGCCCATCACGGCCGGTTGCACCGGCAGAGTAGTTTCAATATCCTACCGCCTTCGTATATCATAACCGTTTGCAGGGCAACAACCTTGAAGAACGCAGGATAGTCTCATAGAAGGAATACACACAGTAATCGGAGCGCTTCCCCGACTCATGTTACGTGAAGGCACACAAAATCGGCTGATGGGACGATGTCGTCAGCTCCTTCGTTTCGTCCTGCCAGTGGAATGCCTCTCATGTGGCCACCCACTCAGCACCGACCCAGTGCCCTTCTTCTGCGCCGCGTGCTGGCACACCATCCGCCCACTCCATCACCCGGTGTGTGCCCGCTGCGATCAGCCGTTCGTCTCACCGGCAGCTACGACCTATACACCGAACCATCAATGCCGGTACTGCCAGGAACAGCCCCCTGACTTTGAACGCGCCTGGACCCTCTTCCCATATCTCCCACCTCTGCGGGACGCGATCTGCTCATTCAAGTACCGAGGAAAACTGACACTCGCACGGCCACTCGCGCAACTCATGATCAACGCTCTACCACAGGGACTCGACGCCGACGTGGTTATCCCAGTGCCCTTACACCCGGCGCGCCTACGCACGCGCGAATTTAACCAATCGCTGCTGCTGGCCGATCAGCTCGGCCGTCACCTGTCCCGCCCCGTTTCAGCCACCAACCTTGTCAGAACCGCCGTCACCGATCCCCAAACCGCCTTATCGCGACAGGCACGGTTACGAAATCTACGACATGCATTTACTATCCGTAGGCCACACGATCTTGCAGGAAAGCGTATTCTCCTCGTGGACGATGTCTTCACCACCGGTACCACACTGAACGAATGCGCAAAAACCCTACGAAAAGCCGGCAGCGGGCAGGTCTTTGCTCTCACGTTGGCCAGAACCGTCGATACGGACCTGGTACCGGATCGCTTTTTTGCTGAACAGGCTGGACGACCCCTCACAACCCTGGGAATATAATCGATGCCATTGTATGAATACCTCTGCCGTGACTGTCACAAACGGAGTACCATCCTCGTGTTGAGCCTGGCCAATCAGGCGCCGGCAACCTGCTCCCATTGCGCGAGTGCACGGGTTGAACGGCTCCTGTCTCGATTTGCCTCACCAAAATCAGAAGAGGCGCGTCTGGAAGCCTCTTTGGATCTCAAAAATCTAGCTGGACTCGATGAAAACGATCCGCAGAGCATGGCTCGATTTATGACAAAGATGGGCAAGGAGATGGGTGAGGATCTTGGGGACGACTTCTCTGAAGCCATAGAGTCAGGTGACGCCGGCGCGATGGAGCCGGATCCCACTGACGAGCAATGACATGGATTGTCATGTATTTTCACTTGACAGATCGCTCGAGTTTGCCTACCCTGACGACTGTAGCATGAGGCTTCGTGAGGCATATGGATCTCTATCGAGCTAGGTTAAGCGATGGCCAAAGAGCCCAAGAGCGAGCTGATGACAGCGGAGGAGACCTGCCGGTACCTCAAGATTACCCATCGCACACTCTATCGTTACTTACAGAGTCGACAGATACCCGCCTTCAAGCTTGGAAAAGAATGGCGCTTCGTACGCTCGGATCTGGAACAATGGATTCGCAATCGCACCAGAGCGACGTTAGCCTCGTAAAGGACAGGTTTCATTGATGTTTGCCGGTGAATATCTGTGCAAAGTGGATGAGAAGGGTCGGTTTATCGTCCCCTCGCCGATCCGTGAGCAAGTCGAGTCGGATGGACAAGCCGTTGTGTTCCTCAAGGGCCCCGAGGAGTCGACGCTCATCTACTCCATGAAAGAGTGGGAAAAAGTCCTCGAACGGACGAAGGCTACGCTCGATGAAGATCAAAGTCGACTGTTCATGCACTTTGTCGTGTCGGAAGCCGGGACATCGGAACTCGACAAAGCCGGGCGCATTCTGATTCCAAGCCGGCTCAGGAAAATAATTCCGTTGGATGAGGACCAGGAAATCGTCCTGGTCGGCTTGTATCATCGTATGGAGATCTGGAACCCGAGCACATGGCGTCGGTATATCGGCCGATCTGAAGAGCGATACGACCAGAACATGTCCAAGATCCTCAATCTCCTGTAATCACAGACACGCATGCCTACGTTTCAGCGTCCGCCCCGGATTCCTTCCTCTCCACGGGCCGTTCGTGTGACCTCCTACCGGAGCCCTGACAAGAAAATTGCGATGCCACGTCTCGCCCAGAGAATGGCTCCGATATCCCGTATGCCTGCTCCCCCCCCAGTACCGCATCGACCAACCGAAAGCCATGCAGTCGCCTTGACCCTCCCTCTACCACCCAGTGTGAACCATCAATATGCCACCGTCAATGGCCGACGATTGATGTCATCAGCCGGTCGCGCCTATAAAGCCCAGGTGGGACAACTTGTCTGGCTCAAGCTGGCGCAGCCCACTCACCGAGCGTCCTTGCTCGCACAACTTCAGTCAGAATGGCTCGCCCTGTCCATCCGGTTCTATTTCACTTCAGCCCTGCGCCGAGACGTCGATGGCGGGCTCAAGATCGCGCAGGATGCCCTCTGTGAGGGGCTCGGGATCAACGACAACCGCATCGTCGAAACCCATCTCTATAAACACATCGACAAAGACAACCCTCGCATCGAAGTACAGTTGGCCCCGACGTCCAGTCTCTAAGACAACTTGACCCTCGACAGAGCCCCAAGATTCACCACGTTCTTGACGATCTCTCACGATTCATACGAGTTGCTCGCACTCAATATCCGAGCATGGCAAACCGATAAGGGAGTGTCGGGTCTTACTTAACACCTATTTCATGATCGATCGGTGTGCAATGCGTAAGCGTATTTCTCTGGAGCAACTCCGGGTTGGGATGTATGTGGCCGGTATAGACTGCTCATGGTTCCGAACTCCCTTTCTCAAACATCGGTTTTTGATTAACACCGAAGAGCAGATCGAGCGCTTGCGACGATCCAATGCCCGAGCCGTAGATATCGACCCTTCCAAAGGGCTCGACGTCGCGTCCTTCCCGATCGAGCAAGAGACCCTTCACACGATCGGCTTACGCACCTCCACTCAAGCAACCCCATCCCACGATGAACCCCACTCACTTGCCAGGTTGAGCCAGGAACTCACGATCGCTCAAGAGACGCGTGAGAAGTTGATTCAGTCGGTCAAGACTGTGTTCGACGAAATCAGTAAAACGGGCGCCCCAAGACCAGGACCGGTCAACGAGGCCGTGCAGGAAATCATCATCGCCACCAGAACTCTCAGCACGCACGCCACATTCATGGCCATGAGCCATGGGCCGCATCTCGATGCGTCCTTCAACAACCATAGCCTCACCGTCTGCACACTGGCGATGATTATCGGCCAAGCTCTCGGCTATAACCCGATACAACTCCACGAGTTGGCAACCGGCGCATTACTCCATGACATCGGGCTCTTGCAACTCCCTGATCGACTGTCCCGCACATCAACGTTCCTCTCCGGTGAAGACCTCACGGCCTTTCACCATCACCCACGGCTCGGTGCCATTGCCATTGAGGCACAACATTATTTCTCCCAGATAGTTCGCCAAATAGCAGCCCAACACCATGTCACACTCGACGGGCAAGGCTATCCCTCAGAAACATCGGGAGGATCGACAGCGGAGGCAAGTCGCATCGTGATGATCGCGGATCGATACGATGAGCTCTTGACCGGATTCGGAGGGCTCAGACCGTTGCCGTCCCACGCAGCAATTCAGCAACTATTCCAACAAGGAGAATTCGGCCGTCTCGACCGTCGTCTTGTCTCCCTGTTCATCAAGCTCGTCGGCATCTACCCAGTCTACAGCTCCGTGGAGCTGAACACGAAGGAACGAGGGACAATCACCACGATTAATTCCGCTTGCCTGCATCAACCGATCGTCGCGCTCACGTGGGACGAAACCGGCAGTCCCTACCGAGATCCGCTCACCATCGATCTTTCCAACCAGAACCAATCCCCTCTCCGATCCATTGAACGGGTAGTCACATCAGAACCGGAAGAACCGCGTCGTGCGGCCTAGCGGCCTCGCACCAGCGATACATCACCAGATCTGTTCTCGATGATCCGCGCTATTCGTACCGGAGTGCTTCGATAGGATTGAGGCGCGAGGCCTTGTTGGCCGGGTACAATCCGAAAAACAGGCCAACTACAAGTGAGAAGAAAAATGCGAGGAGAATGACATTACCGGAGATGATGGTTGGCCAGCCGGCAATCAGCGTCGTCAACTTCGCCCCGGTCACTCCCAGAATAATACCCAGGACGCCGCCCACCAGGCTCAACGTCATAGCCTCGATCAGGAATTGCATGACGATGTGGCGGCGTTTGGCCCCCACCGCCATGCGGACCCCGATCTCTCTCGTCCGTTCCGTCACGGACACGAGCAAGATATTCATGATGCCGATCCCGCCGACCAAGAGGGACACGGAGGCAATGGCAAACAACATCATGGTTAAGGTCTCACTGGTCCCTTCCTGAACCTTCCCGATATCGACCTGCGTCCTGATCGTGAAATCGTCTTCCTGCTCCGCCTGAAGCCTGTGGCGCGCCCGCAAGACCTCTCGAATTTGCTCGGCAGCCATCGGCAAATCCTCGACCTGATCGGTCGAGCCGAACATCGCTCCGACCGACCCGATGAATGATGTGCCGAATACTTTTCGTTCCGCGGTGCTGAAGGGAATGAAAATCACGTCATCTTGATCAGACCCTTGCGCAGATTGGCCCTTCGGTGCAAGCACCCCAATGACACGAAACGGGACGTTCTTGATGCGAATCACTGCCCCCACCGGCTCTTCGCCCGGTTCAAACAAATTCCCGACGACCGTTTGACCGATGAGCGCAACTCGGGCGGCGCTTTCCACGTCCGTCTGCGTGAAGGGATCTCCACTCGTAAAGGACCAGTCCCGAATGGTGAGGTAGCTCGGTGAGATACCGTTAATCGGTCCGTTCCAGTTCCGGTTCCCGTAGACGATTTGCATGACATCACGCTTGGCCCATCCGGTATCGGACAGCAAGGGAACACGCTTTTTTAAGTCTAAGGCATCGGACACCGTGAGCGTCACGGCACTGCCCTGACTCCCTCGTACGCCGCTTGCAGAGGTCACTCCTGGGAAGATGATAATCACATTGGTCCCCATCGTCGCAATCTGCGCTTGCACAGCTTGCTTGGCACCCTCACCGATACTCACCATCGCAATGACCGCCGCCACGCCGATGACGATCCCAAGCATCGTCAGACCGGCTCGCATTCGATTCCGAGCCAAAATCCGCAACGCGGTCAGAATGGTGAGCCACACAAACGCCGACATCTAGACCCCCACTGGGCTCGATATTGGCCGCGCTTTGGTCAGACGGTCGCTTAACACCTGTCCATCCTTGATCACGATCTCTCGTGCAGCATAGGCGGCAATATCCACTTCGTGCGTCACCAAGATAATCGTAATCCCTTCATCACGGTTCAGCTGGTCCAGAATTCTCATAATTTCCTGGCTCGACTGAGTATCGAGGTTGCCGGTCGGCTCATCGGCAAGAAGCAACGAAGGGGAGGTCACCAGCGCCCGCGCAATCGCCACACGCTGCTGCTGCCCTCCAGACAACTGAGTCGGGTAATGGTGCTCTCGACCCTGCAGCCCTACTCGTCCTAACGCCGCAGCCGCTTGCGTCCGTTGCTCTTTAAGCGAGAGCCCCCGATAGAACAACGGAAGCTGCGCATTTTCAAGCGCGCTGGTCCTGGGAATGAGATTGAAGCTCTGAAAGACAAACCCGATCTGCTGATTCCTGATCCCAGCCAACTGATCGGGCTTCAGGTTGCTCGCCTCTATCCCGTTTAATCGATAGCGCCCCTTTGTCGGCTGGTCGAGACAGCCGAGAATATTCATCAGGGTGGACTTGCCGGAACCGGAAGACCCCATAATGGCGACGAACTCACCTTGTTCAATCGTGAGGCTCAGCCCACGTAAGGCTTGGACTTCCATGTCGCCGACTCGATAGATTTTCCACACATCTTCGCACTGGATGAGCGCGCTCATCATCGTATCTCGTGACGCGTGAAGCGTGAAGCGTTTGAGAAGGACAAAAGCTGTCTGCCGAAGAATATGGCGGGGCGTGTGAATTCTTGTTGCGAGCGACGCTTCACGAGATACACTTCACGCATACTACATTCCACGGTTGCGCTGGGAGCCCCGCTGCCCACCGCTCCCAAACCCTGGAGGCAGATCGCTTCCGCCACGCTCCCCTTTAGGGCGGTCGATGCCCACGACGACCAGGGTGCCTTCAGACAACTCCTCCGACAAGATCTCCGTCACCACACCATCAGAAATACCCATTTGGACATGAATCGGCTCGAGTTCCCCGGCGGCCCCTTGCCTCCAGACTGTGCGGCTTGGTGCCTGAGTCCCTCTGGCGGCTCCTGCCGACGGCTCTGCGCCTTTCTCTTTGGTGGGTTTACCACCCAGCTTGGTGCGATCGACCTGGCCCGACGTTGGAGGGGTGAATCGCAATGCAGCATTCGGTACTTTCAGCACAGCATCTCTTTGGGCCACCACGATGGAAACGTTCGCAGTCATTCCTGGCTTCAGGCGGAGATCCTGATTGTCGACGTTGACTACCACGTTATAGGTCACCACATTTTGCACATTGATCGGCGAAAGACGAACCTGGCGGATCGTCCCGGAAAACTGATACCCTGGGTACGCATCAACCGTGAAGGTGGCCTCTTTCCCTTCAGTAATCCCTCCGATATCCGACTCGCTCACGTTGGTATCGACCTGCATCTTCGTCAGATCGAGAGCGATCAAGAAGAGGTTCGGTGTGGCAAAACTCGCCGCGATCGTTTGACCCACCTCCACGTTTCTGGCAACCACAATTCCATTCACCGGCGAGCGAATCACGGTGTATTTCAACTCTAACTCCACAGCATTCAACGCCGCCTCGGCCTGTTTGACTTGCGCCGCTGCGACGTTCATCTGCGCCTCAGCCGCCTGGGAATTCGTCACGGCCACGTCGACGTCGTTCTGAGAGACGAACTGTTGCGCCACCAACGATTTCACCCGATCCAGCTCGCGTTTGCGTTGAGCCAAATCGGTTCGGGCACGTGCGGTATTCGCTTTCGACATCTCAAGGTTGCTTGCGGCTTGATCTCGACGAGCTCTGAGAGGCTCCGGATCGATAACGGCCACGATGTCGCCGGCTTTGACCACCGAATTGAAATCGGCATGCAGGCTCTTGATCATGCCGGACACCTGCGTTCCCACCTGAACCGACACGACAGGATTGATCGTTCCCGTCGCCGTCACGAGCGAAATCACGGGACCTCGTTCGACCGCGGCGGTCCGATAGCGGACTGGGGCTTTGCGCTCTCCATTGAAGAACACATAGCCTCCAATGGCCAATCCAATTGCCAGGACACTGATGATCAGAATAGCTCGGCGCATCGACTGCTTCCCCTACTTCCTCTACCTACACCGTATGCATTGTACCAACACGGTAGGAGGGAATCACCTGGCTGACACCGCCTCATGACGGCGCTACCAGGTTACAAAAACATTTTCGACATAGCAGACTTGATCATGTACTGGTCAACACGTGTGGAACACACCGCGCCCACCCTGCAGGATGCTCATAAAGGCCGCTCAGCAAGGCCGCAGCGAGTGAAGACCGGAGGCGTGCCCTCTGGGGTACGTTGAGGATCTGAACGATGCGAGAACGACGCTGGCGGGCTTTTTCAGCATCCTGCCCAAAAGACAAACAGGCCGTCCGCCGATCGGCGGACGGCCTGTCAGGCTTGCTGAACTCTCGCTCTGGTTAGGGACTGACGCTTATGCGCTCTTTGATCAAATCAAAAGTTTCCTTGGGTAACACATTCTTAGCAACCAACTCGCCCTTCACCCGATACGGGCGATTCGTCACAACACGGTCCGCTACATCTTTGGAGAGACCGAGCACGAGCACCATATCACCGGCCGATGCCTTGTTCACATTCATAGAAGAAGACAGGGGCTGAGGGTCCTTCATTGCCGGGGGAACAGACGCCGCAGATGGAGCGGGACTCACGGACGACACAGATGGTGCCGGAACCCCTGTCGCGGAACGTGACTGATCTTTCAACTCTTTTTGATAGCGAGCCACCAAGGATTTCAGCGTGTCGTTATGCCGCTTCACATCCTCATACTCATGACGCAACGCCCGATTCTGAGCAGAGAGCTGGCGCGTATGCGCTTCGAGTTCCTTGGCTCGATCTTCGACACCGCCGCGTTCCTTGTCACGACCATGTTGAATACGTTCAAGTTCATCCCGGGCGAGCTGAGCTTCGCTCCCGAATTTCACATTGAGGTCCTTGAGCGTCCTGACTTGTTGCTCCAACGCATTCTTTTGCGTACGAGCCAAGGCCAACTCGGACTTGGCCGAATCGACGTCGCCCATCGCCTCTTCATACTTCGATTGACTGACACAGCCAACCATTGAGACTGCGCCGATCATCACGATCGCCGCCATCCATCGAAACTTCATGCGTGCCTCCCCTCCACTGTGCGTGGTATCTGCAATCGATGCCGCCCGCAGCTCTTTCATCCAACAGACCGGACGAGGATGAGCCTGCATGACAACACCTCTACGCTCCGTATTTGGTGTATGTCAAGCTTTCCATTTTGTCAACAGAATTGAGGTCCTCTACCCACACCAATTCATCATGACAGGCTGCAAAGATGTATCTCTGCCCTTGACGGGCAGCCGCCACTTTGTGAATATGCCTGAGACTCGCCGTGTTGGGGCGCAACCTAATCTCAGAAAGCTATCGCATGAATGAATGGGGTCCTGGTCTCGCCACGATCTTGGGTATCGTAGAGGGACTGACAGAGTTTCTACCCGTTTCCTCGACCGGTCACCTCATTCTCGTCGGCCACATGCTAGGGTTCGAAGGCGACCTCGCTGCCAGCGCGGAAATTTCGATCCAACTTGGCGCGATCCTGGCCGTCATCGCCTATGAACGACAGAAGCTCATGTCCATGATCGGACAAGCTGGCCGGGAGCAACAGGACATCTCCTCAATGATCCAAGCACGTGGAACGACCCCATGGTCGACCGTTCTGAAAACCTCCCTGGCGACTCACAAAAATCTCTGGTTTCTCCTCGGACTCGGGCTTGCCTTCCTACCAGCCGCCGCAATCGGGTTCCTCACCCATAGTTGGATCAAGAACCACCTCTTCACACCTCAGACGGTGGGCGCCTCCTCAATCATCGGAGGGATCATTATTCTCGCGGTCGAAGCACGTCGTGACCGAGCACAGGTCCATCAACTGGAACAGGTGAGCCTGGCATCCGCATTCTGGATCGGCGTCGCCCAATGCGCCTCCTTACTCCCGGGCATGTCCCGATCTGGCTCCACCATCATCGGAGGGCTCTTGGTAGGATTGGATCGTAAAGTGGCGACGGAGTACTCTTTCTTTCTCGCCCTGCCGACCCTGATCGTGGCGACGTGCTATCAAATGTGGAAATCCCGAGACGTGTTTCAACAAGAGGATTATATGGCACTCGGAATCGGGATGTTCGTGTCGTTCATCGTCGCCTGGATCGTCATCGCAGCCTTTCTCACATTTGTGAAGCGCCACACACTTCGACCGTTTGCCTACTACCGCATCCTCATGGGTATCGCCGTCTTCTATATCTTCGGCTTTTAGCAGGATGCTGAAAAAGCCCGCCAACGTCGTTCTCAGCTCATCAAAATCCTCAACGTACCCCTAAGGGCACGCCTCCGGTTTCGATTCGCCTGCGGCCTTGCTGGACGGCCTTTTTGAGCATCCTGCCGATGTTGTCCCAATGGGTAGTTGGACAGCCTGTTGGGATTTCAGTTAATCTACAAGCGTGTGTGCCGAGTCATCTGTTTCGTATGCTGTGACAGAAAAAATTTTATCTGAATCGATGTCTGACAAAGGAGGGTATGCACGATGGCTCAGTCTCAATCCGACACGGTACATGTCTTTGACACATGGGTGAAGGGGACGAAACGGCTGCTCCATTTCGACGTGATGACGACTGATGAAGCGACAGCGCTGACGCTTGCCAAGAAGCATCTGGCCAGCATTGGGGAAGGCGACGTGCCGGTGACCGTGAAAGAATGTCAGTTCTGCCACACCGAACCGCTCGTGATGTTTTCCCCTGAGCAACAGAAACAATTCCGAGAACAAGGCGGGTTCATCATCACCCTTTCGACATAGCGGGATGCGGGGGAAGGCCGTCGTTCGTGAAACGTCGTTCGTCTCTCGTTGCAGACCCGGATGCAGAATTCTCACGAGATACGCTTCACGATGGACGCTTCACGGTCTTCGCGCTGGCGGGATTTTTCAGCTTCCTGCTAGGAAGCTGGGGGGGATTCATGCGTGGCGAGGGGCACGTCTTTCTTCTCAAAAGCGAAATGGATAATCAAAAATACCACCCCCACGCTGATCGCCGAGTCGGCGACATTGAAGGCCGGCCAATGGTAGGAGTCCACATAGACATCGAGAAAATCGATCACCTCGCCATACCGTAATCGATCGATCAGGTTCCCGATCGCCCCTCCAAGAATTCCAGCAATACTGAGCTGCCCCATCCAATCTTTCTTCGGCAACCGGAAGAGAATCGTCCCCAATAGTGCCAAAGCAAACAGCGACGTCACTCCGAAAAACACCATGCGAAAGGCATCGCTGCTGCCGGCCAGTAACCCAAAGGCGGCGCCGGGATTGCGGATATAGGTCAGGCTGAAAAGATTGGGAATAATCGGAATGGATTCATTCAGTCGCATCGATTGCACGATGGATAGTTTCGTCGCCTGATCGATCGCCACGATCGCGCCCGCGAGCAACGCTAGGAGCAGATAGCGAAGAGGCCCGTGCATTACTGCACCGCCTCGATACAGCGGTCGCAGAGCGTGGGATGGGCAGTATTCTTACCGACCGCTTCGCGATAATTCCAACAACGCTCGCACTTCGAGCCTTTTGCTTTCGACCTAATAATAGCCAAGTCGGATGCAACTGTTGAATCACGAACTACTGCGACCTGAGATACGATAAACAGCGTAGGCAAATCCGCCTCATAAGGCTTCAAGAATTCATAGACCTCTGGTTTGGCCAGGATTTGAATACGAGCCTCGAGAGATGATCCAATTTCTTTGCCTTGGCGCATACCTTCCAAGAGGCCCTGCACTTCCACACGATACTTGAGCAGCCGCTCCCATCGTTGGGCCAATGCGGCATCCTGCCATTGGGGCTGGACCTCTGGAAATACGCTCAGATGAACACTGCTCACTCCGAGATGCCCTCCCGGCCGCGCGGCCAAGGTCCGCCAGATCTCTTCGGCAGTAAAGCTCAGCACCGGCGCCATCAGCTTCGTCATGGCGACGACGATCTCGTAAAGCACCGTCTGCGATCCCCGACGCAAGGGCGAATCCGCCCGGAACGTATAGAGACGATCCTTCAGAATGTCGAGATAGACGGCACTCAAATCTACCGAACAAAAGTTGTTGATCGCATGGAAAATCGTGTGAAACTCGAAATCGTTATAGGATTGCCGAACCCGCGGAATCAGTTCGCTGAGCCGATGCAGAGCCCAACGGTCCAGTTCAGGCAACTGCTCGTAGGGGATGCGATCCTTCTCCGAATCGAAATCGTACAGATTGCTTAACAGGAAACGGCAGGTATTCCGGATCTTCCGATAGGCCTCGATGAGGTGGGTCAGGATTTCAGGAGAAATCCGAAGATCGTCGCGATAATCTTGCGCTGAGACCCACAGACGCAGGATCTCTGCGCCAGACTGCTTGATCACATCCTGCGGCGCGACGACGTTTCCCGCCGCTTTGGACATCTTCTTGCCCTGCCCATCGAGGACAAACCCGTGGGTCAGGACTGCCTTGTAGGGCGCGCGATGATCCGTCACGACACCGGCCAGCAAGGCGCTGTGGAACCAGCCTCGATGCTGATCCGACCCTTCAAGATAGAGGTCAGCCGGCCACCACTTCCGTCCTTTCAACACCGCCGCATAACTGACACCCGACTCGAACCACACGTCGAGAATATCTCGCTCCTTCTCGAAGTCCGTCCCACCACACTTCGGACAGGTCGTGCCCTTGGGCAACAAATAGGCAGCCGATTGCTCGAACCACACATCGGCCCCCTTGGATTCCATCAACGCCGCAAGATGCTCGATCACGGTCGGATCGGCCAAGACAAAACGGCAGCCCATGCAGGTGAAACCTGGAATCGGCACGCCCCACACACGCTGACGCGACAAACACCAATCCGGACGGTTCTCGATCATCCCGTTGATCCGATCACGGCCATATGCTGGAATCCATCGGACCCGTTCGATCTCCGCCAGCGCTTCTTTTCGAAGATCGTTTGTTTCCATCGACACGAACCACTGTTCGGTAGCGCGGAAGATCACAGGGTTCTTGCAACGCCAACAGTGCGGATAGGAGTGATTCAATGACCCATGACCGAGCAAACGTCCGTTGGCCTGCAAGAACTCCACAATCTTTGGATTTGCCTTCAACACATGCTGGCCGGCAAATTCCTTCACCACATCGGTAAACCGCCCGCTGTTGTCGACCGGCGCCACAATCTCCAACCGTTCACCAGGCGACGCCTTCGCATTGTGCTCAAGGACAAGAATGTAGTCTTCCATCCCGTGCCCCGGCGCAATATGGACACAGCCGGTTCCCTGATCGAGGGTCACGAAGTCACCAAGTAGAATCGGTGATAGACCGGTGGTCAAGGGCCGTTGCGTTTCGATCCCTTCGAACCCTTCACGCCCTTTCTTCACCCCGAACACTCGCGCTCCTTCGAGCTTGCAGGCCTTCATCACGCTCTCAAGAAGCTTTTCTGCAAGGATCAGCACCTCGTCGCCGACCTGGACGAAGGCATAGTCGATTTCGCGATGGAGACAGACGGCTTGATTGGCCGGAAGCGTCCATGGCGTGGTCGTCCAAATCACGACAGAAACCAACTTGATGTCGATGGGGAACGAGATACCGGGAAACGTCTGGCTGAGCACCGTGGGCGATGTGACCAATGGAAACTTCACATAGATCGATGGCGAGGTGTGATCTTCATACTCGACTTCCGCCTCGGCAAGGGCGGTCTGGTCCGCCGTGCACCAGAGCACCGGCTTCAGCCCCTTGTAGACCCCTCCCCGCTCCACAAATTTCCCGAACTCGCGGATGATCGTGGCCTCATAGCCAGGATTCATCGTGAGATAGGGACGCTGCCAATCTCCCAAGATACCGAGCCGCTGAAACTCTTCACGCTGAATCGCATAAAACTTCTCCGCATATTCCCGGCAGAGTTTGCGGATAGCCGGGGTGTCGAGCGTCTTTTTATTGTCGCCGAGCTCTTTCAGGACTTGATGTTCGATCGGAAGACCATGGCAATCCCACCCCGGGACATACGGCACCTGATAGCCCGCCATCGTCTTCGATTTGATGATGATATCCTTGAGGATTTTATTCAGTGCGTGACCGATATGAATACGGCCGTTGGCGTAGGGCGGCCCATCGTGCAGAACATACAGCGGTCGGCCTTTCCCTGCCTCTTGAATCTGTTCGTACAACCGTTCTTTCTCCCAGGAGGCTAAGAGCTCAGGCTCCCGCTGAGGCAAGTTTGCCTTCATGGGAAAATCGGTTTTAGGCAAATTGAGTGTGGCCTTGTAGTCCATGGGCATTTCAGGCTTTCGCGGCAGCACAGTAAATGTAGGAATATACCCAAAGGAAGGGCTGAGGTACTAGCCTAAACTGATGAGTCCGTTGCAGGATGGTCAAAAAGGTTTCCGGCAAGGCCGCAGTGAGCGAGAGCCCGAGGCGTACCGTTCGAGGTACGTTGAGGGTTGGAGCGAAACGAGAACGAAGCCGGGAACCTTTTTCACCATCCTGCCCACTAACTTACGGACATCATGCGGTCCAGCGCAATCTTCGCCCAATGTTTCTCGTCGTCCGGAACGACGATATGGTTCACGACGTGGCCGTCGGCGAGATTTTCCATCGCCCAGCAGAGATGGGCTCCATCGATCCGGAACATCGTCGCGCATTGGCAAACCGTGGAGGAGAGGAAGAAAACTTTCTTATCGGTGAGGTCACGCTTCAATCGATTGACCAGGTTCAATTCGGTTCCCACCGCCCAGGCCGTCCCGGCCGGCGCGGCCGTGACCGTGCGGATGATCAGTTCAGTGGAGCCGGACAGGTCTGCCCGATTGACGACATCCTCATGGCATTCGGGATGAACAATCACCTTGCCATCCGGATACTGCTTGCGAAAATTGTCGACATGCACGGGCTGGAACATTTGGTGCACACTGCAGTGGCCTTTCCAGAGAATAAGCTTCGCGCGCAAGATCGCCTCACGTGTGTGACCCCCGTTGGGTTGATAGGGGTCCCATACGATCATCTCGTCTCTCGATAGGCCCATCTTATTGGCCGTATTGCGGCCCAAGTGTTCGTCCGGGAAGAAAAGAATTTTCTCCCGTCTGGCCCAGGACCATTCCATCACCGCCTTCGCGTTAGAGGAGGTGCAGGTGATCCCTCCATGTTCTCCACAAAAGGCTTTCAGCACCGCAGCAGAATTCACATAGACCGCCGGCATAACCGCCTCTTCCACTGGAAGGATTCGTCCCAGCGACTCCCAGCATTGGTCGACCTGTTCGATGGCCGCCATGTCGGCCATGGAGCAGCCGGCGGCCATATCCGGGAGGATTACGGTTTGCTTGGTGCGGCTCAGGATATCGGCGGTCTCGGCCATGAAGTGCACACCACAAAAGACGATATAGGGCCGCTCTGACCGTTCGGCAGCCAGCTTCGAGAGCAGAAGGGAATCACCACGAAAGTCCGCATGGTCGATCACTTCATCCCGTTGGTAGTTATGGCCGAGGATCATGACCCGATCCCCCAACAGCCGTTTCGCCTCAACCGTCCGGCGGAAGAGTTCCTCTGCAGGCACCTGCTGATAATCGGCGATCGGTTTTGGAAGTGTCGATAGGGACTGCATTATAATGTCCATCGCGAAATAGCGTGATGAGTGATGAGTTATTCTACGTTAGCCCAACACGACAATCAATGAACGATCGAACCATCCCCGAAACACTTGCAAAACATTATTGTGGCACGCCAGAACCTTATTGGTCCTCGCGTCGGAGGCAACTGGAACAACACGCGGGATGCTATGAAAGACCCTTTCCATCTGCCATACCCTGGCGCGGTTCCTTCCTGTCACGCTTCTGGACTCATTCAGCCTCCTGCCAGGCCTCAAGGGCCTAGTCGGTTGGAACCCGATAGGCCTAATACCCCGTTGACAATGCAGGAGGCCGGCGATACGATTCTTC
>JBGTMB010000187.1:0-6133 GCA_041743755.1 Nitrospiraceae bacterium | reverse complement strand
AGGAACGGAGAGAGCCGATGCCGAGGTTCTGGTCCCAGAGGGCTCTCCACTCCACAGTAATTGGAGGGTTCGTCTGCTTGCTTGTGGCGAGGGATGGGAAGCGGCTGTGGCGGCTCAGGGGAGAGACTGGGTCGTGCAGTGCGGTCTAGCAGGATGCTGAAAAAGCCCGCCAGCATCGTTCTCGCATCGCTCAAAGGCTCTCGGATGTCGGATTCCTTGAGGGGTTCTTCCATTCGCCAAGATCCATTGTACGGGCGAACGGCCCACACGAAGTGTTGTACGTACCTCCTCGCCTCTTCGCTCGCTGCGGCCTTGCTGACGGCCTTTTTGAGCATCCTGCGCGGTGCTCTCGCATGCTGAAATAGATTGTCCGAAACCTCTCGTAAGGCCACGCCTTCCTCTATTGAGCGGAAAGTGGATTTGCCGCTGGTGGTGTTTCGCGGAGCCCCTTGAAGAACTTCTGAATGAGGGCCTGGCTCTCCTGTTCGAGTATCCCGCCAGTCACGGCGACCCGGTGGTTCAGCTTCGGCTCTGAAGGCAGGTCGAACAACGATCCGCAGGCGCCGGCTTTCTGATCCCATGCCCCAAAGACGACTCGGGACACCCTCGCTAAAATAATCGCGCCGATACACATCGAACAGGGCTCGACGGTCACGTAGAGGGTCGTGTCGGTCAAGCGCCATGTGCCCAATGCCGTTGCTGCGGCACGGATCGCAATGACCTCCGCATGGGCTGTGGGATCCTGCCAGAGTTCTCGATAATTATGTGCTTGGGCAAGAATCTGGTTGTCGTGAACGATCACGGCGGCAATCGGCACTTCGCCGACAGCCGGCGCCTTGGCTGCTTCTTCCAGGGCCGCTCGCATAAAGATGAGATCCTGTGCGCGCTCGTCTTCCAACACTATTATCTCCTCAACTCAGCGCGGGCATCCTAGCAGGTGGTTCGGCGAGAAAGAAGAGGCGCGCTATGACAGAAAGAGATGTGCTGGTCGTGCTCGCTGACGTCGTCCATTTGAATTCATGTCGCTTCGAAACTCAGGATGATTATCTGAAGACATCGAATAACATGCGTAGGCCTGCCTGAATCGTATAGTTCCAGCCGGGAGAAAACTCCGCACCTGTCGGGGCCTGCGTTTCCAGCGAACCGTTCCGTAAGCCCCGAAAGACTAGGTCTATCTGGACCATGGGACTCTTGTACCAGCGAAAGCCGGTTTGAAAGGCGGGAAACTTTTCTTCGAAAGAAAACGGATCACCGTTGAATATTTCACCCAAGAACCGTATCTCCCGTGTCACAGGCGTGATCACCTCAAAACCGGCAGCCCAATAAAGTTTGCTTCGGTATGTCGCCGGGCCTGCATCATACCGTGATTTCGCGCCGAGATTGAGATGAATGGCCAGATTATTGTCATAGGGGTCATTGTCGGCATCCGGTGTAAACAGAAACCAGCTGACGTGAGCCATGGCGTAGCCATCCCAATGCTGGCGATTGCCGCTGAGGGGAAATAAAGAGGCAGCTGCTACGGAGAGAGAAGGAATCGCGCCGAGGGAACTGTGCAAGACATACTTCGGCTGAATCAGCATGTCGAGGGGGCGCGCTTGATTGTCCTGATAGGTGAAACCGAGTCCGCCCGCGGTCAGTTCGAAGCGGTCGGTGATACCCAGGCCTTCCAATGTGCGCGCCTCGATAGCCGGCTTGTCTCCCTTTACCATCGTTATGCCGCCGTACGTTTCTGTCGTCACTTGTCCCTTATAAACAATCCGGGCATCATCCGTGACGAAGGGGCGAACGGCGAGCGCGTCTTCCGGACAGACATAGACAGCGAAGGAGGCGAGAACGATCAGCGCGCAGTATACGGGTGTAGTCCAACTTGAACGTGCCTGCATCACGGGCCTCCCGAGCCTTCTCACTGTGCAGGGAGGCCGCTATGACACTCCCGTCGTGCAACAAAAAACTTTCACGTGCGTTATACCTCAGTGAAATAGAAATATGCTGTAAATTTTCCGTTAAATTTTTGAGGCTTTCTCATGGGCAAGGATCCAGCATCATGCCAAAAGGCGTGTAGCTCACTCGCATTGTCATGGCGGTTATCACAAAAATGTCTTGTGCCTAGACGAGGTGTGAGTGACGCGAGTGGAGAGGTTATTTCTACCTTTGTGAGAGAAATGTTGTATCGGGTGAGCGGAGGGAGGTTGTGCATTGATTGTTGCGTGGATTACGACTGGCTCAGGAGATAGATCTGTCCGGTCGGCTGCGGGCGGCCGCCTGATGGCTCAAGGCTGACGGCAAAGGTCTTTGCATCCACGAATCTTGGCGCCTTCTTGACGAGTAGGTGAGCGGCTTTCCCGGTATCCATATTAAAGGTCCCGATGCTCACGGGTTTGTCGTGAATGGCCCATAGCTGATACGTCGTGCCGGCGGGAGATTCGGGTAGGTTGACGGAGTAGAGCCAGACCTTTTGGGTGCGCGAATCGTACAGCAGGAACCCCGCGGCCTGTTTTGCCATGTCCGATCCGGCGAGGGAGACCGTCTTTGCGTTGGGAATTCGAAGGAGTGTGGCCAATTCGTCCTGAGGCGTCTCGACGGTGCGAGTGTTTCCACGTTGGCTTAATTGAACACGTATCTCTTCCAGTTCAGCCTCGCGTTGGGTCAGCTGTTCTTTGGTTTCAGCGGTTTCATCCGTTCGTTGCTGCAATTCGTTACGTAATTCAGCAAGGGCCTTGGCTTGGTCGCCGGCCTCACGTTGCAAATTTGCAAACTTCGTCGATGTCTCCTTGAGCGATGCTTCGAGCTGCTGAATATTCGATGTCGTGACGGAACGTTCTGTCGATACGCTCCAGGCGACATATCCACCGACCGCCACGACTAGGAATGTGGCGAAGCCCAGGGCCCAGGGGAGTGACGATGATTGGGCAGGGGCGACGGGTGGAAAGAGATGGTTCATCCATTCGCCCGGCTCCAAACTCTGCTTGGCCGGTTCATTCGTGGCCGCTTCAGCTGGGATGGATGCGGGGTTTCGTTCAGCCATGATGGTGGCTTTAAGGGAGGGTGGGGGCGTGATTGGGCTGAGAGCGTGTGGGAGGAGCGCGGCGACAGATTGATAGTCCTTCAGCGCAGCGTGGCAAGAGACGCAGCCGGAGAGCAGGTGGGCTTCCAACGCCTGTCGTTCGCTCCGGTCTAGTGCCCCTGCAGCATACAAAGGAACCGATTCTTCAAGTTCTTCATGCGTCATTGCAGCTCACCCTGGCGCCCCCACTGTTGGAGGCTCTCTCGGAGTTTGGACATCCCCAGTTTGATCCTGGTCTTGACAGTCCCTAGCGGCTGGTTCAGCCTCGTGGCGATCTCGGTATGGGAGAGCCCTTCGTAGTAGGCGAGTTCAATCGCTTGCTGCTGCGACTGAGGTAGTCCTGCCACAGCGGCTCCAATCGCAGTGCGTAGTTCTTGATCGGCCTGCGTCTCAAGCGGGCTTGGAGCAGGGTCGGCCACCTGTGTCGCCATTCCACCTTCCAGTGAATTGGTAGCCCGATAGCCTCGTGAGGCTCTGGCCCTTAGTCGGTCCATGGCCCGGCTTTTGGTGAGGGTAATCAGCCAGGCGATCGGGGTTCCTCGCCCGACGTCATAGCGGGAAACTTTCCGCCAGACTTCTAAATAGACATCCTGCAACAGCTCCGCCGCTTCCTCCCGATTCCCCAACATCCTGACCGCCAATGTGAACAAGAGCGTGCTCGAGTAGTCGTAGAGCTGACTGAATGCTTGCTGATCGCCTTTGACGACACGGGCCAGTAACGTTGGGTCGATGATCGAGGTGGCGTGTGGTGAGGGTCTGTCCATTACGAGAGCGAGTTATGGAAAGAAAATCGTAATCGCCTCATGCCCGCCACGACTATAACACTCTACGGATAGAACGGGCAAAAGGATCTATGAAAAATGCGGGACATTCAGGCCGAAACCGATAGCGATCTTTCTCAGCTCTGTCGTGTGGCGAGAGTGGCCAGCAACCAGGCAGATACCAATTTGCATCCTTGCCAAGAGAGGTGCCAGGCCCGAGCGATATACGAGCGGATAAGACCCATGGGGCTTGATAATCCGTAACGCTGAGTCATGAATTGAACGGATGGAAAAAGGAGCGTATAGGTGTAGTGGATTTTTTGTCGAAGGCCTTGTAACGAACAAAGGAGTGCAAATTCCTCTCGTCCGTATAGTGATGGTTGAGTCAGCATATGATCTCGGATCGGGCGAAGGGGAATCGAGTGAGAGGGCCGTGAAGGAGAGAGAAGACGGCGAATGATTGAGTCGGGGATGGGGGAATGGAAGTGATACATCACGGTCGCCAGTACATCGGCGATGAGAGTGGCCTGGCCTATCTCCTGAGCGTGATGCACGAAGATGTTCCAGCCTAGGCGCGAGTGCTGTTGACGGATCAGCCCGTCCAATTCGTAATACCATAACAGCGGCGCATGCTCGCCCTTATGAAGAAGGTGAAGGCAGAGATGAAGGAGAAGATCCTCTTGGCCGAGTGCCCAGGTCTCTCTATTCATCCATTGTTGTTTTACGGTTCGCGCCCATACCGGCGCCATGTCAGTGGCAGCAACAAATGGTGGATAGGCTAGCGTCCAATGGGGCTCGACAATGAGACCATGCTGAGGGTGAATGAATTCGAGTGAATAGGAAAAGGTTTCCAGAAAACCTGGCTGCTGTTCATGCCGTAGATAACCGAACTGGTCGAACATGTCCCTGATGGCCGACAGGTCTTCGCGATGAACGAGTATGTCAAGATCGTCCATCTGGCGCATTGAACAATCGCCGTAGAGTTGTGCAGCGAACACCGGGCCACGAATGGGAATGCACGTGATGCCACGCGTTTGGCATGCAGTCAGGATATGTTCGAGCTCGTTCGTGAGGAGTAAATTCCATGCCGTCTGCTGTACCATCTGTTGCGTGAGGAGCTGTAGTAAATGACTAGGGACGAGGTGTTGGTCGTTGGAATGATTGAGCCGGCGAAAGAGCAGCGCCGCTAACCGTTGAGCAATGGCTTCCTCGATGATTGTCGTCCAGGAATCGTGAGTCAGGGCTGTGAGTGGTTCACGTTCAGAGGGGTCTTCCAATAGCCACGTCATCAGATAGGGATGCACCGATGGGATCGTCAGCATGAGAGTGCCAGATCGTGGAGGATGGCTGCCTGCACAGCAGGAAGCGCCGTGAAAGAATCAGGGACGGTCAACCGACGAACTGGGATGTGAGTCACGAGACGATGGAGAAAATCGAACTCTCGCGTCAACATGCGGCGGTCTCGAATATCCAGTTTGAACGCGAGTGAGAGGAGTGTCATGAGCGCTTCGCGCTCTGCGAGCTGGGATACCTCAGGAGTAGAGACTGATGTCCCATGCTCCGTGTCGTTTGAATCCAGCACGTAGATACCAACCAACGGCACTGCAGAAGAGCAAAAAGATGCCGCAGAAAGCGTGTCAGTGAATCGCTGTTTGGGGGTGTAATGCGCCACTGGCGCACAAGATCCAATCGTGCCAAACAGAGCGGAAATCGCATCGTCCCAGAGCCTGACGCCAGGATAGGCGGGGATGGCGACGATGTGTCCATCGTGGAGATGCAGGACGACACAGTCATCGGTTAACACGGAATATCCCGCAGACAGAAAGCTTGCCGCCAAGGTAGATTTTCCTGCGCCGGTTGGACCGACGAATGCACAGGCGCCATAGGGTGTGACGACTGCAGCCCCGTGCAAGACCTCATTCCCTTTGTAGTTGAGCACAAGGGGAAGGACCTGATCCAAGAGCAGGTGATGCAGGGTGTGTGCAGGCGTTTTTGCCTGTGGAATACAGCGAATCGAATCGCTCGACGTGTCGTAGACAAAGTCGGCCAGATGGGGAAAGTGCAGGAGGTAGCCTGAAGCGATTTCGGCGTAACGCAACCAGGGTGTGCCATCGGCAAGGGAGACGGTCAGGTACCAGGATGAGGGTAAGGGGACGGACTCACTAGACGACAAAAATTGAATTCGTAGGTCCGTATGCTCTGTCGAGTCCGGAGGCAGAGTCAGCTCCAATTCGTGCAGCCGCGCGTTACAACTCAGAATATGGCCGTAGATGCGGTACCGCACCGCTGTGTCCTGCCGATGTGCCAG
>JBGTMB010000186.1:0-3706 GCA_041743755.1 Nitrospiraceae bacterium | reverse complement strand
GGGCGGTCTGCCCGCCAATCGGACGGTGAACGGCTTCGCGGCGAACCCTGAAGACCCGAAGATCATGTTTGTCGCCATGCGCGATGGTCTGTTCAAAAGCACGGATGCGGGCGCATCTTGGAAGCGCATGGGCAATGATCTCAAGAATCTGGCGGCGGTTGCGGTCAATCCAAAGAAAGCAAGCGAGGTGTTTCTGTCGACGCTGGAAGGCACAATTTATCTGAGCACCGACGCGGGAACGAATTGGAAAAAGCAACAGTAAAGAATTTATCGAAAGCAAAAAGAGGGTTTTATGTCTGAACAAATCGTTTTAGATAAGGAAAAGATGAGTGCGGAAACTCCGAATGAAATCGCGGTGAAAACTCGAGAAGGATCAGCTGCCTGTCCGATCCAGAGCAAGGGATGGCTTAAGGGAACGCTTGGCATGGCGATCTGCTGTGCGGCGCCGCTTCTCCTTTTCGCCGCGATCGCATTTTTCGGCCTCTCGTTGGGCGCGATCGCAAGCGGGGCACTGAGCCTTGTGGCACTGCTGGCTTGTCCAGTTGGCGTGTTCCTGATGATGCGAATGATGATGAAGGACAAATCGCGATAAAGGGTCATTCATGATTATGAAACTGCCATATGTGATAGCGACGCTGGTTTCTGCTTTAGCGCTTGTCGCTAAATCTGATGCCGACCCTATCCAAGGGGTGTCGGCGCGAACACAATTTTTCTCCGGCACCGCGCTGAGGAGTTTCGTCAAGATAAGCCGCGAGGCGAACGGCGATCAAAATCTCCATGTAATTCAGATTCCCAGCATCCTCGGCTACAATCTCGCAACCGATGCCGTTGTGAACGTTGTTGTGCCGTACCTGATTAAGGAGATGAAGACGCCGGACAAAAGACATCTCGATGCTCGAGGGGTCGGCGATGTCAGCCTTACCGGCAAGTATCGATTTTATCGCGAAGACGTCCCTCGGGGCAGCACGCAGTTTTCATTGCTCGGTGGATTGGAGCTGCCCACCGGAAGTACGTCGAAAAGAAAAGACGGCGAAAAGCTTCCGCGCCCGCTTCAGCTCGGTTCCGGGGGTATTGACCCTTCTTTTGGTCTTGCGGGGAGTTGGATAACCGCTTTCCATGCGGTCGAAGGGGGAATTCAATTCAAATACAACTCGCGCCATGACGGATTTCGCTTCGGCACGGTGACGAATTACGATCTTGCCTACGCTTACCAACTTTATCCGAAATGGCCTATCGAGAATGCCCAATTGAGTCTTCTGTTGGAGTTTAACGGGGAGCATCGCGAGCGCAATATTCTGGGCGGCAGTAAGGTATCCGCCTCAGGCGGCGATACGATTTTTCTGTCTCCTGGCATCCAGTATATTTTTATCGACAACGCACTGCTGGAAACGTCGGTTCAGTTTCCAGTGCTGGATCGCGTTAACGGCAGACAGCTTCATCAAGATTACAGATTTCTCTTCGGGTTTCGCTTCCTGTTTTGAGTTTCGCAAGGAACTGTTTGATCCACGTTGCGGTTACAACAAAACTACCAGGATAAGGAGCGTAGAAATGATACGGAGCAAATATTTAGGTTTCTTTATTCTTGCGCTTTTCATGTTTTTCTCTTTTGCGCCGTCGTTGGCGGCCGGCGAGATAGGCGTACGTATGAAAGTCGATGGTATGGTTTGACCCATATGAGGTTACGGGGTCAATAAGGCCCTGACACGCCTGGAAGGCGTGGAAAATTTGAAGGTGAGTCTGGAAAAGGCCGAGGCGACTTTCAGTATTGCGCCCGGGAAGGAACTCAAGCCCGAAGTTTTGCGGAAGGCGGTTTCACAAGCCGGGTTCACACCCAGGGATATTTTCATTATGGCGAGAGGAAATGTGGTCGCCGCAGATGGCCGGTTGATGTTTCAACCTGCCGGTTTAAATCAACGATTCTCGCTTGTGGAAAACCCTGAGCTGATCAAGCTGAAGGGCGAAGGCCTGAAGGATGTTCAACTGGAGGCAAGGGTGGTGGGGGAAAATATGCCTTTATCACTTGAGATCCTGAAATATCAACAGTGATTCCTCAAATCATCGCCACGCGGGATCAAGTCGAACGGATCTTATGGTAGCTTTTGTCGAGCAAGCCGGGTTCTTTGCCTGGGAACTCTTTAAGTTCACAACGCTCTTTTACGTAGTCTGGGCGCCGGGCTTTTTGATCTCGGGGCTGATCACCGCTCGTTACCGTCGAAGTGCATGGAATTCGGTGGTCGGTCAATCGCAAGAGGGCTTTAAAGGTGTCAGTCAAGCCATTGGCCTCGGTATCGTTGGAACCGGTGGCCGAAAGGCGAGCCTCGACACGACATTCGACCTGCTCAAAGACGGTGTCTCACCTGCCCGCTCCTTTGCTTTTCTCATCGCCAGCCGAAACATGACGATCCATTTTGGGGCTCTCTTTGCCCTTTCTCTGGGTGCGGAGTTTGCCACCGGGCAACTACTCGGTGCCCTAGTCATGATCGGAATCGTCGCGTTCGCTTTGCGGTTTCTCAAACTCCACCATATTGAAAAACTCGCCGGCAACAATCCCGGAGGCGGCCTAGCCATGGAATCGCCGGGTTTTCCTTCCTGGCGGTCATTGTTGTTTTCGGTCAGCGGTTGGCAAGTCGTCCTGAGGTTTATCGGGATTGAGGTCGTGCGCTTCGCTCCCTCGCTTTTGGTTGGCATTCTTTTGGGTGGGTTGATATTCACCGCTGGGCTTCAACCCTGGTGGCGCCCATTTGCCGATCTCTTCGACCATGCCACACTATTCTCTGATCTAACGAACTCCATTGTCGCTCCGTTTCTCTCGTTCATTGTATCGCTGTCGCCGTTTGGAAATCTCCCGGTCGTTCACGCATTGTTTAAAACCGACGGTCTCAGCTACGCGGGTATTATCAGCTTTTGCTTGGCAAGCTCCATTCATCCGAGGGATCTGAGGATTTATTCAAAGGCATTCGGGCGCAAGAGAGCACTTGCCCTTTCCGGGATATTGTACGTCGCGGCAGTCTTGGGAGGACTAGGCTCCACCTGGATTTACGCTGCCTTCGGTTTCCGCCCAAGCCTTCCGCCGGTTAAACTCGCGAGCAAAATTGTAAGTAAACTTTTAGAATTTATCGGCTTTTGACCCCTCAATCGGTTCTCAATCAATTCGTGAATCACCTAATCTGGAACGTAGCTCCCGAAATCCTTAGGTTTGGCCCCTTTACGCTCCGTTGGTATGGTCTTCTGTTCGCATTGGGTCTGATGTTGGGATATTTCATTTTGGTCCGGATTTATCGCCGTGAGCACCGCTCGGAGGAAAACCTATCGAGCCTGTTCCTGTATGTTCTGTTGGGCACTGCCGTAGGTGCCAGGCTCGGCCACGTCCTCGTTTATCAACCGGACTATTATCTCGCCCGGCCTTGGGATATTCTCATGATCTGGCAAGGCGGATTGGCCAGTCACGGCGGTTTTGCCGGCGTTCTGGTTGCGCTGTCTTTCTACGTAAGAAAATATAGTGACCTTAGTATTCTTGAACTGGGCGATCGGATAGCGATTGCTGCTCTGCCGACAGCGAGTCTCATCCGGGTTGGGAACCTGTTCAATTCAGAGATCCTCGGTGCGCCCTCACAGGTGCCATGGGCCATCGTATTTACCCGCGTCGACAGTCTTCCCAGGCATCCGGCGATGCTCTATGAATCCGTCGTTTACGCTCTGCTTTTCG
>JBGTMB010000185.1:0-3158 GCA_041743755.1 Nitrospiraceae bacterium | reverse complement strand
GGCGCCGAGGCGCTGGCCATACGCAGGCCGCGCGCGTCATCGGCGCGCGCGATCGGCAGCACGAGCGCCAAGGCAAGCTGAACGCGCGGCTCTTGCCATCGGAAATCGCATTGCATATTCCCCGGACGCCGCAGGCGGCGCATTGCTCGCGCAGGCGAGGACGCGGCACGGTTGTCAGCGCGGGCGTATCACCGCATATTGAAAGCCGCACGGACAATCGCCGACGTTGCTGGTTGGCGGTGGACATCGCATCCCGCGACGCGTGGCAGAAGCCGTCAGCTATCGGGTCAGCGACACAGCACTAACCCACCAGCTTTTCAAACTTACTCAGTAAGGCTCGGGTCTGTCTGCTCCAGTCGACAAACTGCATTGGCGTCATCATCCCTTTCACAAATGGAGCATTCTTATCTTTCATTTGCTCGAAGAGGCTAAGCACTTTCTTACCCCGTTCGGTCTTGGCGTGTAGCGATTTCTGTATGCAGTCAATTGCGAATTCTATGCCAACAATAGCGACCGGATGTCCGAGCCCATTGTGTTCCTTCGTCGAAATGGCAATATCTGTAACGCATATCCTCCACATCTCCAAAGCTTGATCGTGGTATTGCGTGCGCCGCTTCTTCGGCACAAGTAAGGCATCAATCGTGTAGGCGAGCCGATGCGGCTCATGGTCCACCAACTGATCGATGAAAGGAATCGCTACTCGAGTCGGTGTCTGATGCGACTGAGAGATCTGCGCTAGAGGTGCCACGGTCGTCACACATCCCGGTCGCACCGAATGCCCCAACTCTTGCGTGACCTGTCTTAGAAGATAGACCAATTCTGCTACGTTCACTGGCCACCAGTATTTGAATTCTTGCGCCCGATAGTAGGCGATTACGTCGAGGAATTCCTTATCGTGCTGCGTTCGGTAGACAAACTGAACTAGGCAGAACGCCAGATATCCTCCTGAATTCTCGTCTTTGTTGAAATCTCGATTCAGATCGAGCAACAGAGCTACTGCGTCGGCCATGGAACCTCCCGCAGCGTGAGTCTCTTTCCCGGATTTCGTCTTCAGTACCTTGATTATTCGGCGTACTTGATCGATGAATCCGTGATATCGATACAATCGTACGCCGTGAATGTATGGAACTCGATCTTCCGATTTTGACGCCGGTAGCTGCCACCATCTGACGACTTTATCGAGCCAGCCTGGCAGTTCGTCTATCCTACTTTCGTAGGTTCTCGGAAACGGAAGCGGCCCAGTTTGGGAGTTTGCGTCGTTGCTAATGTCGAGGTGACACACAAGGGTCCGGCCGCCGTTCTGAACCGAGCTGTTGCTCACGACCTGCTGGGCTCGTTGATATAACGCGTCGACATTGGTGGCTGACAAGACTAGGGGCGAGCTGGGCGATTTCTGATCCAATCGCAGTGGGTATTTTCTGCCTGTCATGACCCACTCGGGCTGGGCGTGGCCGCCCCGGCGGGGCAGGTGAATCGGCCGCACAGTCACCGTCGGGGAGTAGGGTAAGTTGTCGATTTGTATCAGACGACAGGGAGAGACGGTCTTGTCCGATAGGCTCTCATTCGAGCCGCCCGAAATGACGAGCATTTCATGCTCCTCACCAACCTCCCCGCGGTCACTCGGTACGAAGTCTCTATACGTGGATTCGGTGTGCTTGTGGCCGTGTACGACAATGTCGATTCGCTTGTCTGCCAAGAATTGCCGAACCTCGCCAAGGTTGGTCATGTCTGCGAAGGTCTTAACCTCCTCAAACGCTCCGACAGGAAGCAGATGGTGATGGGTAAGCACAAGAACGATAGCGTGCTCGTCAATTTCGTCGCGGACCCGCGCCAGTAATTGAGAAAGAGCTTCACGTTGCTCAGTGGACACTCGTGCAGCATCATGCACTAGCAATGATCTGAGTATCTTGCTTAGTCGCTGCCTTTCCGGGTCATCGCGAAACTTATATCTCGCAAGACCTGCGTCGATAATTGCTCTCAGCTTCTCGCCTTCTTTAATAGGAGAATGCGACCAGTTAGAGGAGTTCAAGGGAACAACCACCAACGGGGATTTTTCGCATCCGATGATCGGCGCCTTAAACAAGAATCGCTGTGGATAGCGGAGCGCTTTTGCGGACATCTGGCGGGCGTTCCCATCCACGCCGTCCAAGATGGGGGTCACGTACTGATCACCCCGCCACGCAGCGAGAAACTCGGCGTATCTTTCTTTGCTTCCAGGTTTAGAACCCAGCCTTACATCGTGATTGCCCGGGACGACGATTGTATTGCTGGGAGTCCAGCCACACGCCTTGAGTCTTCGGGATAACAAGCTTTGCATCTGCTCATGGCCAGGCTTCATTCCGCCCTGGGAAATGTCGCCACCAATAAGCGTGGCGGTTAGCTTCTGTTTGTTTTCCTTGAGGAAGGCGGCAACAGCAGCGAGGCTGTCTTCAAAGATCTTCCTTCTCTGCGTGGGCTCAATAGCTTCAAGGGGCAGCTTAATATCAACATCGTTCTGGGATATTAAATCACCCGAAAGGTGTGCATCGGTAATGTGCAAGAGGAAGGCGGAAGTCGAACCCATCGTTTATCACCTCAGCCAAGATCTGTGCGTGGCTCGAAAGCAACGAGAAGTATCATGCGACGCATGAGCGCGCCATTCAGCGATCCGTTGGGCATCCAGTGTGTGCTTGAGTGCTCAGAACGTTCACCAGCAAAGTAGCTCCATGGGAACCACCGTCAGACGAGCGTCTAACGGTGCGGGTGGCCGCTTTGGGGTCGAACGTCGTTGAGTGGGAAGCGTCGGGGCAAAGTCCCATTGACAGAAGTTTCAGCGCTGCTTGATGCTGGGCAGCGAAGCGTTGATCTCGTCAGTGAGCTTGTCAATGGCGGTCTTCGCATGGTCGATGGCCGCGCCGACCCCTTCTAGCAATTGCTGCAACATTCTTCATGGCTCTGCAGCAGCACCGCCAGGCAATTATGGTCATCGTTGGCGATAAGCCATGGTGGATAGCCGGTCCGTGATCGCTGTTCTTGATTAGCGACGAACCTCAGCAGGCTCACGCGGTGAGCCAGTGAGGGTGGAAGATGAGTTCACCGCCATCAGGAGGTGAACCATGACGATGAATCGAGTGCAGTTTCAAGCTGGGCTTTCGATGGCCGAGTTCATGGACCGCTAC
>JBGTMB010000184.1:0-2354 GCA_041743755.1 Nitrospiraceae bacterium | reverse complement strand
AGGCTCACCGTAATGCGGTGCAGACCGGCCTCATACAGCGCCTCAGCCTGGTCCGCCAGAAGAATGCCATTCGTCGTCAGAGCGATATCCGTCAGTCGCCGGTTTTGCAGCAACAGATGCACCAACCGGGGCAAATCGCGCCGAAGCAACGGCTCTCCACCGGTCAGCCGCACACGATCCACGCCGAGGTCAGTGAAATAGCCGGTCAGGCTTGCGATTTCCTCAAAGGTCAGCACATCCTCGCGCGGCAGCCACACATAATCCTGCTCCGGCATACAGTACGAGCAGCGGAGATTGCATCGATCCGTCACGGACAAACGCAAGCTCTTGAGCGGGCGACCAAACACATCAGCAACAGCCGCTTGAATTGTATCTTTCGGTGATTCGCTCATCATCCTTTGTTTGCCCTTTACCCCTTACGCCTAACCCCTCACGTCCCTACGGGTGTTCCTCCACCCAGACTTCACCTTCCGGTGTGTGTTCAAGTTTCCAAATCGGGGTGATTCGTTTCAGTTCAGCGATTGCCCATTCGCAGGCGCGGAACGCGTCGGCCCGATGCTCAGCCCCCACGACAATCAACACAATGTTTTCACCGATGCCGATTTCACCATACCGATGGAGAATCGCGACCTCAATGATGTCAAAGTCCTTCAACGCCCGCTCGCGGATTTCACGCAGCTTCGTTTGGGCCATCCCTTCGTAGTGCTCGAAGGTCATACTATCGATATCCCGTCCCTTGGAACGATCCCGGGCAATGCCAAGAAATGTCGCAACGCCGCCGATGCGCTTCGAATGAGCGCGCACTCGATTGATCTCCGCATCGACGGAAAAATCTTCCCGTTGCACGCGAACAAACATCTGATCATCTATCGCATCCGACGGACTGCCTCCTGCAAACGGCGGCAGCAAGGCGATTTCGTCGCCATCCTGAATCGTCGTATCCTCATGAGCAATCTCCTGATTCACCGACACCAGAACTTTCTTCTTCTGGATCAGTTCCCCAATCATCGGATATCCGCCATTGAGAAGCTCAACCAAATCTTTCACTTGTCGCCCACTCGACAATGCCACCGCAAGGGAGCCCTGCCCCCCTGCCAGTGACTTCGTCATGCCGAATAATTTGACTGTCACCATCGTCAGCCTTGCCTTAGTCTTGCTTCGAATACGTTCCAGATTTGCCGCCAGATTTTGAGAGCAAACAGACATTGCCAACACTCATCCCACGATCGATCGCTTTGCACATATCGTAGATTGTGAGTGCCGCCACCGAGGCCGCCGTCATCGCTTCCATCTCCACCCCGGTCGGCCCCGTCGTCTTGGCCGTCGCCAAAATCGTAATCGAACAGCGGCCTTCACGATCAGGCTGGACTTCTTCCTTGAATGAGATATCGACGCTGGTGAGGAGAATCGGATGGCACATGGGAATGAGATCCGGGGTCCTCTTGGCTCCCATCACACCAGCGACTTGCGCGACGGACAAGACATCGCCCTTAGCAATCGTGCCCCGTTGAATTTTTTCAAGGGTTTCCGGTTGGAGAAACACGGTGGCCTGAGCCGTCGCAGCCCGTTCAGTCGAGTCCTTCGCGCTGACATCAACCATCCGCGCCCGCCCCGACTCATTGAAGTGCGTAAATTCTGCCATTTTTATAGTTGAATCAGTTGGTTACAGAAAGAAACTTGAGGGGATTATAGGAGCCGGTGGAAAGGGCAGTCAAGGGAGGGGCAGGGCAGCCTGTTGGTCTCCTGTGCTCGCGCAACGCGCGGCCTCAGAAGGCCCTCGTTGGACGCGCGCAGTGGGAGCCCAAACAGGCCGCCCTGCTGATAAGGAGAAGTAAACCAGCAAAGATTGGGAGGAGGGAGTGGGGTATGCGTCGGGAAATACGGTCCTGGAAAGAGCCTCAAACGTTCCCTAGGAATTTTCCCCTGAAGCCGTTTTATTCAGAAATCGTTCTCATCCCTTGCGCCTTCCTTCGATTCCCTCCTACAATACGCCTCCCTGCGAGGCTCTCATGCCCTTCACCATGCGCCCTCACCGTCGCTTCCCTGTGCACTGCCCCGTCACCAACCATGCGGAACTGTCTGATAGTCCTGGCATTGCGTGGAACAGTTCTTTTTTCGACTGGCGGTTCACATGACCTTGATCGCAGGCTTTCCTTCCTATGGCACGCCGGTTCTCATCGGCGACTTCCTGACATCAACTGATGCAGGACCAAGTGGTCTGTCGAAGAAAATCTTGCTTGTCAGCGACAACTTTGCTCTTGCGTGGACAGGGCATTGGATCGCTGCGAACTCCGTTATTCGTTCGCTCCAGTCGTCTCTTGACCTCAAGCATGCCCCCCTAGAGTCCGTAACAG
>JBGTMB010000183.1:0-10467 GCA_041743755.1 Nitrospiraceae bacterium | reverse complement strand
ACGGTCACCGGCAACCTCAAGGTCATCCGCGGCGAGCACTTCACCGCCATGAAAGAAGGGGCCATCGTCTGCAATTCAGGCCACTTCAACGTCGAGCTGGATATTCCTGCGTTGGAGAAGCTAAGCCGCAAGAAACGCCTCATCAGACCGGGCGTCGAGCAATTCACGCTGAAGACCGGCCATCGGGTCAGCCTGCTCGGCGAGGGACGACTCGTGAACCTGGCGACGGCCGAGGGCCATCCCTCCAGCGTCATGGATATGAGCTTCGCCAACCAGGCGCTCGGTGCAGAATACCTGGTGAAGAACTATAAGAAGCTGGAGAAGAAGGTCTATCCGGTCCCGCCGGTGATCGACAAGGAAATCGCCCGGCTCAAACTCGCCGGCATGGGGATGAAGATCGATACGCTGACGAAGGAGCAGGTGAAGTATCTGGCGAGTTGGGAGATGGGCACCTAGCAGGAATGCTGAAAATGATCCCCAGCGTCGTTCTCAGTCGCTCGACTCCCTGCAACGTACCGCAAGGGTACGCTTCAGTCGCCGAACTCCCTGCGGCCTTGCTGGGAAGAGGGGGCTCCGGAAATTCGGACAGTATGATAAGTGGTAGCCTGGCTTAACCCGACGCCCTAAGGGGCGAACCAAGGAGCGAGGCGATGAAGCGAACGAGACGCAATCATGGGGCGGCCTTCAAGACACAGGTGGCTTTCGCCGCGGTCAAAGGCGAGAAGACGCTGGCGGAGTTGGCCACACAATTTGGCGTACATCCCACCCAGATCACGGAATGGAAGCAGCAGTTGCTAACACGGGCCGTCGACGTGTTTGGCAGTACGACGAAGGCCACGTTGGACGCGCCCGATCTCAAGGTCCTCCACGCCAAGATCGGGCAACTGGCGCTGGAGCATGATTGTTGAGAAGGGGCGCTCATCAAAGCGGGATTGCTGAGCGCAAAGCGATGATCGACCGAACCCACTCACTGCCAATGGTGCGGCAATGCCAACTCCTGGCGCTGTCGCGTTCGACCGCATACTACCAACCGACGTCGGTATCGTCAGCGGATCTCGCGCTGATGCGCCGGATCGACGAGCTCCATCTGGCCGCTCCGTTTGCCGGAGCCCGCATGTTGCGCGACCTCTTGCGGAGAGAAGGCCACACGATCGGGCGCAAGCGAGTGCGTACCATGATGGCCCGTATGGGCATCGAAGCGTTGTACCGCAAACCCCACACCAGCCAGCGACATCCGGCACATCGGGTGTACCCGTATCTGCTCCGCTATCTGGCGATCACCCGATCCAATCAGGTGTGGGCGGCGGATATCACGTACATTCCGATGACGCGTGGCTTTGTGTACCTCTTCGCAGTCCTCGACTGGGCGAGTCGCCGAGTGTTGGCGTGGCGGCTGTCGAACACGCTGACGACTGACTTCTGCATCGAGGCAGTCCAAGAGGCTCTGGTCAGCTACGGGAATCCGGACATCTTCAACACGGACCAAGGCTGCCAATTCACCAGCCAGGAGTTCACGGGACTCCTGAAAGACCATGGCATCCAGATGAGTATGGACGGCGCAGGTTGCTGGCGGGACAACGTGTTTGTGGAACGGCTGTGGCGGAGCGTGAAGTATGAGGAGGTGTATTTGCGGGCCTATGACAGCATCAGCGCCGCCCGTCAGGGAGTGGGGAGGTACCTGACATTCTATAACCAGACGAGGCCGCACCGAGCGCTTGGCGGCAAGACGCCCGAAGAGGTGTACTGCGACAACCTGACGACACGGCTCACTGCCGCCTAGTCAGACCACTGCGAGGCGCCACTTAAGGAATGGAACATGCTGTCCAACCAACTGGGGCCACCTCTCCAGCTGGGGCCACCTCTAGCACCGAATGGGAATGACTTTTATGACATGCAACAACTTCTTCTACTTCGAGATCCTAATCTACTGCTTGTGACAGACGATCGCTTCTTCTTCTCATATTACATAGGGCCCGAATACCATCGCGTCGTTCCATGGAAAGGGTTCCAGGATTCTGCCAACGCTTAGTCACTGCTCAGGTGGGACGGACGGTCCTTCCCTGCTCCCTACTCTCCGTTTCGTTCCGAACCATAGGCTGTAGGCTATCCACCATGTGCACTTCGAATCCCTCGCCCCCACTCTCACGTAGCTACATCAATTGACGAACCCTCTTCCATGCAGTAGGATATGCATCACTATGATGCACTAGTGAAGCACGGAGGTCTTGCGCCATGAAAGCGATTACATTACGGAACCTTCCTCCCGAAGTCGCCCGTACCGTTCAACAGCGAGCCAAGCAAAAGAAGACCAGCGTGAATAAGGCGGTCATCGAGTTGTTGGAAGAGTCGGCGGGGGCTAAGACGAAAAAGAAAGCGCCGATCCGCTATCATGATCTGGATCATCTCGTCGGAACCTGGACGAAGGAAGAGGCAGACGCGTTCGACAAACTTATTGCCGAGCAACGCACGATTGATCCGGAGCTTTGGAAATGACCCGGCTGCTCCTGGATAGCTCTGCCTATATCGCGTTCAAGAAACGACATCCCGAGATTGTTGAGACCATCCCGCAAGCCGAAGAGATATGGGTAAGTCCGATTGTCCTCGGCGAGCTTCGCGCCGGATTTCTCCAAGGAAGCAAACAAGAAAGCAACAAGCGCGAGTTGCGAATGTTTCTGGAATCCCCCCGTGTCAGCGTACTGGTGATAGACGAAGAGACGTCGGAGCGTTACGCAACCATTCGCGTGGCGCTGAAGAAAGCCGGCACTCCGGTTGCTGCCAACGATATCTGGATTGCCGCCAGCGCCATGCAGCATGGGCTTCCGATTCTGACATCTGACCGAGATTTTCAGAAAATTCCCCAGGTCATCGTTCACCACTTTTCGCCTGTCTAAGAAAACGGAAAGTAAAAGGTCTCAGACCCCCCAGCTGCTTCTGCAAGGAGATGGTGTCTAACATCTTTCCCCCGCCCCTCACGTACAGACTACTTTTTACTTCAGGGACGACTTGGGCGTATCCTGTCAGCCATGAAACGGTGGGTTCTGTATCTGATCGCTGTGCCCCTTGGGTTGGGGGGATTGGTATACCTCGTCGGATTGAACTTTTCAGTGAATTTCGGCGATCTGTGGAGTAGAAACCCTCTACCGATGAACACCGTGCGCGATGTCGGAAGGATCCCGGAAGGGAACGCAGTCCCTAACGAGATACTGAGCCTGCGGCACAAGCATCAACTGAGACCGCTGACTGAACGGGAAGAGGGAACACGCATACAGGATTTGCCAAACGGCATATACGGTTTCTCAAGGTGTGGCGTCGTCGAGTTACGCGCGACGCGTGGCAACATATACTCGTTAGAAATTCAGAAACATGATGGGATCCTGTTCTATGTAGGATATGTCTCTGACCAAGACATAGACCACTATCTGGCTCGTCACAAAAACTTTCATATCCTCACGTTCCCTCACCCACGGGAAGGAGCTTCATCCCTACTCGACATCCCTGTTGAGTTTGTTTCAAAATGCGAGGAGCGACCTGATGAAGATGGTGTTATTTTTGATCTGTTTGTGAAAGTTATTCCCGAGTTGCACATCTAAGCAGGAATCGAGGCTCGTGATGAGCGGCTTTCTCGCGCTGGCGGTGGCCATCGGTCTCGTCTTCGGCGCGCACAAGCTCTGCGATCTGATTCGAGCGCCACGTTGGTTCGCAAAGTTTTTGTTTATCGGCGCGTTCCTCATCATCACCTACTTTCTCGCGGATGACATCGTTCCCGAATCCAAGAAGCCGTGGGGTATTTGGGTCGCTCTGCTCGGCGCTGCAACGGGAATCATCCCCGTAGGGTTCATTGTGTTTAAGCATATCGACGACGCCAACGATAGGACCTCACACGACTCCACTCGACACCACTCACAGTAGGCCGCACAAGTGAGGATTGGAGGAAAAGGAGTCTGGGCTTTCTAGGGCAGGCTCATCTATAGCGAGAGATAGTTCTCCGCCCCTAATCCTAGACCCTATGCTATCAGCCATAGGAACGTGGAACTCTCCGTCTTCGTTTGGCTCCCGGCCATTAGCTATACGCTTCCCATCAGAATGCAACCTGTTGACACTGGCTGAATGTGCCGATGGAGTCGGCATTCTTTGCCGGGCAACCGGTGCGTAGGCTCCAACAAACACAGGGATCATTGGATTTTTGAGCACTTCCGCCTCTGTCGCGCGCGGCACGGAAGTTGAGAAGGCGATCTCTAGCGTTGGAGCGTACATGAGTTTGTCTTGTAGAAACTGAGGACACAATGACCGGCATGTCCAGTCTGTGGGAATTCTTGAGTCGTGATGCGGCATTTTTGGGAGGGCCTCAAAGCCCGATGCTGAGCTGGCTCGGCTCTTTTGGAATCGTGCTCTTCTTTCTTTGGCACGTGATACGGTTGACGTGGGAGGTATCCCGCGCGCAACGGCCGTTCGATCGAGTATGGCCGATGCTGACCGCCCTCGCCCGCGATCGCGGCGATGTCGATCGCGAGCGATTCACGAGTCGTGCGCTCGTAGGGTTCACACCTCGGACTAGTCAGCCAACAGCCTCCTCTACCCGTATCGACTGTGACGACCTGAGCACACTCGACAAGGCCATGCAGAAGGAACCGATGTTCCTACCGCTCTGGGCGCAATTTCGCAAGACGCTGATCCTGGAACATGTCCCGTGGTTCGTGGAGCCGCGCATTTTCTGTACACGCAGAGCGGAAGATATCTTTACGCAGGACGCGCTCCTGAGCCAGCGAATCAACCTGGCCTTCTACAGCCAACTCCCTTCTCTGGTGACCGGCATCGGGTTGCTATTGACCTTCCTCGCCCTATTCATTGGCCTCAGTAAGCTCCATGCCGACGGGCAAGAGATCGCCGGCATTCAGGGACTCATTAACGGGCTTGCAGGAAAATTCCTCACGTCCATCGTCGGGCTAATTGCCGCCAATCTGTTTACACTCATCGAAAAACCGATGGTCTCTCGGCTCATGAATGCCCACCATACGTTTCTTGGCCTCATGGACAAACTCTTTCCCCGAAAAACCATGGAACAGATGTTGGAGCAGCTCACACCGACCCATGGCGAGCACAGGGAAGGTCGACAGGCCTCCGGCGGGGAACTCAGGGAATATGTCGGGCGTATGGGTACGGATAGCTTGACAGCGCCCATTGCTGAACTGACCACAGCTGTTCGGTCTTTGACGAAATGGAAGGAAGACGAGCAAGCAGCAGGGCACCGTATAACGGCTGAACTGCCTCGAGCCCTCTGTGAAGAGTTCGCCGTTCCGATGAAGGCGCTCAATGACTCAATTCATGAACTCACCACGCTTCTGAAAGATTCGCACCTCCATCAGGCACAGGAAACAACGGCGCTCACTGACCTCATGGGCCGCCTGACGGGCAAATTTCCAGAGCAGCGGCTCTTGTCCTCCATCACAGGCCCTGAAGGGTTTCGCTTTTGGCCAAAACGGCCGTTACGGTCCACGCAACGGCCGACCGCATGAGACACGCGACACACCAGACCTTCGGCGCCTCACACACGACAATCGGCATCACCGATCTCATGACCTCGCTCGCCATCGTATTCATCCTGCTCTTCGCGGCGCAGATCACCAAAACCTCCTCCGCGGCACAGTCTGAGCTACAAGAAAACAAAGAGGACGTGCAGACAGCTCTACGCGACCACATTCAACGGTTAGGCCTCTCACTCGATGCAGACCCCCGAGACCCTCTCGCGCTGGTGATCGTGGTCCCGGAAGACCGGTTGACCTTTGAGTTTGGGGAAAGCAGCCTGTCGCCTACTGCAGATCGTTTCCTTGAGGAAGCATTGCCCTTCTATGTCGGGGCATTGTGCGGACCGCTGCGTAGTAAGATCGACTCGCTCGCCATCGAGGGACACACCGATGATCAAGGCAGCGATGCGTTTAATTTGAAACTAAGTCAGGAACGGTCGCTGGCAGTGATGGTGAAGGGGTTGGAGATCATTCAAGCCACAGAGCCGACAGCGTACCAATGCTTTCAAGAAATCGCCTCAGCGTCCGGACGCGGCAAACAAGACCTGATCTATGCCCCCGTTGCCACCGTGAACCGTGAAAAAAGCCGCCGGGTGATCTTCAAGATTCGCCTTCGCTCTGCCGAGCAACGTCATCTTGTTGAACGATCAATCAACCCCCTCTAACAGGATGCTGAAAAAGTCCGCCAGCGTCGTTCTCGCATCGTTCAGATCCTCAACGTACCCCAGAGGGTACGCCTCCGGTCTTCACTCGCTACGGCCTTGCTGGGCGTCCATTTTGAGCATCTTTAGGTAAACGACAGGTATCAGCGACTTTGTTTCCACTCAAACCTGATTTCCCCGATGAGGAGAAACGATCCTCTCCTTGCTTCCCCACGCTCCGCTTCGCCCAGAGCTATAGGCTATTCACCATAGTACCTTTCCATTCGAATCCCACTCCTCCAGTCCACAGAAACGAAGGAAAAAGAAACAGATCGATCAAAGTTTCGGTGGAAGGACAAAGAAAAATGAAAAGGTGTCGCGCGACCCCTGTAGCAGAGTTTGGCCCCTGGCCCTCGCTCTTACGGTAGAGGCAGCTGTCGGGATTGATCGTGCGTTCATACGTGTTGTTCTTGTGTGTCGCAGAAATCCCTCCCCCTCACCATCTGCATCGTCCTTCAACTCGAAGCCTTTGTGGCCAGGACTTGCCTCGATCAGCGGACCATCAACGGAAACATGCTCGCCGGCAACAGTGACGTGCAGTCCGCTGAGCAAGATTGCAAACAGAGGCATGCTGATTTTCCAATCCATACGCCGATTGTGATTTACTCAAGGTGTGGTAGAGTGGGGTGGATGCTGATATCGCGTGGATCAGAGGCTTCTTATGAGATCAATGAACTTTGCTCCTCTCGACCTCTCCGATTACGAGATCTCGCCTGAACAGGGTTTTCTCCCACAAGATCCCCTCGGCCACTTGCCCGATTCCCCCACGCTCAACGATCTTGGGCACGAACTCCCGAAATTACTGAGCGCTCGGACAGTCCGGAGGTTCATTGACGAGGCACGCCAGCTGCTTCATCATATCCCTCCAACCTGGCGCACAGAAGATTATCGGGCGGCGATGCGAATTCTTTCGTTTTGCGGGCATGCCTATGTATGGGAAGTGCCGGACCAGCCGGCTGCGACACTGCCGTCACAATTAGCACAACCCTGGCACCAGGTGGCTCAGCGGCTCGGCCGACCTCCAGTTCTTTCCTACGCATCCTATGCGCTCGATAACTGGCGGCGACTCGACAAAACAAAGCCGATTCAGCTCGATAACATTGTACTGCTTCAAAATTTTCTCGGCGGTTTGGATGAAGAATGGTTTGTCGTGGTCCACATCCAGATCGAGCAAGAAGCGGGATCAGGGTTGGCCGGGCTCCTGCGCGCGATGAATGGCGCGGCTGAGGATAAAAAGGACGAGGTCTTGCTCGGGCTCAAGTCTTTGGCATTGGCCCAAACAGCGATGCGCGCCACGTTGCTCAGAATGACAGAGCGCTGCGATCCCTATGTGTACTACAACCGCGTACGGCCCTATATCCACGGCTGGAAGAATAGCCCTAGCCTACCGAGCGGACTCTCCTACGAGAGCGTCGAAACCTATGCCGGACAGCCACAGCAATTCCGAGGCGAAACCGGCGCGCAAAGTACAATTGTGCCCTGTCTCGACGCAGGACTCGGAATCACTCATGCCCCTGACCCCTTGACCCTGTATCTACAAGAGATGCGCGACTACATGCCTCCTCGCCACCGTGCCTTCCTCCAGGACCTAGAGAAAGCCACCGATAATCTGGGGCGTCCGTTGCTCGCCGGCTATGTGCGCGATCGAAAACTCCGCACCCCCGATCTCTGGGCTGCCTATAGCGCCTGCGTCGATCTCCTCGCCAAATTTCGCGAGATCCACATTGGTTACGCTGACAGTTATATTCACCGCCAGCACCAGTCCCACGACAGTAACCCTACGGCGGTAGGAACGGGCGGCACACCCTTCATGACGTACCTCCAGAAACATCTCGATGAAACAAAGCAGGCACTCGTCGATTAGCGCAGCACCACCTGGGCAGTCATTGACTAAGTTTTCCCTACGGCGTATCGCTTTCTCCAACTCAAAAATGAGGCCACAATGGCAATCGTGTGTTCCTTATCCCGCATTATTCATAACGGTTCGTTGTGAAATCGCTGAGCCGCGTCGTGAGACCTGCGCGCGGAGCCGTGAGGACCCGAAGCGTACTCGTGCAGTACGGTGAGGGTCCGATGGACGAGCCCGTAGGCCGAAGGATCGTCGCAGCAGCAGATCGGCGACTGCAGCAGAAGCGCTCATGAATAATGCGGGTTAGCAGTCTGCAAAGCACAGGCGGTAATGTCGGGCCATGAGAAGGTGATGCGCAGCGTAGCCGCGCTTGCGGTAATCGGCTTGGAGCCTACTTCCTAATCAGCTGACCGAGGGGGTGGCCATTTTACAGGAAAGTTTCCTCGAAGGATGCTCAAAAAGGCCGTCCAGCAAGGCCGCAGGCGGAGCAAGAACCGGAGGCGTACCCTCTGGGGTACGTTGAGGATTCTTGCGAGCTGAGAACGCCGCTGGTGGGCTTTTTCAGCATCCTGCTCTAGCGACTGTGGACCATCGGCAACTCGCGCGACCCTTCCGCTTCTTGTTGGATGCGTAGCCGTTCCAGCCGTGACTCTTCCATCACGCTGTGGAGCATGTCATCCGTCATCTGGGTCAGCTCTGCCGCCGCGTCTTTCATCTCGCCATGTTCGACTGCCCTCGAAAGCACCTCCGCCTTCGTGGCGCCTTTATTTTTCCCCAGGAAAGGCTTGATGATGAGGTAAGCCACGTCCCGCGCCGGCATAAAGCGGAGAAATCTCCTAATCAACCGGTACGTCTGGAGAGGATAGTGCAGGATCTTATAGATGAACAGACGTTTGAGCCCTTGACGGCGGACCTCATTGATCACTTCTCCTGGCAAGCAGGTCGGGTCGATCGTCGAACATTTGAAATACTTGTACCAATCGGCAGTTTCGCTGACGAGCCCGCGCTTCACATATTCTTGCCAGAGCGGAGTTCCTCGGTACACACAGAGTCGATTGAAACCGAACGTGTCGAGCGGCAGCTTGGAAGCCAGGTCGAACGTCGCATTCATATCTTCGACCGTTTCATCGGGGTTGCCCACGGTGAAAAAGCCGTGCACGATCTCGATGCCGGCCGCCTTGGCATTCTTGACCGCAGTAGCCACTTCTTCCAATGTCTGTTCTTTCTTAAGCCGATCGAGAATTTTCTGACTCCCGCTTTCAATCCCGAACATGACTGTCCGGCAGTGGGCCTTGGCCATGGCAGGAAACAAATGCTGGGCCACCGAGTCTACGCGCCCTTCGATGCCCCATTGGATCGAGAGTTTCGCATCCATCACACCTTGGCAAATCGCCTCGATCCGCTTGGGTTGCAGCAAAAAATGGTCGTCGACAAAATAGACGGACCCGTAGCCGCATTCTTCGAGATACTTGAGTTCGCTCACCACATGCTGAGCACTCCGCGCGCGCCATTTGCCTTCGTTGAAGATCGGAATATCGCAGAACACGCAGGGCCACGGACAGCCGCGTGAAGTTTGCATCGTCGTGAACCGCTCCATCGAGAGCACCGCAGGCACGTCAAGCGGCATCGACTCGATAAAGTCGAGCGGAAGACCTTCGCGATCTGGGAAGGGCCACTGATCGAGATGGCGCTCCATCGGCCGGCCGGAGTTCTGGACGACATGGCCATCCTTGGCCCAGGTCAGCCCAGCGACATCAGCTGGATCATCAAACCGCTCAAGCAGGTCGAGGAGCAACTGTTCACCGTCTCCCTTGCAGATGAAATCCACTTCAGGGCACTGCAACTTAACCAACGCGGCATTCAAACTCGCAAAGACGCCGCCAAAGGCCAGCTTGACCTTTGAGTTCGCAGCGCGAATCTGACGAGCCAGGATCTTCGCGTACGGATAGCTGGTGGTGCTGAGGAAACTCAGACCGACCAGGGCCGGTTGTTGCCGATTGATTTCATCGAGGATCACTTCGTTAGGCGTGTCGGGGTTCGCCTGATCGAACATCACACACTCGTGGCCGGCTTGTTTCAGCACCGACGAGAGGGACATGATACCGATGGGCGGAAAGCCCATGACGCGGATACGACCATTCTTTGCGCGTGTTTTAGCCGGGAGGGCGTAGAACTGTGGGTCGCGAACGTGGATGAGAAATACCCGCATGTAGTCACCCTAACATGAATGCCATGGCAGGAGAAGGGAAATAAATTGGCTCACGGGAAAAGAATGCCACACAGGCGAGCGTAGCCTTCCAGAAAACTGGCGGACTATTTCAGCAATCTGCGAAAACACGAAGTGGGGATGAGTGATCGATCGACCACCACATCCCCACTTTGTCATTGCCCGACA
>JBGTMB010000182.1:0-3225 GCA_041743755.1 Nitrospiraceae bacterium | reverse complement strand
GACAGGCCTCAGGCTCTGCGAAGCATTCCTGGCTTCTCCCGATGGCAAGCATCCGGAAGATGTCGAGCAGATCACCGAACTCTACGGGTCATATCGAGATGGATTGGGGCTCGATGAAGAGGATGAAACTCTCGTCGAGTTTCGGAAAGACACACCGAAGGGTGGAGACTGAATGCGTATCTCGTGAAGCGTCGTTCGTATCTCGCTTGGGAATATCTGTCTGATCCAGCGCTGCACGCTTCACGAACGACGCTTCACCAATAGATGTCAGACGACGACAAACATCGCGCGCGGATTTTTCTTCATCGGGGCCAACTGGCGCAAGCCAAAGCCGCTTATGAGCAGGCAGTCTCGGATGATCGCCTGGCCAATGACCCCCGCGCCCTCTCCGATTCGCTTGGCAATTTGGGTAACGTCTGCGCACTCTCGGGCGACCTGAATCGGGCTGAAGCCTGCTATAAGGAAGTGCTCGCGATCCAGCGCACGGAACGGAATCAACAGGCCATCGCCCACACGTTGGTGAACCTCGGCAATCTTCACATCGGCGCCGACCATCCGGAAAAAGCCCGGCCCTACTACCTGGAAGCCTTGGATCTTCTCCGTACATTGAATGACGATCGTGCGCTGGGCATTCTCTACAACAACCTCGCACTGCAAGAGGCTCGTGAAGGGCAGTGGGAGCAGGCGGTGACGTCGTTCAAGCAGGCCCTCGACCATCACCGAGTCGTTGGGAATGAAGAAGGACTCGCGGTGGCCTATAGCCAGCTCGGCAAGTGCTTTCTCGACCAAGGCGACCTGACCAGAGCTGAACGTTGTCTCAACAACGCCTCAGAGCATTACATCAAGCTCGGCAACGAACCAGCCGAAGCCGCAGTGCTCCGACTCCTTGCCACACTGTATGACACCCGTCAGGATCGTATTTCAGCACGACGTTGTCTTGAACGCGTGGTTTCGCTCGACCAGCGATACCAGCTGCCTGAGCTGCAAACCGACTCGGTGTCCCTCGCGAAGCTGAAATAATCCTCTTCGTCTTCCCTTCGCTCTTCTGTCTATCCTGACAGCTTCCACTCACTGTCCAGCATTCCTTCACTTTCTGCAAAGGAAAACCCGGCGTATTTCTGGACAGAATCCAATCCTCTGCTATCTTTGAAGAGTCACCCTGTTGCGTCAGGTCCACGATAACATAGCCACAGGATACCGACGTGGAAGTTGCATGCCCTTACTTACTCGAATCCTTATCCTATTGGCCCTTGGGTCGCTCATGACGACGACGGTCGTGCACGCCGCAGATCGCTCACCAATGATCACGGTCGGCACGCAAGAAGTGGGGCTCACCGCCGGCTACATGCTTCCCCATCGTCTCACACAGGACCACACCACTAAGCAGCAAGGCCCGGCCTTCATGCCCTCCTGGATGATGACCGTCACTGATCCCGTGGGCGACGGATGGTATCGCGGACAGGTCTCGATCGGCGCCGAGATTGTATATATTCAGTTCCGGGAACCGTTTCTTACACACGGCGTCGGCTTCACCCCGAAAATCAAATACACGTTCGTAGGATGGGATCGCATCCGACCCTATACCGAATTCGCCGGAGGTCCTTTTTGGACCGATCTGGCCGGGAAGATCCCGGAAGAGTCGAGTCGGTTCAACTTTGTCCTGACGGCTGGATTCGGAGTTTCCTATTTTCTGACCGATCGAGCGGCACTCAACATCGGCTATCGCTTTCACCATATCTCCAATGCCGGCACGCGTTACCCCAATCTTGGGCTCAACGCCAGCCTCCCCTTTGGCGGCTTTTCATTCTTTTTCTAGATCAGGAGGCAGCGAGATGATGAGCCAGATGTTTTCACGACCATTGATCGGCAGCGTGCTTGCCATAACACTTGGCATGGGAACCGGCTGTTCCCATTGGATCGAGCTGGCAGCTCCCACAGATACCACGCCGCCGGCCAGTGCCACAGTGGCCACCGATGCACGCGTGCCGCTCCTCCTTGAGACGATACGGGTCACCCACAACGGCTCAGCGATCGCTCCGCCTGCCATTCTCGAGCGGCAAGTACTTGGCGCCATTGAAGCCACGCGCCTCTTCTCTCAACATTATCAATCGGGGCACGCACAACCAGCAGCAAGCCAGGCTCGCGTCACTGTGCGCCTGTCGATCGATAATCTTGTAGAGCCCCATGCCGGTCAAGCGGCCTGGCGAGGCCTTCTTGTTGGTGCGTCGATGTTTACTTTGGCCCCCTTCATCCCCCTCAATTACGACTACGGGGCCCAGATGTTGCTTGAAATGGAACGATGGGACGGGCAGACGAAGCACTACAGCGCCACATTCAACGGATCAGCCCACTATCATCTATTCGGCGCGAGCCCAGAAGTCATCGAGCAATTGAAAGGACAGGTTACGGAAGCCTGCCTCTCCTCTCTACTCAATCAAGTGATTCAGGACTCAACCTTTTTCCTCGCCGGCAGTACGCAAGCCCAAGACCATCCGATTCGCACCATCTCAGTCGGAGTCCGCCGCCCATCGAGCCGCGCCGTTCCCGTCTCTCGACCACTCGCAGACACGTCTCCCCGGTAGCCTCACACAAAGCCATTTATCACATCACGAGGTCTGGCTCTCTCCTTCCATGCAGTGGTATCATGCACCCACCACTCACGAGGAGACCGGCGTGGATCTTGATGCCTTCAGACAAATGGTTGCCAAAAACCCAAAGGGATTTCTCGGTCGGTACGGGCTGGGGCATAAACTCATCCAGGAAGGTGGCAATCTCGAAGAAGCAGTCGAGCACCTGACCGTCGCGACACAACTGGACCCAACCCACGTCGCGTCGCATCTCCACCTCGGGCGCACCCTCATTTCTTTAGGGCGAAAGAATGAAGCGAAACCCGTCTTGCAAGCCGGTATCGACGCCTCACGCTCCGGTCGTTCAAACGGAGGTGGAGACCTCGTCCCTGAGATGGAAGGGTTGCTTCAGACATTGGGATAACCAATCGGATAATGATAGAGCGAGGAGCGCCGTATGAAGATTGAAGAAGCGAGACAGCGAATTGATTCGGCGATGACGCAGTACGGGGCACACGCGGGGGCGGCGATCGATCTTGTGATCAGCGAAGTGAAGTCCGATCTCGGAATTTCCACGGCCAATGAATTGATCGATGAGTTCGACCTCGAATTGCAATACAACATCGCCCCGATAGAACCTGGGTTCTCCAGCAGCTAA
>JBGTMB010000181.1:0-9761 GCA_041743755.1 Nitrospiraceae bacterium | reverse complement strand
TCGCGTCCTAGGTACCCCTTCATGACGTTGGGGCCTTTGATCAGCAGCATGCCAGGCGTATCAGGAGGCAGTGAGGCAAAGCTGTCGGGATCGACGATGTGCACAGAGACACCTGGCAGTGGTTGGCCGACCGTTCCTCGCCGCGAGGCCGGTTGGACGTACCCAGCGGCCCTGAAGTCAGGACAATTAACCGCGACAACGGGCGCGCATTCAGTGATGCCGTAGCCTTCGATCGGCTCGATGCCGAACCGGTCTTTAAACGCGTCCACAAGCCGGCGTGGAAGTTTTTCAGCGCCGGTCAGGACTATGCGCAGCGAGCTGAATTGCTCCGGGGTGCAACGGCGATGGTACAGCTGAAGAAAAGTTGGTGTGGTGACGAGGAACGTGATGCGGTAGCGACGCACGAGTTCGCCAATGGCGGCGACGTCGAGCGGGGAGGGGTGAAAGACCATGCCCGCATTGTTGAACATGACGAGCCAAAAGACGAGATAGCCGAACGAATGGAAGAACGGAAGGATTCCGAGCACTCGCTCATCCTGGTAGAGATGAAGGGCCTGGCTGGCTCCCTGCTCATTGGCGTCGATGTTGAAGTGCGAAAGCATCACGCCTTTCGGTTCTCCCGTGCTGCCGCTGCTGAAGATGATGGTGGCCAGGTCGTCCATGGTCAGGGGGGTGTGTTGTCCGCAGGCCCGTTCGATCAAGCGCGCAGGCGCGCAGAGGGCCAGGAGACTCGCAGCGAGTTTCTTTCCTGTGCCGATAGTGCGGGCGACGTCCTCCAGCCACACGATCGACGGCCCGTCCGGCAACTCCAACTTGGCCTTCTCGACAAAGACCCGGCTGGTGACGATTGTGCGAAGGCCGGCAAGTCGCACCGCGGCTTCGAGGCCGGACTTCCCGACTGTGTAGTTCAGATTCACGCTGGTTTTCCCGCAGAGTGGAGCTGCCACGTTGACTAATGCGCCGGCGACGGTTGGCGGAAGCAGGATGCCGACACGGGGCTGGTCTTCCCAATGTGGCCGAAGCATTCTGGCGAGCACGATGGACCCGATCAGGGCTTGGAGCGACGACACATGTGGGCGGGTCTGATCCGCCATGGCGAAGCGGAAAGGATGCCGCCTCATGGCATGGATGAATTCACGGTGCAGCGGGCGGCGATCGTGTTTTCGTAGGCGCCAGGCCTCCTCTCCGAGTGTGCGAACCGCGTCGCGGAGTATGTGTGCCGGCGTATCCGATGACAGGGGCGCGCCGAAGGATACGGTCAGTGGATAGGGAATTCGCTCCGGCCATTTTCTGAGGAACCGACCCCGCTCAAAACTGAAGATGCTGCCCCAGACACGATCCAAGTGTGCGGGGATGACCGGTACCTGCCGTCCCTTCACGATCCGTTCGAAGCCGCGTCGGAACGGCAGGAGTGTACCGGTGCGAGTGATCTGTCCTTCAGGGAAGATGCAGACGATTTCTCCGTCGTCGAGGGCCTGCCCCGCACTGCGCAGCGCCCGAAGAATCATGCGCGGGCCGCTGGTCGAAGCAATCGGGATGACCTTCATTGCCGTCATCAGCCATTGAAGCAGGGGGTGCGTGGCATAGGCCGCATCCACCACGAACCGAATAGGACGATCGATACTGGCCATGAGCAAGAAACCATCCACAAATGACATGTGATTCGGGACGAGCAGCGCCCCGCCGGCTTGTGGGATATGGTGCTGGCCGACGATGCGGAGGCGATAGAGCGTGTTCGTGAACATGACGAGCAGCAGCCGCAGGAACACATCGGGCATCAGCCAAAGCGCCCACGCGGTGCCGACGATGGTCACTCCGGCGGTGACGAGGAAAATGTTGCTCGTCGAGAGACCGGCATTTGCGAGCGAGCCGCCGGCGAGCGAGCCCAAGAGAATGCCGGTGAAGACGCAGGTGTTGGAAAACGAGATGACAGCGCCGCGCCGATCGGGTGGCGATCTCCATTGGAGAATGGCGTTCAACGGCACGAAGATGAAGGAGCAGCAGATTCCGAGGAGTCCCAATACCAGAAACGTTCCGAGCAATGGTGGGGTTAGTGTGCCCAGCAAGGCTAGTGCGATGGACGCACCCACGGCTCCCAAGGGAATCAGTCCGTACTCAATCCGGTTTTGAGACAGCCGCCCGACCACCATGGCGCCGAGGCCGATGCCGACGGACAACAGCGTGAGCGGGAGCCCCGACATCGCGTCAGAGAGATACAGAACGGCTTTGGCATAGACCAGGATATTTTGGGCGAAAAGGCTCGCGATCGTCCAGAAAAAGATTTCTCCGGGAATGGCTAGGCGCAGCAGGCGTTCTGTCTGGATGGCGGCCCAGGCGACGCGGATGGTTGAGCCCACGCCGCCGGTCGCGCGTGCCGGCGAGACATGAGGCACGGCAAAGGCGGCAATCAGGCCGACTATCGACAAGGCGGCTAAGATGAGAGGCGCAACCCAACGTTGGTTACCGGCGGCTTGCAAGAGAAAGCCTCCAGCTGCCGTGCCTGTCAGGATGGCGGCAAAGGTCCAGACTTCCAACAGGCCGTTGCTGGCTGTGAGACGTTCATGAGGGACCAACTCAGGGAGAATGCCGTATTTCGACGGAGCGAAGAGCGCACTGTGTATGCCCATCCCGCACAAGACGATGAACGGCAGCATGCCTCCGGCGGGGTTCAACCAGAGCGCAACGGACCCGGCGCTCATGAGGAGCACTTCAACGACTTTGACCGCGATGATGACCGTGCGTTTGCTCAGGCGATCGGCCAAGGTGCCGCCGATCAACGACAGCAGGACCAGCGGCAATGTGAAGATGACAAACGTGAGCGTGGTTTGTGTTTGTGTTGCGGCTTCGAGCTCAGGGCCCGGCGCGATGTTCGCAGTTGCCTGCCGGATAGCCAGCAGTGCGACCATGAGCTTCCAGGCGTTGTCATTGAATGCGCCGAAGAATTGCGCGATCAACAGGCCACGGAGGGGGTGTGATGAGAAGGGTGGGACTGTGCTGATGGGTGCCTTCACACTGCGCCTTATGTGAGTGGGCCTGGCGATGTTTCTGAGACCGGCAACCCCTCCAATTCCATGATCCTCAATGCGTTGGTGGTGGGGCAGGGGCCGGGCCTGAGCTTGTAGTCGAATTGGAGTGCGCCTGCTGCGACTGTTTCTTGAAAGTGGGCGTTCCGCAACCCAGGTACCGTCTTCTCGAGATCAGTCAACTCCAAATCATGGGTGGTCACCAAGCCAAACCCGTTGCCTTGCGCGAGCGCGGCGATGAAGGCACGGCTTCCGATTAACCGTTCCCGATTGTTGGTGCCTTTGAATATCTCGTCGATCAGAAAGACTACCGGCGCGCGGGATCGATCCGTTGCCGCGTCGAGTAGGCTTTTGAGGCGTTTCACCTCGGCATAGAAAAAAGACAAGCCCGCTTCGAGCGAGTCATCCACGCGGATACAGGTGGCGAGGCGTATCCACGTCCATTCGAACTGATCGGCGCAGACCGGTGCCCCTGCCTGGGCCAGGCAGAGATTAATGCCCAAAGTTCGCAGGAAGGTGCTTTTCCCCGACATGTTGGATCCGGTGACCAAGAGTACAGTTCCCAACGTGTCGAGGGTGACATCGTTGGAGACCCGGTGTGTCTCCGGAATGAGTGGATGGGCGAGCTTGTTTGCCGATAGCCCGGCCTGCCCTCCGTTACGACTGTGGTCTGCCGTGATCGGGGCTGGCCAGTGATACGATGGATGCAGCGCGGCAAACGTCGCGAGTGCTGACGCGGCCTCGACCTCGGCGACTCGATCCAGCCAGGTTGGAAGATGGGAGGCGACCTGAGCTTGGATCTGTTGGAGTCGATAGGTGAACCACAAGTCCCAGGGGCAGAACGCGTGGATGATCAGATGAATAAGCGGGTGGGCTTTCACGCTGATGGCATGCAGAATGCGAGCTGCTTGCCGGACGAGCTGGGGAGGATTCACTCCCGGTATGAGCAGCGGCGCCCACAAATCGGCGAGCGCAGTATGGCGAGGGCGAGCGTGTCGTTCAACAAAGCCCAGCACGGCGCCCAGTTTCTCCAGTTCGAAGTGCACGCCCACCGCATGTTCCAATAATTCCTCACCCTGATCGGTCCAGAAATAAAGCAGGGCATAGGCCGCAAAGGACCACATCCAATAATTCGGGAGCCAGTCAAGCAGCGCACTCAATCCGAGCCCCATGGTGACGACGGCTAGCAGGGCTTGAATCGCTAAGACGGTGGTGAGATGAGGGAACCCGACTGCATGTTGCAAGACCGCCTCCAGCCGTCGTCCGTTGATTTCCTGTTCGCCAATGAGCTGGGCTTCCAGTCCCAACCGATCTCGAAGCAGCGATCTCGGAATGAGCTCCTGCACGAGCCGACGGCGCATGAGCCATCGGTCCAGTTCAGGTGGTTGCTCAAGCAGCCATGATACCAACCGCGCTTGCCCATGTGAGGAGACGGTGGTGTCGAGCAGATGGAGCAGCGAGTGAGGGCCGACCAGGTCTAAGTCTTTCGCATAGGGATGCTGTTCGGGAGCGCTTGAGGGACGAGGAGGAATGTGCGGCCAATCCAGCCGAAGACGTGCGAGGTGCACGAGCTTGATCTGCTTCCAGAGACGAAGGCGATGCAAGCGACTTTCGAGCCTGTTATGATACAGAGCCACAATGAAAAACAGGGCGACGAAGGCGAGGAGTGCCCCATTCCCGGTTTGATACCATCCCATTTTATAGAGGCCGACCGTACAGATCGCTCCGACGATGAACAAGACGAGACGCCAACGTGTCAGTGCGGAGCTAGACGCGGTGGCTAAGGCGATCGTCCGATCGAGTTTTGCGACGAGGCGTGTCAGCACATGGGTTTTCGTCATAGTCGATACAGGCTGGTTCTGGAGCATTAAGCCGACCTTACTGGAAGGGGGAGAGTGCGTCAACTCTAGCCCATTATGAAGTCAGAAGGATGGATCGATGTCCAGATTCGCACTGTTGTCGATCCGGCAGAGTTGCTTGGCCTGTTAGCTGATCCTGTGATCCAGGGAGGATGGGAGGATCAAGGGCTGGTCCATCTCTATTGGCCGAAACCACAATGGAGCCTGGAGGCGCGCGCTCGTCTATGCCGCGTCTTGCGGGAGCTCGATCCGAACGTGTCCGGCGAGGAAGATATTCGTGTTGAGGAATTGCCCGATCAGGACTGGAACCGGCAGTGGGCAGAATCGGTGAGACCGATCAGGATCGGCCGGCGAATTGTGATCAGGCCAAGTTGGGAATCAGTGGCGTTGGAGGCACAGGATATTGAGATTGTGCTCGATCCGAAGCAGGCCTTCGGGACGGGCCATCATGCGACGACCAGGATGTTGTTGGAATGGCTTGAAGACCTCATTCACGGGGGTGAATTCGTGCTGGATGTGGGGACGGGGAGCGGTATTCTGGCGATGGTCGCGATACGGCTTGGGGCCGGGTCGGCTTTGGGAGTGGATTGCGATCCTGTTGCGGTGGATTGCGCACGAGACTATGCCCGAGAAAATGGGTTTGGGAGGGCTCTCGAAGTTCGGTGCGGGAGGTTACAGGATGTAGACCGACAGGGTACGCTGCGGCCGGATGTGATTCTTGCCAATCTTGATCGCCAGACGCTGGTGCAACTGAGCGATGCATTGGCGCGGTACGTGGGCCACGGTGCGCGGCTCTTGTTGTCCGGTATTCTGCTTGACCAGGAGGAAGAGATGGTCGAGATGTTCTCTAAGGTAGGGGCCCTGGTTGTACAACGGCGTGAACAAGAGGGCTGGGTGGCGGTGGACGTGCTCATGGCGGAATCGTGCGAGGGGTGCGTCGATGTCTGAGAATGGACGACCACCTTATCCCCACGTGTGCCAGATCAATGTGTCGGACGGCGGTGTGCCGAAACGTCCGGTGCTGGAAGCCCTGATTACCAAAGCCGGAGTCGAGGGAGATCGGCAACGAAATCTGAAAGTACATGGCGGGCCAGATCGGGCAATTTGTCTTTATTCGCAAGAACTGATCGAACGTTTGCAGGATGAGGGCCACTCGATAGAGGCTGGTTCCTCCGGAGAAAACCTGACCGTCTCCGGGCTTGAGTGGGAGAAGCTGAAACCGGGGGATCGGCTCCATGTTGGGCCAGAGGTCCAGATAGAGATCATGAGCTATACGAGCCCCTGCGACAAGAATGCCCAGTGGTTCCGAGACAGAGACTACAAGCGTGTGTCCCAGAAATTGAATCCGGGATGGAGTCGGCTTTACGCGAAAGTACTGCGCGAGGGCTTGGTGAGACCGGGAGATGAAGTGGTGATTGAAAAGATTGACTAGCTTTCAGCAATCGGCTGTCAGCGTACAGTCTCCGATTCCGGATGATGAGCTGAAGGCTGATTGCTGATAGCAGGGAGCCCATGGACCGTATTCTTGAACCGGAACTGATGGACGATGAGGCCCAAGTCGTAGCTTACGCCAACGCGAATTTCGAAACGGAGAATCAAGGCTTCGTCGATCGGTTTCGCGAATACTTTCCCGACTTCTCGACAGGCACGATCTTCGACCTGGGTTGTGGTCCCGGCGACATACCCATCCAATTTTCCAAGGCGTTGCCCGATTGCCGCGTGATCGGATTCGATGCGTCGCCGCCCATGATCCGATGGGCTGAGCAGGCCCTGTCGAAGGCCGGCCTTTCAGAACGTGTGACGTTCCGTTGCGAGCGATTTCAAGACATCGCCGGCGCCAATCAGGCCGATGCGGTCGTCTCGAATAGTCTGCTCCATCATGTGCCGAATCCGCTGCAGTTTTGGAATCAAATCCGACAGCTTGTGAAGCCCGGCTCACCGGTTCTCGTGATGGATTTGCTGCGGCCCGAGTCGCCGGAATCGGCGCAGGCGATTGTCGATCAGTATGCCGCTGGCGAACCGGACGTCTTACGGCGGGACTTCTACAATTCACTGCTGGCGGCCTTTACGGAAGACGAAGTAACCTCTCAACTCGCTCGGATGAATCTGACGCGCCTGTTGATCGATGTCATTGATGATCGACATTGGGTGGTCGGTGGAATCATCCATTAATTCTCAGGATGGTGAAAACGGCCCCCAACGGCGTTCTCACCTCGGCCACATCCTCAACGGGGACCCGGCCGCCTCACCACTCGGCGGCGCGCACAGACATGGTGCTCCTTATTCGTCGCACCGTGCGCCCCAGAGGGTACGCCTGCGGTGTGACCTTCGGCTGCGGCCTTGTTGGATGACCGTTTTGATCAGCCTCTCGTTGTTTCTTGAGCGCAATCAGCCACGCGGCGGCTCAAACTGTCTTCCAGCGAGGCCACAGGGAGGGCCGTCCGAATCCTTATACCTTCTCTTAAGGGGAGTGGCCAAGGCTGCCCTTTACTGCGCGCATCGAACGAGCACATTCTTATCGTGCGCGTTCTGCGAGCAAGAAGGGCACCTGGCCGCTCCCCTGCTCCCATTTCAGCGGTCGCTAATAGAGGCTCTTGCTGATTTCGGCAGAGAGCACGCTTTCGTTGCCAGCGGTGTCGAGTGCGGACAAGGCGAAGAAATAGGTTTGGCCTTTCGGAAGATTGAAGGCGGTGGAGTTCGTGGCGTTATTGATCGAGAACGGCGATCCAGCGAAATTGTATATGCCGGACGCCGTGCCGATATAAAGTTTGTAGCCAGCCAGGTCGGACTCCTGATTGGCCCTCCATGAGAGTCTCACGTTTCCTGTCGATCCCTTGGGAGGAGGAGACGTTGATGATGGAGTCGACCGGGGAGGGGGTGAGGGGGGTATGGTGATCACAGGTGTTGATGGTTGCAACAAGCTCGCGATGGCAGAGTTCCTGAACAGGTTCAATGTCGATCGTGAGCTGCCAAAGGAGGCTTTGCCGCCTCCTGCTGAGGCCGTTGAGTGAACACCTGCCGCTCCGGCCAACGGAGAGGGAGTGGGCGGGGTGGCCACAACAGAGCTCGGTGAAATCACTCCAGCAAGAGGTGCCGCTATTGGTGTTGTGATGGGCGTCGCGGTCGTGGGCGTGCCCTGTCCGGCTGCAATGTCTGATGGCGGGGCTGCATGGGGTATGTGAGCCTCAGGCACAGGGGCGGTGATTGAAGCCATGGCAGGACGCTTGGTCAATGTCTGGTGATACGGTAATGCGATAGCCGGTGGAACAATTGCAGCAATGGGTGGTTCGATCGGACGTATCATACGAGTTGGCTGATCGCTGGACGATTGGAGGATCGTTCCATGAGTTGTAGTAGAAGCAAGAGTGGACTCAACGGCTGAATGATGAATTAAGCTATGACGGCGTGGCATCTCTTGGTCTACAGCTGAAACCATAGCGGGCATCGCTGCAGCGTGAAGAGCGTGGATGAGTATTATTGCAGTCACGCTATGGTGGAACCGGGGCCGTGCCATGTTTATCACGGGACTTATTCCTGGCAGATTATTCTTTATCCGGTCAGAAGGAGACGACTGCGCCTCGTGTATGTTCATTCGTCTATCCGTTGCACTCGTGCATTGTCTCGTGGACATGCATGATTCGCCAGAAAAATATTCATTTAACCCGGGTGTGCCCATGGTCGGCGGCCGCGCACCTTCTCATCTCTTCTTTGCGTCGAGATGGGGGAACGGCCGAGCCGTTTCCTGGATGCATTGGTTCTGTGCGAGCAGCAGCGGATCGGAATTACGAGCAGAGGAGGGCGAGAAGGAATAATACTGCCAACGAGCACAACGAAGTAAAGTAGAGTATGCCGGTTCGATCGCTCAGCCAGGCGGTCCTCCATCCATGAGGGTAGAGCGCCTGATGTTCTTCGACTAGGCCGTCTTCGTAAAACCCTAGTGCTTGTTCGAGCTGAACCAGGACTTGTTTGGCCTGCCGGTGACGGTACTGCTGTTGAAAAATCAACCCGCAGAACAAGCCGCACCAGATCAGGCTCGCGAGCAAGATGAAGACGGTGTCGAAAGATGTCAGCTGAGCCCTGTATGGACTCAAGAGAAACGCAAACAGCATTGTGATCAGACCCAATGAACCTATGACTGTCAGCCGCATCATCTGCTCACGTCGTTGGTATACCTCCTCTTTATAGAGAGGGTAGAGCACCGTCAAGACCTGTTGGACGCTTTCTGTAATCACGGGCGATCTCGTAGCAGGATGCTGAAAAGGCTGCCTTGTTTGCGAATGCTTGTATGCCGTTCTCGTTGCTCGAAGATCGCTAGGCTCTGACCATGAGGTGGCTCACGAGCCAATCGCCGATCGATGTGGTCATCTGATGAAAGTCTTCCTTCCGAGTGAACTGGTGATCGGCGTCCGGCAGGAGATTCAACCGCTTCACCCCTCCGAGACGGTCATGCAATTGCCGGCTTTGATGAAGGGGGACACATTCATCCTGTTCACCTTGGACGATCAGCGTAGGCGCAGTAATGTGTTCCGCCGGCCCATAGGCAATCTGCTTGAGGCAGTCTTCGTAAAAGCCATATCGCAACCGGACTCGATCCGATCCGCCCATCATATTTGGAATGGTGTCGGTGGCCTGCCACCGTACCAATTCTTCCAGCCCAAATGTTATACGAAGCTCTTCTGGAAAGTCCACCACAGGGCATTTGAGGGCCAAGCAGGCGATATCGCGACGCTGGGCTGCTGTGAGGATCGCGACGAGTCCACCAAAGCTTGAGCCGACGAGCCCGATTCGATCATAGCCTCTGGCGGCCACTAGATCTAACGCGGCGTGGGCTTGATGCACAGCCAGGGTGGTCGTGAGTTCTTCGAACGGTCCGTCGCTG
>JBGTMB010000180.1:0-3321 GCA_041743755.1 Nitrospiraceae bacterium | reverse complement strand
GCGACAGGTGAACTGGACGGAAGGGAAACTGTACCTTCGGGCCCAAGATACCAAGACCAATACCTCTCGCGTGCTGTACCTCACTGGGGATCTCTATCGTGTCCTGCAAGCGTGGAAAAACCGTTGTGATCTGAAGTGGCCAGCGTGCCTATGGATCTGTCACCGAGGCGGGATCAGGCTACAGAGCTTGAAGCATTCCTGGAGAAAAGCGTGTCAGGCGGTCGGCCTTGGCGAAATGGTGAAGGATGTCACAAAAGGTCGCAAGGTCTGGCAGAGAAAAATTCCGCACGATTTTCGACGCACCGCCGTGCGGAATATGGTGCGGGCTGGAGTACCAGAGAAAGTGGCGATGGCGATTTCCGGCCACAAGACCCGGAGCGTCTTCGACCGCTATAACATTGTGAACGAGAATGATCTCGAGCAGGCCGCGCGGTCGCTCCCGGCTTACTTCGAGCAAAAAAAGGTTACACTTGCGGTTACACTGGCTGAATTACGAGGGGAGAGCAGGGGTGCTGTAAGTCGCAAAGTGGTTGAATTGTCAGCGGAAATTGTGGAGCTGGCGAGAGGAATTGAACCTCCAACCTGCGGTTTACAAAACCGCTGCTCTGCCATTGAGCTACGCCAGCCTGCGAGGAATATCACCTACTTACGTGCGTGATGTCAACCGGCGTGGATGGCATTAGGCCAGGATTGTGCCCGGCGTGTCCGAGGAGTCGGCGCGTGGCGTTCTGAATGTCCGATTCGCCCACAATCGCATACCGCCGATAGATGTTCTCAGTTTCTTGTTCTGAAATCGTCTGGCCACGGATTGAAGCACCTCAGCCCGTTCCTATGTCTGACTGTCGAGCGCCTGAAGCCGCGCTGCAGCATGCCGACCGAGCTCACCTGCTCTCAGGCGTGCGCCTCGGCTTTTCGGAAATCTCGTACAGGCGGACCCGTATAACATCTATATAGATGGACAAAGAGTTATGGAGTGTGAGTCGTCCATCTCCTTCTCTCTCTCCGAGCCCCGCTCATCCTCAGCTACCGGGGTATCGCCTCTAGCAGTCTGCTGAAAAACTCAGTTTTTGCGCGGCAAGATCCACTGGTCATAGGTAGGTTGATAGTGCCGGATCACCGGCAGGATGCTCAAAAAAGCTGTCCAGCAAGGCCGCAGCGAGCGAAGAGGTGAAGGAGGTACCAACCGCACTTTGTGTGGCCGTTCGCCCATATAATGACTCTTGGCGAACGGAAAATACCCTTCAGTTCTTCCGAGCCTCTGAGCGACGCGAAAACGCCGCTGGCAGACTTTATAAGCATCCTGCTAGCAGTCTGCTGAAAACATCCTCGCCAAGCGATGCCAAATATGATTCTCTGTTTTAGGAAGAACGGAGGGGCAATCATGTGCGAACACTGGACGATCACGGAATCTTCCCGCTCAGAACGTGCGCGCATTGATCCACATGTGCACAAGAATGCTCGCGCCATACCCGAGTGCAATAGCCGGAGTCCATTTGAGATGACTGAAAAACGTATATTTTCCTTTCGCCTGCCCCATCAGCGCGACACCAGCCGCAGATCCGATGGAAAGAAGACTTCCCCCAACTCCTGCGGTCAGCGTCACGAGCAACCATTGGCCTTCGGAAATGTCTGGGTTCATGGTCAACACCGCGAACATGATCGGGATGTTGTCGACAATGGCCGATAAGATCCCGATCGAGATGTTGGCGAAGGTTGGACCCCACTGGGAGTAGAGCACTTGGGAGGCCAAGGCCATATAGCCGATATGGCCAAGCCCGCCGACGCACAGGACGACGCCGTAGAAGAACAACAGCGTGTCCCACTCAGCTCGGGCAACCTTTTGAAACACGTCAAATGGGACGACATCTCCGATCACCCCTGTGTTGTAGGTCGAGGAGTGGTGGCGTTTCCGGTTCAGGTAATGCCCAAACAACCCAAGATACGCAAATCCGGTCATCATACCCAGGACTGGGGGAAGATGAAGAAAATTGTGAAAGCTGACTGCCGTGCAAATGGTCAGAAGAAACAACCCAAGAATGCGCTTGGCTCCGATCTTCATGTGGACGGCTTCAGAGGATGGCGGTGGAGACATTCGAGGGACGGCATAATGCATGATCGCGGCAGGCACAAGAAAGTTCACCGCTGAGGGGATAAACAGCTGAAAAAAGTCAAAGAACCCAAGGATCCCCTTTTGCCACACCATCAGGGTTGTAATATCTCCGAAGGGGCAGAATGCTCCACCCGCATTGGCCGCCACCACGATATTGACGCACGAGATGTTGACAAATTTCGGGCTGTGGGCTCCCACAGCCAAGACCACCGCACACATCAAAAGGGCGGTGGTGAGGTTGTCAGCCAACGACGAGATAAAAAAAGCCAGGATCCCAGTGATCCAGAAGAGTTGCCGGTAGCTGAACCCTTTACGAATCAGCCACGAGCGGATTGAATCGAACACGAGTCGTTCGTCGAGGGCGTTGATGTAGGTCATGGCGACCAGCAGGAACAGCATCAATTCCGCGTATTCCATCAGGTTGTGCCGGAAGGCATTTTCAACCGTTTCGGTTTGACCGTGCGGATATGCGAGGGCGATCGCCGCCCATATGATCCCAGCAGCAAGAATCACCGGTTTGGACTTGCGAAGGTGGGTAAACTCCTCGGACATGACCAACACATAAGCCAGGACAAAAACGCACAGCGCAAAATACCCCACTGGTGAGGTGGTCAAATCAATCCATGAGTGCGATTCCGTTGCAGCGAACGTGAGAGAAGGCAACCCGAAGACGATGAACACAGAACCAAGACTGACGTGAAAGAAACGGTGCGCGTTAAACAGCAGGCACCAAACGCGCATGAAAAAGAGGGGAAAGCGGTTCACGCACGGCCATCCTTTCGAGGACCATCACCGTTGGCTGAGAGAACGGTGTTCGTCTTTACCGTGGATCGGGAATTGTCGAAGGGGAATCGTTCGTGTATCGCCGAATTGTAGATTCAGAGGTTGTGGTTCGAAGTGACAACCGCACGATCTAGATACACGGAAATCCCAACGGAACCGGACGTTACACAGGCAGACGCGTGAAAATCAAGGCAAACTTTCCGCAGAGCATCACTATGACCCGGTTTTCCGCTCCACTGATCCCGAGTATCCCGGAAACGGAATCAGGGAAGTAAGATACGCGTGATGTCCGAAGAAGCGAGACCGGTAGTGCGTCCACGCCCTCTGACGACTACTCTCTGCGTTGAGACTGCATACGGGCAAGACGTTCCGGGCAGGGCTTGTCGCAGCCGGCATCGCACTCCAGCCCAAGGCGTTCAAGACCGCCA
>JBGTMB010000179.1:0-6295 GCA_041743755.1 Nitrospiraceae bacterium | reverse complement strand
CTAACCGAAATAAACCATTTCGGTTTGATACGACCGAAGTCGGTACGGACATGCTGGCGAAGTGCGCGTTTCGAATCGAGCACGACAGGTCCGTCTGGTCCTCGCCAAAACACCACCCAATGCCAAGACGCGCGATCCCCTTCGTTGTGCCATTTGACGGCGAGTAGCGCACGATCCGGCAGAGCTTCCCATGAGGTGAAGGGCACTTCGGTGCTTGCCGGCCTGATCCCGTATTGCTTGAGCAGTCTTCGAACATGATGTGTCTCAGACCACAACGTCGAATCGCCTGCGAAAATGCCGAGCCGACTCGCCTCATGTTGCACCTGCCGATAACTCACGCCTGCGAGCGCCGCGACGCTCGCAATGCCGCACCCAGTGCGCTCAAGTTGCACAACCGCCTTCATAGCCACGCTAGTTTCAATGTTCGTCCATTGGATGTTCAATCTTCTGTGCATCTTTGCCATATCGCAACACCTTGTCAAGAAGATGGTGGCGCCGGTCAGGGTATCGCCCGTCACTTCACCTGTGATAGGTTCGAAGGTCAGCACACCTCATCCTGACAGCATGTGACCATGCTGGCACACACCTTACGCATCGCGTTGCTCCATCTCGCGCCGATCCCCGGCGACATCACAAAGAACCGCCGGCTTGTCGAGAAGGCCGTCAACGCTGCCGCACGACTCGGCGCGACCTGGATCATCACGCCCGAACTCATTGTCACCGGCGATACCTTTGCCGATAACATCGGAACGAAGTGGATTGTGCCTCAGCCAGACCCGTGGATGACGCACATGTCCCGACTCGCAGCCAGACTGCGCGTGACGCTGTTCCTCTCTTGCCCCGAGCAGGACCGAAAGTCTCACAAACTTTATAACAGCCTATTTGTGATCGCAGCGGATGGAACCATCGTCGGCTCACATCGAAAAATTCATACGCTGCGAGTGGGATCAGAGGCTTGGTCGACGCCAGGAACGCAGGCAGTCGCCGTTCCAGTTCCTCCATTCACACGGGTTGGGATGCTGATCTGTGCAGATGCGTATACGTCAGACATCGCGCGAAACCTACAGGCCCAAGGGGCACAACTGCTGGTCTCATCGTCCGCATGGGCGACTGGCCTCCATGGCCCGAATGGGGAATGGGAACGATGCACCCGCGACACGGGTCTTCCGATCCTGGTGTGCAATCGGACAGGACCAGACAAGACCCTCGACTTTCGTCAAGCCGAGAGTGTGGTGGCAAAGGACGGAAAACGTCTACTGTCCTTGTCTTCAGCACGTTCGGCGATATTCGCTATCGAGTGGAATGTGAATGCACAGACATTGGCGAAACAGGACTACCAGACCGTCTACCTCTAGCAGTCTGGGGAAAAACTATGTTGGCACGCATGCACATCGAAGGTCCGCACAGCTAGTGCAACATGAGCACGGTCCCGCAGGCTGCTCAAAAAGGCCGGCCAGCAAGGCCGCAGCGAGTGAAGGCCCGAGGCGTACGCTTCGGTACGTTGAGCCTCTGAGCGAAGCGAGAACGACGCTGGCGGACTTTTTCAGCAGCCTGCTAGCAGGCGACGGTACCAGCATCCTGAGGTCGAGCCTGAACAATCTGAATGGACATTGATTACCCTGCCAGTTGTTGAAAGATCGCGTAGCCTTCGTTCCACTCACCATGCCCGCTGTCGGCATTGATGTGGCCGGCCTCTCCAATATCGACGAAACGGCTACCCCAGGCCTGTGCGCAGTGCTGCGCAAACGCCGATGACCCGAACGGATCGTTCGCACTCGCGACTACGATGGAAGGAAACCCGTGAGGCCGCATCGGCACCGGTGCAAACCCACGTGCCTTGGCAGGGAAGCTTGCGCTCTTCGGATCGGGCACCGCCACGAGAAACGCGCCCTTCGGAAGCAACGCTGAACGATGAGCCCAATGAGCCACAAGAAGGCAGGCGAGGCTATGAGCTATCAGCATCGGCGGAGAAAGGCACGCTCGCACAGCAACATCCAACGCGCGAACCCAATCGTCACATACCGGGCGGTCCCACTCTCCTAGATTTACTCGCTGCCATTGGGGATGGCGCCGCTGCCAGAGCGATTGCCAATGTTGCGGCCCTGAATTGCCATGACCAGGCAGCACTAACACCGGAGTCACTACCGACATCTCATCCCCCAACCTTCCGGCCACTCACGGCAATTGTGGCGTAGTAGATGGCCCAGCTATTCGGAGCGTCGGCAAATCGGCAATACCGCTTAAGATCCGACTGTTCAACCACTCCTGTAGCAAGATACTTTTCAGATAATTGCTCGGCCGACATCTTCATCACGGTGGCCATGCCGGACCGGCCTGCACAGAGCGGAGCATCGTTTTCAACAGTGAGGTCTTGCAGTCCACGCCGTTGTATCAAGGCGGGCAACTTCAGACCCAGCGCGTAGTCCATCCTCAATGTCGCGTACATCTTCGCGATCGCCTGATTGACCTTGTGCACGGACGCAAGTTCATGCTCATCGCCGGCAATCCCACGCGAAGCTGAAAAATCAGGCTCCTCCAGCACAAGCCAGCCTCCCGGTTTGAGGCAATCGAGCATCTTCGTCAACGCCGCCTCATAGTCAGAGAGGTGGATCAAGACGTACCTGGCATGCACCACATCGAACGATTGCTGCGACAACTGAGCTGTGCGAATATCGGCTCGCACAACGCTCACATTGGGTCGGTCCACTTCACGCAGAAACTTCGGATCGAGATCCACCGCCACAACCCGCCCCGTCGAACCAACCACTTCACCCATCCAATTCATAATGGATCCAGCGCCTGGCCCAACCTCAAGACAATGCCAGCCGGATTGCAGGCCAGCACCCAGAAGTCGCCTCTGACTCGCAGGATCGAACACCCGCTCGATCATCCGAAGCCGGTCCAGTTCTCGTTGATCGTCAACTCGCTGAAAGACATACGCCGATTCGGCCACGCGACAACCTCGCCCTCAATGTAAAACAGAAGATCTGATGGGCCACAACACTGGAGGAGTGCGGAGTATAGACCACTACCAGGCGGGGAGAAAAGCTGCCCACTTCCTTGATGCGCCCATCCTTCTCATGTCTGTACATAGCGTGGTAACTTCTCTACACAACAATAGCCGGCTTCTCTTACCGGCGCATGCATACGACTTACCGCTTTTCACGATCAGTTTCTGCTATATTAGCGGCTGAAAATAGCAATTGTTCAATACCCTGTTACATGAGGACTGTTCGATGGAAACTTCCCAGAGAGATGAGCTTCTTGGAACGATCACGTGGTGGGGCTTTCACGCCATTCTCGTGTGGATAGGAGCCTGGCATTTTTTGTCTAGAAATCTTACCGATGGGGGCCTATTCGTGTCTGACCTGTTCGCCAGCGCTCTCCTAGTCGCCACGGCGCTTTCGCTTCTTCGGCTCTCGGTGGGCTGTCACTTCCTTCGCTTCGTGGCCCTCACAGGCATCTTGCTCGTAATCTATCGTGTGTGGGAGGGGAAAGCCGAATTGGGCAACCTGACCGACGTCGCGATCTGGGCGTACACGTTTTACTCCTTTGGCCCAAGTAGTTGGAAATATTCCCTCTATAGCCCGCTCGGCGTCTTTGGGAAGTTAAAAACGTAACAACGGCAGAATTCGCAGGAGACGGGGAAAGAGAGGAATAGGTCGATTCTTCCTATGTCCCAGCTCTTCTCTGGCGTCTCGTACTCGTCCCACTCATTGCATTCCTCCGGACAAGTGGGCAAACAAGCCTACCATGTGCTCAGTCGCGAGCCACCGTATCTGCACGAAGATGGTGTACGGCTACGCAATCACTCCTCGCCGCAGACAACTTCCCACAGAGCGTAACTAATACTCCCTGCTTCAACCGGAAGCCAGTTGTCATTGTTTACGTACCCATTGATCGCTATACCGATTCCCATATGGTGAGAAAACTCTGTATATGCAAGCAACCGCAGGCGCTTTTCTGCGCAGTCGAATTGCTTGCGGGTCTTCGTGGAGAAAAACCTGGTGGGCCCTCTCGGATTCCCCTGCATCCACGTAAAGTCAATTAATTGCCACATCGTCACCAGATCCCCTTCTCTGCGAATGCTCTCTGGATCGAGGTACACAGTCTGGAGTCCTGGACGGAGATAGTCTTTCTCAACCGCCTGCCACTCCGCACAGACTGGAACCGTATTCAGAAACAGGAGCGCGACCAGTGACCAGAAACCCGATAAGCAGGCCAGGGCCTGCTTATGACGGTTCTCCTGTAATTTCAGACGACTCATATGTGATGCGTATGCGAAATCCCACATGGGATCAACCCGACTCTGAGAGAAGATCAACGTGGAGGGATTCTCACGAGGCAGAAGAACCCAAGCAACGCCACGCGCGCAGACGAGGCGAGAACTGCTTTCGGACACCGCTGAACTTCGAGGTGCAAGGTCAAGCAACGACCCTACTGAACTTCCACCGATATCTTTCTTTTGCCCTATCCTTTGATCCCAAGCGATGTGCGAAACCCTGGATGAACAACAAACTTCGCCTCACCTTTTTCGATTGGATGAAGCAGATGCCTCAAGTTATATCGGACCTGGTAGGAATATTTATCTTCATCAGAGGTGCGTCCAGCAGTTCCTAGAAATCCATACCAAAGAAGTAGCTCTATTGCCTGCTGCATATCTGGGCTCTTAACCCCTACCTTCCCAAGAACAACTTCCATCTCAGGTAATGAAACCATTCTCGGCACGCCTTGGAATGCATAAAGAAGGTCTGCGAACTGTGGGTGCGTATCGCCAATTTCGTATGCCGTAACCAGCACTAAGTCCTCAGAATAGCTTTTCTCTGCCTGGACAATGTCATTCGATGAAACTTTTCCATGGCCTCGGTTTACCGCAACCTCTGTTGCTCGATGAAGAAACGTGAGCAAGTCACGTGGCCGCATCAATGTTCTTTCAAGAATGTAGTTGAAAGAGTCCTCAGTGCCAATATGAGACTCAAAAAGGACAGGCCAAACTTCTCGAAAAGAGCCTTGCAAGTCCGTGCTCGCATTGACTCGCTTTCTTACGATTTCCTGGAATACTCCGGGATCATCCCAATCAAGCCTAATCGCGGTATCTTTTCCCTTATCAGGAGTTTGCTGAACGAGATGCTCATAGATATCGGTTCTAATGAAAACCAAGCATTTGAAATCAACATCCTTCTCTTCCAACTGCCGCTGCAATTTCCTAGTCGCTTCAAGAAGCGCCCGAACTATCATGATATCTGCGGAAGTTGTCCCGTGAACGGGCCAACCTTTGTCTAAGTTATCAATAAGAAGCCATACGGCATCTTTTTCTCGAAGGTAGTCGCTTACAGCCTTATCTAGCTTTCGAATATCACCAGCGTAAAGCCATTCCGTTATCTTCTCTCTTGTTTTTGATTCTCCGGCATCGCCAAACCTCTCTGTTAATTTATTCACTTGCCGCAACAGTCTCTGTGACAGATCCCCCTCCGAGTCAATCTCATACGATTTATATACATGCTCCAGATTCTTGAAACGCGTGTGTCTTTCAGGATCATTGCTTGCCCATACTCCCTCAGTGGAAAGGATCTTGTGTGCCAATTCAGTAAGGAGAATGTAATTCCAGAAACCTGTCATCGTGTGTTCTTGAAGTCCGGGAGACAATTGTGAAAGCACAGCTTCTCTCAGCTTAGTAAACTGGTGCCCCTCTGGTTTCAGGTCAAGAATTACATTTGAGCGATTTCGTCCCAGTGAATTCCTGACCTCATAAAAAATTGCGGTCTTCCCAGTTCCTTTTCTCCCAACTACTAGTCTGGCATGGCCTTGTTTCGCCTGCGTAAACTGTCCTGTGGGAACAAAATAGCTTCGCAGGCCAACGATCTCATTTTCCGCCGCAGTGTCACCAAGATCTAGTTTCTCTAAAACCTTTTCCGCTTTCCGACCACTAGATGGCCCGGCAACTTGCATATGCTCGACAACTCTTTTGATTGTTCCTTCAAGCATAGCTGGAATATCAGCAGGTATCTGATAGGACTGGACTACATCTCTGTAATCAATTGGTTGCTGCACCACCTCTTCTTGAAGCATCGCCACAACCTTGCCTTCAGCCATTGCCATTCCACCTAGTAGCGCACATAGCGCATTGTGCCTTGTACTCCCTTGGCGATTCGGACTCAGTAGATGAGCAATGACACCAACTGACCCACTAATCTGCTTACGGGCCTCATGCAAGGTGAGGCGAGGAGTTTCAACGGGGTCATACGTTCTGAATCTAAAACCAGACTTCTTGAGCGTTGACATCAACTGTACAGCC
>JBGTMB010000178.1:0-6694 GCA_041743755.1 Nitrospiraceae bacterium | reverse complement strand
GGAAGCTACAAATGTCTGGAACTGTTCAGGAACGTGCCGCGCACTTCCTGCTCATGGTCGTCAGTGGGCGGGATCACGCGAGTGGATGCGTGTCCGAATACGCAGTAACAGGGCTGCAGTCCTCACTCCTGATTGTCCGGGAGCAAGGGTGGCCGTGAAAGCCCCATTATGGTCGGTGCGGTATCGAGTCGTCCTCGCTTCACTCCTCCTCTCCGTTTTCTTCGAGCCTGCGTTGGTGGGGGCGGAGGGGTTCGGCCCATTTCCGGTCAGAAACTTCCATCCCATCCAGCAGTTGGTTCTCAACATGCCGGGTGATCGGGCTGCCGTGTTGAAGCAGGGCGTGCTGGATGTTCGATTGGAACTTGCAGAAACCGCCACCGTGTTTCGTGACGAGTCGCCTCAGGCCGGCACGACGATGAAGTTTGAAACGCTGCGCTCCGGTGCGTTTCTTCGGTACGGAGCGACGGAGCGGTGGGAACTTTCCGTGGAGGTCCCTGTTCTCTATCGCTCGCGGGGATTCATGGATGGGCCTATCGAAGCGGTTGAACGCGTGACAACCGGCGTGTCGCCCGCTCGGAAAGCGCTGGGCTCCGGGTATGTATTCGACATCTCACGAGGAGGGCGCACGATCGCGAGTGGGCGCGAGGGGGTCGTGGGATTGGGCGACAGCACGATCATGAGTAAGTACCAACTATTGCTGGAGACGACATCCATGCCGGCATTGTCGATTCGTACGGCGATCAAGCTTCCAACGGGTGATGAAGGACAATTCTTCGGAAGTGGCAGTCCGGATTTCGGGTTCGGGATGGCCGCTGAAAAAGAATTTGCCGGCCGGTGGGTGGTCTACGGGAATCTGAATGGAGTGGTACCGACCGGACGTATCGCAGGACTGGCTCTGCACCCCACGATATCCGGCATTCTTGCTGTAGAGTATTTGTGGTCGGAGAATCTTTCCATCACGGCTCAGTTCGATTATTATTCCACACCATTCCGTGGTGTCGGTACGCGAGTGCTGGACAAAGGCGTGACCGAATCAGTAGCGGGATTCAGCTACCGTCTCACGCCACACCTCTTGTGGCAAGCCTACGCAGTCGAGAATCTCGACTTCATTACCGGAAGCGCCGCGGACTTCACGTTCTCGACATTATTGACCTATCGAATTCAGTCTTAAGTGACGAAGAAATTTCTGCGGTGGAGGCAGGCTAACCCCTTGACAATATGGGGCTTACATGTGACACTCACTCCGATGAACGCCCGATCTCTCGCATTGCTTCACCACTGCTTATCTGAGCCCAGGTTGTTGATACTGTGTAAGTATTGACGCAAAGGAGTATTTGCCATGTCGATCTTGAAAACTATTCATGGCCCGGACGATTTGAAACGGTTGCCACCGGAGCAGTTTCCTGCTTTGTGTCAGGAGCTCCGGGAGCAAATTATTGGCGTGGTATCCAATGTTGGAGGGCATCTGGCTTCAAACCTTGGAGTGATTGAACTCACGGTGGCCTTGCACTATCTGCTTAATACCCCCAAGGATAAGATTGTATGGGATACGAGCAATCAAGCGTATGCGCACAAACTCCTCACCGGGCGGCGGGAACAGTTTCACACGCTTCGACAGTATGGGGGGCTGAGTGGATTCACGAAGCGTGAAGAAAGTGTCCACGATACATTCAATGCAGGCCACGCTGGAACCGGCGTCTCCGCGGCCTACGGGATGGTTGAGGCGCGCGAGCAGTTGAAGCAACGGCACAAGGTCGTCTGTATCGTCGGCGATGGCGCCATGACGGCCGGCATGACGCTGGAAGCCCTGCACCATGCTGGGGGGTTGGGAAAAGACTTCCTGGTTATTCTGAATGACAATCAAATGTCCATTTCAAAGAACGTCGGAGCCATCTCCTCCTATTTGAACCGAACTTTCACCGGTGAGTTTTATGCCAAGATGCGGGAAGAAACCGGGCAACTGTTGGGGAAGATTCCCCATATCGGATCGGACATGCAGAAGTGGGCTCGCCGGGCCGAAGAGTTGGCCAAGGGCGCGATTCTCCCTGGGCTGCTTTTTGAAGAGCTCGGGTTCAGATATGCGGGACCGATCGACGGGCATAACTTCGAGCATTTGTTGCCGACCTTGGATAATGTGCTGAAGATGAAGGGGCCCGTGTTGCTCCATGTCATCACAAAAAAAGGGCTGGGCTATGAGCCCGCAATGAAGAATCCGGTGTGGTTCCATGCCTGTCCGCCTTTTGTGAGGGAAACGGGGGCGCCAGCGAAGAAAGCAGCGCGGCCGTCCTACACGCAGATTGCCATCGAGTCGTTGGTGAAGCTCGCTCGAGCGGACAAGCGGATCGTCGCGATTACTGCCGCGATGTGTGAAGGGACCGGTCTCAACATTTTCGAAAAAGAATTTCCAGACCGGATCTACGACGTGGGAATTGCCGAACAACATGCGGTGACATTCGCGGCTGGGCTGGCGGCGCAGGGGCTCCGTCCAGTGGTGGCGATGTACGCGACATTTTTGCAGCGCGCATACGACCAGGTCGTGCACGATGTGGCGACGCAAAATTTGCCGGTCACATTCTGCATTGATCGCGGAGGGCTGGTTGCGGAAGATGGAACGACGCACCACGGCGCATTCGACTATGCCTATCTGCGCCACATGCCGAACATGGTCGTCATGGCGCCGAAGGATGAGAACGAGCTGCAACATATGCTGAAGACCTGCGTCCAGTATGATGGGCCTGCCTCTGTGCGGTACCCGCGCGGGTTGAGCTTGGGCGTGACGATGGATCAGGAGGCGAAGGCTTTACCAATCGGCAAGGGTGAATTGTTGCGCGATGGGACCGACGTCGCGATCGTTGCCATCGGTGTGCCGGTCTCCCATGCGGTGACAGTGGCAAAACGACTTGAGGAAGAGGGTATTTCCACGGCGGTGGTGAACGCGCGTTTCGTGAAGCCGTTGGATCAAAAGTTGATCGTCGAGGTAGCCAAGCGCGTTCGTTATGTCGTGACGGTTGAAGAAGGCTGCAAGATGGGCGGATTCGGCTCAGCCGTGCTCGAAGCCCTGTCTGACGGTGGGGTGACGCATGTGACGACGAAGGTCTTGGGGCTGCCGGATTGGTACATCGAGCAGGGACCGCAGGATTTTCTGCGTGAACGATATGGGTTGACGGCGGAAGGTATCTATCAGAGCGTGAAGGAACTCATCGGGAAGGCACCGGCTTCTTCGCGAGAAGAGTTCATGTTGGCGGCATCGGTCGATCATCTGCCTCATGGGGATGAGCAGGGAAGCTGATAAGAGGGTGTGAGGCGCGAATAATCGAATGCACATTACAAGACGGAAAACGCGGCAGATTCGAATCGGCAATCTCAAGATCGGCGGAGATGCGCCCGTGTCCGTGCAGTCAATGTGTTCAACCGACACACGCGATGTCGCGGCGACGGTCGAACAAATTCGCCAACTAGAAGCTGCTGGGTGCGAAGTGATCCGTGTGGCGGTGCCGGATGACGAAGCGGCGGCGGTGTTACCAAAAATCAAAGCGGCGATGACCGTGCCGCTGATCGCGGATATTCATTTCGACCATCGGTTGGCATTGAAAGCGGCTGCGGTCGTGGACTGTGTCAGGATCAACCCCGGCAACATCGGAGCTTGGTGGAAAGTCGAAGAAGTCATCAAGGCCGTGAACGAGCGGGGAATTCCCTTGCGCGTCGGTGTGAACGGCGGATCACTCGAACGGCCCTTGCTGGATAAATATGGCTGGCCATCTCCGGAAGCCTTGGCTGAATCGGCGCTCAATGCCGTCCACGCGTTAGAAGATGTGGGATTCACGAACATGAAGGTGTCGCTGAAAGCGTCGGATGTGCACCATGCGATCGATGCCTACTGGCTGTTTGCGCACCAATCAGACTATCCTCTGCACATCGGGATTACCGAGGCCGGAACGGCGATGACGGGCGCCGTCAAGTCTACCATGGGCTTGGGGTATTTGCTTTCGCAGGGCATCGGCGACACCTTGCGCGTATCGCTTGCAGCAGATCCGGTCGAAGAAGTGAAGGTGGGGTTCGAGATCTTGAAGTCGCTCGAACTGCGCCATCGAGGGATCAATGTCATTGCCTGTCCGACCTGTGGCCGCGTGGAGATCGATGTGGTGAAGCTGGCCAACGAATTGGAAAAGAAGCTGGGCCATATCAAGACTCCGCTCAACGTGTCGGTCCTCGGCTGTGTCGTAAACGGGATCGGCGAAGGCAAGGAAGCGGATATCGGCATCGCCGGCGGCGAGGGCAAGGGCATTCTGTTCAAGAAGGGTAAGCTCGTCAGAAAGGTGCCGATCGAAGAATTGATGGACACCCTCATTTACGAAGTCGAACTGATGGCCAAAGAAAAAGATGCTGAAGGGAATGGAGCGGCCATCGCTCATTCGAACGAAGGATGGGAGTCTCTCGCGCCTGAATCCGATCGGTCGTCGACACTTGGAAAAGAAATTCCGGTTCTTTCTAGTAAACAATAGGTCTCTTCTCTCTCCTCTAGCCTCTCACCTATTGCCCAGACTATAATGCCCCCAGGGCGCCGTACCCAAGTGGTTAAGGGAGCAGTCTGCAAAACTGCGATGCAGCGGTTCGACCCCGCTCGGCGCCTCCAAACTTCGCCTCAGAGCGAAGTTTGCCCCGAGCAGCATCGAGGGGCTCATCGTAGACTATCCATCGCCTCGCTCTTCATCGTTTTATCGTAATGAGTGCGAGCGGGTAGACCCCCTCCAGCTTTTTCCTCCTCTCTCTTTGCACATATCGATTCGCTGATTCGTACACCCCTGCCGGCCATCGGGCTCCCTGCCCCCAGGCAACCTCTTGTGAAAGTGGACGTAGTGGGGCACCGATAAGACGTCTGTCCTGAACCGGTTCGTTCTTGCAAAAACCAGAGTGACTCGTGGTACATTTCATCGCATATGGGAGCACATGACAAACTTCTTGGAACAATTCTTCGAGGAGCATCGGATGCCAACATTGCTTTCGAGGATCTCCGTCAGTTGTTTCGACATCTTGGATTCGATGAGCGGACGCGGGGAACCATCATCTCTTTAGGAAGTAGAACCGTCGATGTTGGGCGGCCTCCGAACATGAAGGCCGGAGGAAATTGACGGACGGTGAGATTGGGTGCTAGAATCCCCAACGATTACAACCTGCTAGTTCGGTGGCCGGATCGCTGTTGTCACCATTACAGATTGAAAAGAAGGAGAGAGGAATGGCCGTTCCGATTTCCCAGATGGCTACGGTTACGAAGTATGTGCTTTCCCAGAAGCTGAGCGGGGTAAAGAGGTATCCGCTCGTGCTGATGTTAGAACCCCTTTTCCGCTGCAATTTAGCCTGCGCCGGCTGCGGAAAGATCCAATACCCAGATCATGTACTGGATAAGCGCCTCACGGTCGAGCAGTGCTTGGCTGCGGCAGAGGAGTGTGGCGCGCCGATCGTCAGCATTCCCGGTGGCGAACCGATGATCCATCCCGAGATGCCCGCGATTGTCCGTGGGTTGGTTGCGCAGGAGCGGTATATCTATCTCTGTACCAATGCGATTTTGATGGAGCGAAAGCTCGACGAGTATCAGCCCTCGAAGTTTCTGACGTTCAGCGTCCACATGGACGGGTTAAAAGACGAGCACGATTTGGCGGTCTGCCGGGATGGTGTGTACGATGTGGCGGTGAAGGCGATCAAGGCGGCGTTGAAGCGGGGGCATCGGGTCACGACCAATACGACCCTCTTCGACGATGCCAATCCGGAGCGGGTACGGAAGTTTTTCGATGCGATGATGGATCTCGGGGTTGAAGGTATGATGATCTCTCCTGGGTATAGTTATCAGAAAGCGCCAGACCAGCAACATTTTCTGAAGCGAGAACGCACGACGGAATTGTTTTCCCGCATCTTGGGCAACCCAAAGAAGGGGTGGCAGTTCAACCAGTCGCCGCTGTTCTTAGACTTCTTGATGGGGCGGCGGGAGTATGAGTGCACCCCCTGGGGTAATCCGACCTATAACGTGTTCGGATGGCAGAAGCCTTGCTATTTGCTCCAAGAAGGTTATGCAAAGACATTCCGTGAACTGATGGACAGTACGGAGTGGGATCGCTACGGAACAGGGCGGAATGAGAAGTGTGCGGATTGTATGGTGCATTGTGGCTATGAGCCCTCTGCTGTCGAGGATACGTTCGGCACCCTGTCCGGCTTTGGCCGGACCGTCAAATTGACGATGCTTCCGACCTCGCGATGACGGGCCGCGTGAAGCGTCGTTCGTCTCTCGTCGTTCGCACGAAAGACACACGCTTCACGAGATACGCTTTACGTTTCACGACTCCTCAATGACCGACACCAAGAACCATAGTACAGTCGGCGTATCCGGGTCGCCAGAAGGCCGTGTATTTCAGCCTGGTTCATTCAATGAACTCGCAGAAGCGGTAGAACTGGCGTTCGATTATCGTGGCGATGTGACGGTGTCGTTGAAATCCGGCGAGTCGATCAGTGGGTATCTCTTCAATCGCCAGGTCAGCGGTTCCGATTCCTATCTTGAGGTATTCCCTTCCGATAGCGCTGAGACGCGGCGCATTCGCTATGACCAGATTGCCACGATTGCGTTCACTGGTGAGGATACGGCCACGGGAAAATCCTGGGAGACTTGGGTCTCCAAGAAGGATTCAGAGCGGCAAATCGAAGTGGA
>JBGTMB010000177.1:0-10709 GCA_041743755.1 Nitrospiraceae bacterium | reverse complement strand
TGCGCCTACTTTATTAATTCTTGAATCGAGGTTTTCTTTTTGGCATTCGCCCCCACTTTAGTTCGGTCTCACCTACCTCTTCGGTATTTTCAAAATTTCTTCCCTGACCCAATATCACCTTCTATCGCATACGTTATGGGTGTCATGTTTGGGAGGGCAATCGATGCACAAACAGATCGGGAAGATCGGAGCCATTCATCGAGAGCTAGACGGAAAAGCCTGTCCTTCTTGCGGAAACCATAAATATCAGCTCGTACTTCGTAGGAATATGCACCCGCAAGCTGGCGGACTCTTCGCTCGCTGTTCTCAATGCCAGCGCCCTCGTGGACTTAACAAAGACCTAGGTCGATTGCTCTGGATGTAAATAATTCCATCTCTCGTCAACAGAGGAGAAACACACAATGCACGTTTTCTCTTCCCCGATCCAATACCTTAAATTGCGCAGAGCACGCAGGAAACAAACACAAACCGCGTTACATATGTTATCAGTCAGCGGAGTGGTCAGACTCAGCCACGTTGAACTCCGTTACTCGACACCCATTGCCAACACGACCGCCTTCTGCAGGCAACCGACTGTATTGGGGCATCAAAGCCACCCTCTCCCGTTACCCTCATGGGACCATGCCACCACGTGCAATATGAAACCGGCCGGCCAATGGGCACGTCTCCTTTCATCCTCTCTTGTCCGGATTGCGAAAAAACCTATCGTACTTCCATGGACCAAGCCGCTAGATCTATGAATCTTCCTGTCTTCCTCGGAGAGTTTTTCTTGATCTCCCGTGCGAACCGCTTGTACCTCCCACCTAGCCTGGGGTAAGATCACCCATCGCTTGCTGGCCTTCCTATGGTCATCGACCCGCGTTGCAGATGATTGGGAACCCCGCATAGAACTGGGAATAGGGGAGAGGTGGCCGAGTGGCCGAAGGCAGCAGTTTGCTAAACTGCCGTAGGGGGAAACTTCTACCGAGGGTTCAAATCCCTCCCTCTCCGCCACAGTGTGCTTTACTGACTCCTTCAAAACCTGTATTTACACTAAAGAAGATCGCGCGGCTGCAGGCAGCAGAAAACCTACTCAATCGTGCCAGATTCTGACATAAAAAACATATCTACACCACACTGGCTACTCTATTCGGTGCCCGAATGGAATGTATACGCCTTTCCCGTCTGCTTCAGATTCTGGGTGGCACAGAACCTTCTCATTGGCTGTAATGCTTGGCCGTCCCCACTACATAGGCAGCCAGACAATCAGCATAATTGTGTGTATCTGGTCTAGGTATCTGGCGGGATACTGCGCTATACCAGCGAGCGTTATTGAGACTCATGCCAGCAGGCACTCCACTCGACCATTGGCACTCCACCTGACACCAATGCGAGCCCGCATTACTTACACAGACTTCTACTGCAACAACTAAGACACCGCGACGACAAGCGCACTGGGGAAAGGGTTCACTATTCCATCAGTCCGCACAGTGCGTCGAGTATGTCTCCCTCGCTTGGGGCCTGCCTGGTGGCTTACAAACTCCCATAAACATTATAGGCTAGACTGGCAAGATTTCACTAATTGCCGATCGTTCAACACGCCCGATATTACTCCACTGCTCCGTCATCGGAATCAATGCGTGAATCCTCGCTTCGATGCTTTCCAATCGTTGCGCTGCGGTTGAATTGCTTCGATAGGCTGCTACCATAAGAAAGGATCGGAGTCCGTGCAAAAACATCATAATCATCGTCGCCTGAACTTGGTTGGCCAAATCATAGAGGGCATCAATCTGTTTGAGAATGGGATCAAGCTGGGACGCCGACACAACAGGAGTCAGATCACTCGCTCGTAACTGTATCAGTGCGGAACTGATGATCGGAACTCGCCGACGGACTTCTTGAAGAAACGCGTCATCGAGCCGGTCAAGCTCTGCCAAGATGCGTCCGACGCCGGCGACATCAAGTAGATCAGCTTCCTGCTCGGCTCGCTGAATCACAGCTTCCAACACATCGCGGACCGGCTGTGTCGACCGCGCACGAGCCTGTTGCAGACCCCGAAGAGCTTGAATGAGTGTGGGACTGGAACTCGCGAGGGGCTGCACCCGCAACTGGGAACCCACAGAAGGCTCCGTCACAGGGACAGGAAGAGCCTGCAACGAATCACTTACCGTTGCTAGAGGAACATTGCCATGTCCAGCAGATTCGCCCACGCGCCCTCCTGCTAGGGCACGCACGGCCACACTGATCCGATCCAACCCGTCCTGAAGCGACTGGAGTGCCGCCGCTATCGCACGTGGCTCTGGTCGCCGGACATCGTGGAGAATCGGAAGTAGATTCGACGCCATCTGCGCAATAGTCTGAAGCTGCACTGTCGAAGCAGATTTCGCAAGATTGGTAATCCCCTGGTAGAGAATCCCATAGAGCTTCGGGCGCGCCGCCCCCTTGGCCCCTTCAGCGAGCTGTCTCACTGCGGTCTGAATTTGTGCCAGCCACTCGTGCGCTTCAAGGGCGAATAACCCAATCACTTCCTTCTCAAAACTGATATCTACAGCCCCCTGCACAGAAGGTTGGTCTCTGCATCGATGCTCATCGGAACAGGCAACAGCCTCAGCTTGCTGGACAGAAGCCCTGGACTCAACGGCACCTTGAATTGCACTCGCAAGCGCGTCTAAGCCTTCCAAGAGCGATGTGAACTGATCGGATGCCGAGGGGACGACTTCCTGGGTCTTGGACTGCGTCCCATTCACCGGACCCGATGCGCGTGCGACGTCAGGAGGCTCCAATGTTTCAACGATCGTCACGAGAGGGGTACAGCTCAGATCGAGCTGCCGCCGCTCCTGGCCATACGCTACCTCGCCCTCAATCCTTACAACCGGACGGAGTGGGTAGCGCGGATTGACTCGTATGACCGACCCAACTTCTCCGGTGGTTAACCGCACAGACGTACCCAATGGATAGGCCGACAGCTGCTCAACCAAGGCTTTCACGACTTCGCGAGGGAACGCCGTCCTTTCAGCCACAATCAATTCTCGCACCGCCTCGTGCGGAAAGAATCGGCGTCGATACCCGCGAGGACTCACGAGAGCGTCGAAGATATCAACCACGCCGATGATTTGGGCAAACTCACAGATTTGACGCCCGTTCAACTTATTCGGATACCCTTGTCCGTTCCATCGCTCATGCGCTTGGCGCACCACTTGCGCCAACCAGTCGTATTTCTGACCCGCCTTTCGAATCGTTTGATAACCGAGTTCAGGATGTTGTTCAATGAGCGTACGTTCATCATGCGTCAACCGGCCCGACTTCGTAATTAATGACTGCGGCACAGCAAAGAGCCCAATGTCGTGCAGAAGCCCTGCTAAGGTCAGCCGATCCAGCTCCTTCCCATGATATCCCAGCCTCGCACCAACCGTCGTTGCCAATATTGCGACATTCACGAGATTCGTGATGAGTGATGGGCCGGCTGGGCCGCTCATGGCCTGAATCAGCAATTGATCGCTTCGCTTAAGTTCCCCCGCAATCTCCACCGCTAGGGCAGACAACGCGTCCAGGTCGAGTTCTCCCTGCTGCTGCACAGCGAGAGCCACGCCCGACAATTGTTCTTCCGCAATCCGATACCAGTCTGTTGTGCGGTATTCGTTCATACCCCGTGAGCATCCTCGTAGGAGATTCGAGCATTCATCATCTGACTTGTCCGATCCGCAGAACAAGCCGATCATCAACCTGTACAGTATGCTCGATCGCTCCAGCAAAGAGACATTGGTCACAGAGAGCGTTAATGAGCCGCCCGATCCCTTTGCTTTGTTCATATATGGCTGCAATCGCCTCTTTCGTAAACACGTCTGTCCGATCTGTCGCAGCCTTCATGCGAGAGGCGATATACAGCATCGTCTCCTCTGCCGTGAACGGACTCAGATGCGCACGAACCGCGATCCGCTGATTCAACTGCGGAATTCCCCCGACACGGTGACGCAGTTCCGGCTGGCCGATCAGGACAACGGTCATGAGAAATCGATCGTTAAGCTGAAAGTTCGTCAGCAAGCGGATCTCTTCAAACCCTTTATTGCTTTCGATCGATTGAGCTTCATCCACAATCAGCACCGAGTGGATTCCACGCTGCGCATTTAACTTCAGGCGTTCATTGAGTATCTGCAGCCGTCCGGCCTTTGACCGTACAGGCTCCAGTCCGAATTGAGACAACACCTCATCTAACAATTCAGATGGAGACAAGGCAGGATTGGCGACGAGCGCGACATCATATCGAGTCGGCATCATCCCCACGATCAGACGACGACTCAGCAAGGTTTTCCCACACCCAATGTCACCGGTAAGCAAGAGTATGCCTTTGCCGGTATGAATCCCATAACTCAACCACCGGTGAGCCGTCTCATGTTGTGAGCAAGAGACGTAGAATCGCGGATCCGGCACGTTGTCGAACGGGAGAGCGCTCAGCCCCCAATATCTCGTATAGTCGACTTCTACGTTCATCATGCCGTCATCTTCGGTCGGAAGGTCCACCTACCCCACGGATCTTGACAAATCTCTGTATGAGAATGCGGCACAGAGAACTCACGAATGGCCGGCAGGAAGCAACTGATTGATTGCGGCACGCTGAGCTCGACCATGCTCCACCCACTGATGAATGGCGACTCCCATTGTATGCAGACGCCCCTTCACCGATTCCACCCGAGTGGCAGCGAGAAACACCCGGCGCTGCGCCACCACGGTCAACAGACTGTGCAGGCCGCTGAAAAACATCATGGCTGAACTCGCATTCACTTGCTGCGCTGCAGCGCGCAATCGTGCAACGTCTTGAAGAGAGGCCTCAAGTGTCACACTGCCTGATAACGCTTCATCCCTGGTTTCTTTTAGATCACTCATCGTTCGTAAAATTTCAGGCACTCGCTGGTCAATCGCCTTCAAGAATGACTCTTCTGCGTCGGACACGCGAGCAAGATATCCTTGAATGACGGTGGTGTCGATACGCTCCACACCAGCTTGAACCTGTCCCTCTATCTGCTCGATTAGGATGCGAATAAGGTTGTGCCCAGACGTCATACTAGACGGCGCGCTATTTTGCAGTGATTGAAGCGCGTGTAGAAACTCCTCAGGAGGAAGGCGCCGGCCCACTGCCTCGCCGACCGAACCGGTTCCATCATTTTCAAAGGAGATGCCTGTCGCATGAGTTAATGCGGTGTGGATCTGTCCCAACTGCTTACAGAGGGCAAGAAAGTCTTGACCGGAGAATTGCTTCTGCGGGTCTCGGAGGGCCTCGATAAAAGGAATCGCTTCGACGCTGGCCTTCTCGATGTCTGGAAGATTGATCGTGGCAGCCGATCCAGCGAGATTCGTCACTCCAGCCGAAATTGTCCCGATCAGCTTGACATGCCGCTCCGGAACTGGAGCCTGTTGCAACTCATCGAGCGCGACATGAATATTTTGGAGCCATTCATGCGCCTCCTGAACGAACAGTTCAATCAATTCTTTCTGGAAACCGTCTACGGTGTCGGCAGCCATAACCTCAGTCCTTCACAACAGGGACGATTCGCAGAAGAGATCGAACAACATTAGGACCGTCGTTTCCCATTCCCAAGCTGAGAAGCCAACCCTGCGATCTCCCCCAACTTGATCGCCATCTCTTCAAACCGCTTGGTGGCTTGCTCAGTTGCTTGCTCCGATTCAGTCACACGCTTCACGAGCAGGCTATTTCGCTCTCGTTCCGTCTGAAGCAATGCCTCACTTTCATGAATTGTCTGTGATAGACGCTCAGCTTCGGAAAGACGCACGGCAATACTCCTACTTTGTTCCTGCTCAGCCGCAAGGGCCAGCTCCAGTGTGATGACTCGTGCGGCAACTTGCTCAGTTTCAGCCAGACGACGAGTTAAGTCACTCGTACGCGCCTGCTCCCGTACAAGCTCCTGCGCTACTAGCTGAGACCGAGTCACCCCCTTCTCCATTTCAGTGATCTGGTCAACCAGTTGCGTCGCAGCTTGACGCTCGGCGTTCAACGTCGCTTCCAGCTCTTGGACATGGCTCTCATTCTTCTGCAGCTCCGTAAGGCGCGAGGCCTGTTGGGCCGTATTCTCTCTCTCCTTCCGAAGAGCGGCCTCCAGTTCTCTCACCTGCCCACCTAAACTCTCCGCGAGAGATGCTTGCTTCGAGACCTCAGCCACCTGGTCTCGTTCGGCCTTGAGTGCGGACTTAAGTTCCTGCACCTGCGCGGTGATACCATCGGTCGCTGCAAGTTCCTTCTTCAGCTGAGCAATCTGCTCTCGTTCCCCTGCCAACATCAACTCAATCTCTTGGGCACGACCAAGCTGTTGCTCGAGTTCTGCCACTCGCTGCGAACTCCGTGTTGCGCGATCTCGTTCAACCAGAATTTCTTCCTCCAACGGCTTCAATCGTGCGACTGCCTGCCGATAGATTTCCAGTTGATCATCGCTCACACGTGCGCTTTGATTCTGATCGATGGACGCGGCTGCCTTTTCGACACTCTTGACAGCAGGCGCGGCAACGTTCTGCCGCTTCGCCAACAATTCGAGCACACGATCTTTCAGCGACGTACCCTGGAATGGCTTCTTCAAGACGCCATCGGCATGACACACTTCTGCTTGCTTCGTCACATCATCGTTTACGATACCTGAGATCAAAAGCACCGGGGTGTTCGCGAGCGTCCTCTGGGCACGTACGAAGGCGCACACCTCATAGCCGCTCTTATCCGGCATGATCACGTCGGATACGACCAGGTCTGGTGTCTCTTTGGCCAAATAAGCCAATGCTTCCTCTCCGTTCGCAACGAGAGTGACGCCAAGTCCAGCCTCGATCAGCAACCGTTCGGCGACTTTTCTGACCGCGATACTGTCGTCGGCAATCAACACGTTCGGCATAGCAGATTCCTTCCCTGAATTCCTTTAACTGCTGACGGTGTCCTGTCTCAACCGACCAAGTCGCTGCAATGCCACGATCGCCACATCCTGCGAGCCAATCGTGACCAACCCCAGCGATTCAATGTCCCCACTCTTGTTCGGGCGAATTGTTGCCGGGTTCACTGCCTCGAGAGACGGCACGGCAGCATCGATACAGATGGCCATCGGTCCGTCAAGATGGCGTGCCACCAAACACAGCAAGGGCGCTCCCTGCACAGCACGATTCAGCCTGGCTGCCAAATCGTAGACCGGCATCACATGATTGTCTCGTTTCAACATGGCTTGCACGAATGGAGTCCGACTCGGTACCGGAATCGTCTCAGCCCAAGACGACACTCCCTCCACATCTTCAGTCCGTGCAGCCAGCTTCATTCCACCGACGGAAAACACCACGATATTCCACAGCCGTTTCGCATTCAGAGTGTGCTGTTGCCCACGCGCCGCCCTCAGCACACCCCACCTACCATTGCGGGAGTTATCTTCCCCAGTTGTTCCGCCTGCCCAATTGGTATAGATACGATGCCGGACGGCGCTCCCATCACCCAGGCAAGGTTCAGGATCAACACCAACTGATCCTGATAAAGCAGCATCCCTCTAAACCAGTCACGCTCATCACTTTGAAACAGCGACGGCAACGGAACACAATCCTTCCGTTCGATCTCCATCAAACCCACCACCTGCTCAACCGCGATCGCACCATGAGAGCGCCCGATTGAGTACAACACCGTCCTCCGCTCGGGACCGGAGAAATTCGCAACCACCGAAAGCCGCTGGGAAAGATCGACCAATTGATAGGAGGTCCCCGATACAGTCAGAGCCTCGTCATGACCTACTTCTTCTTGCGTCAACACCCCTCGCACTCCAGCTGCAGACAAAGCGAAATAATTCACGCCAAGACGGATGACCAAGAAACTTGCCACCTCCATCTGTGTATTCCCAGAATTGTGCCCGCATCGTAAACTCATATTCGATATACCCGCTTCAACCGCATCGTGCCATGGCCTCGCTCAAAAATCGCACGCAACGGATCCTTAGTTGCGCACAGCGGCATCTTTGCCTATCCAGCGCTCAACTTCCTGGATCAAGGCGCGTTCTTCGACCGGCTTGGCAATATAGGAGTTCGCTCCGATATTAAGAGCCATTTGCCGATGCTTATCACCGGCTCTCGTCGTCATGACGATGACCGGTGTCTGCTGTGTTTGCTCCCGACTGCGCAGTCCTTGAATGACTTCGTACCCATTGAGCTTCGGCATCTCAAGATCGGTGATAATCAGCCGATAGCATTCCGCTGATGCCTTGCGAAGACCTTCTTCCCCATCCACTGCTGTGTGGACAACGTACCCGGCCGACTCCAGCATCCGGCCCACGAACTTTCGGATACTCAAAGAATCGTCGATCAACAGAAGCAGGCGTTCTGTCGCTTTTGACTCTGAGGTCTCGACGAACGGAATCAGCGAATCCCCCGACGTCGTCGCCTGTACCGACAACTCCGATACGGCAGCAGTTTGCCTTTCGCGGGACAATAGTCGAGCAGGATCCAACACCAGAACCACACGCCCTTCAGGATCGATGGTCGCGCCGCCGAAGTTGGACCGTTCCAAGGGCTTCAGGGACCCCAACGGCTTCACGACAATTTCCTGGCGACCAAGCAGTTCATCGACGACAATGCCGATCATCCCGACAGCCGTTCTCACGATGACGACCGGCTTCCCGGTTTCCACCGCCACGTTGCGTTGAGTGAGGAGTTGCTCGAGCGGCTGTGCTTCAATCGCCTCTTCGCCGATATGTAGGATCGATCGCTCCCCCATCCGCTGATGCACTCCAGGGGTAACCATGGTGACTTCACGCACTGCCTGAAGCGGTATGGCATATCGCTCGCTCCCTACCCGCACCATAAGAGCTGTAGCAATCAATAATGTAAACGGGAGGCTGAGTGTAAACTTCGTCCCCACTCCTCGAACAGACTCGACGTCGATGCGGCCGTTCATGCTTTCGATGACACGCTTGACCACATCCATGCCGACCCCTCGACCCGCCTGATCGCCGATCTGGTCGGCCGTCGAGAACCCTGGAATGAAGATAAACTTGATCACTTCTGATTCGGGCATCGAACGAGCTATCTCTAGGTGAATGAGCCCTCGCTCGACCGCTTTGGCTCGGATCTTTTCGACGTCGAGGCCGGCCCCATCGTCCTCGACTTCAATCAACACCGCGTTCCCACGATGCACCGCATGAAGATACACCGTGCCGGCTGCCGGCTTCCCTTTCGATACGCGAACAGCAGCAGGCTCGATGCCGTGATAGACTGCGTTGCGCACGAGGTGAATCAGCGGATCGACCAATCGCTCCACAACGACCGTATCAACCTCGGTATGCTCACCGGAGGTGACCAACGCCACTTCTTTTCCTGTCGCACGCGCCATCTCACGCGTAGCCCTGCGGAATCGTGTAAACGGCGTACCGACCGGCACCATACGGGCTCGAGCGATTTCATCCCGCATACCCAACGTCAGTTCCGCCAGGTGACTCATGTCGTCATGTGAGCGGCGAATCGAGCCGCTCAACTGGGTCATAGACTCTGAAATATCCGCCGTCACCTCGCCGATGCGACGAGCTAAGATATTGAAATCGTCATACTTGTCGAATTCAAGACTGCCAAAGTCACTGACCCCATCAAATCCCTGGCCCGGGGAAGTCGGCAAACCTGATGCCGCAGTCGGAAGGGTAAAGGTATGCTTCTCCGCAAACGAATGGACCGATTCTACCAATCGTCCCTTGCAAGCCAATACTTGTTGTGAGAGTTGCTCCAGCATATGCAGCCGCTGCTCGAGCCGGCCTCGACCGATCACGAGCTCACCGACCAGATTCAGCAATCGTTCCAACCGATCACGGCTGACACGAATGACTTCGCGATCTTCTACGACTTTCCCATCCGCCGTTTTACCTTTCACAGTCTTAGCAGGCTCGACGGGTTCTTGCTCTCGGACCTCTTGATCCACCGACGCATCGAGGCGATACACACCTGGGAGAGACTCTTCGACCTGGGCTATCGTCGCCTGATCCAGGTGTTTGAGCCCTTCCAGTGCTGAAGCATAGCGTTGGCGAAGCGTGCCCAGAGACGTCGGGTCCCGCCGCATTAGCAGACGAACCACATCGACCGATCGCAAGAGTACATCCGTATGCCCGGGAACAATTTTGATACGACCCTCGCGCACCGCCATCATGAAATCCTCGACGTAGTGCACCAGATCGCCGAGCGACTGAAATCCTACCGTATAGGCAGACCCCTTGAGCGTATGAGCCGTCCGGAACAGTTGATCGATCACAGCCGAGTTGTCCGGTTCCTTTTCGATCCGAAGCAATTGACCTTCGAGCGACTCGATATATTCTTGTGCTTCAGGGGCAAAGTACGACAGCACTTCAGCATCGAAGAGTGGGATCAGATACTCGTCCGTCAATGAGCTCGGGACAGAAAGCGACCCCACCTCGGTGCCAACAGATTCTTTTGAACGATCGATAACGGCTGTCACAACCTGGGTAACCGAACCGATGGCCGCCACCGCCTGGGCCACCATCGTCATGTGTTCACCGGCACATATCCTCGCCAGTGACAGAGTCACATCGGGCACATCCTGTTGGAGTCTGGCCACCATGCCGTCATCCCGGCGCATCAGCAGCCGCAGCGTGTCGATAGCCCGACCAATGACGCCAAGCTCTTCCAAGGAGAGCAAAATTCGGCCCTCGCGGATCGTAATCACACAATCCTCAACCGATTGCGCCACATGGCAGAGCACCGAAAATCCA
>JBGTMB010000176.1:0-8649 GCA_041743755.1 Nitrospiraceae bacterium | reverse complement strand
ACATGTACGGACCGACTTCGGTCGCATCAAGCCGAAATGGTTCATTTCGGTTAGTCAGATATAGAAGGCGGCTCCGTTCTTGAGCCGAGTGCGTGCCGATGACCAAGCAACTCCAACCAACCTCCGATGGCAAGATACGCTGCGGATGGGTTGGTGGCAAGCCGCATTTCATTGCCTACCATGACCGTGAATGGGGGGTGTCGATTCACGATGACCGACAACATTTCGAGATGTTGCTGTTGGAAGGCGCGCAGGCTGGTCTGACGTGGGAAACAATCTTGCTGCGGCGAGATGGCTATCGCCGAGCGTTTGGGGAATTCGATCCCGAGAAGGTGGCGCGATTTACGGCAAAGAGAAAAGCCATGCTGCTGAAGAATCCCGGCATCATCCGCAACCGGCTCAAAATTGACTCGGCAGTGACTAACGCGCAAGCCTTCCTCGCAGTCCAAGAAGAGGTCGGTTCGTTCGATCGCTATGTCTGGCAGTTTGTCGGAGGCACGCCGAAAGTGAATCGCTGGGCACGTATGGCGCAGGTTCCTGCCACGAGCCCAGAAAGCGACGCATTATCGAAGGATCTCAAGAAGCGTGGTTTCCGGTTTGTCGGAAGCACAATTATCTATGCCTACATGCAAGCTGCCGGATTGGTGAACGATCATACGACGGATTGCTTCGTGCGCGCTCGTCGTTAGAGGTTATGCATGAGCTGGGCGGTTTCGAGCGCATTCTTACCCCGCCCCATTGGAACGTAATGCGGATCAAGGTTCAGTTCTGCAATCTACCTCTGGCGGTGGCAGATTTTGCCTATCTACGGACCCGCGGTCAAAACTCTTGCCTTCATTCCACAATGAGAATTCATGAGTGAATCGTGTAACCAAGAGCGGGAGTATTGCCGCAATAACCCACGGTTCAACAGCGGCATGAGCCTAGTTGACCGATCTTCTCCCCCGTGACCTGTTCCGGACCACATATTCGCATTGTCCTCTACCCTCCCGGTCCAGTTCCGTCTCTACCCGTTCCGTTCAGTTTGTCCCCGCTCTAACCGATATGACAGATGAGCCAGTGTCCCAGAGCGGGGGCTCGATCTCTGCCCACATTGGTCTGGAATGTGACGATGATGATGGTTCAACGCATAGCGGTCGCGATGGGGACTCTGCTGATGCTCACCGGGTGCATGGTCAAGCCGTATGTGCTGACCATGCAAGACATACAGACACGAGCGACGAAGGACCTCCAGACTGTAACGACCATTCAGGAGCCTGTTTCAGGCCCGATTAATCTCTACGAAGCCATCGCTCGCGCGTTGAAATACAACCTGGATGCCAGGGTGAAGGCCATGCAGGCGCAATTAGCCCATCAACAGCTCAACGTCGCGCACTATTCTTTGCTGCCGCAGCTGTCGGCCAATGCCGGGTTCGATGGACGCAATAACTTCACCGGCGGTGTCGGACAATCGCTTGTGACAGGCCGCCAAGCTGTGGAGGCGTTTACCTCTTCCGAGAAGAATGTCGCCTCCGGCAACTTGGCGTTGAGTTGGGATGTGTTGGATTTCGGGTTGTCGTTTGTGCGTGCGCAGCAGGCGGCGGACAACGTCATGATCGCGGAGGAAGAAAAGCGTCGAATTGCTGTGCGGCTGGCCCAGGATGTTCGGAGCGCGTATTGGCGGGCAGTCAGTGCCGAGCGCGTACTGCACCGTGTAGAGTTTCTCAACGAATCTGTGACCAAGGCGTTAGAGAGCGCTCAGCAGATCGTCGACAAGAAGCTCCAGTCTCCGATCACCCCGCTCAACTACCGCCGTGATTTACTCAATATCCAGCGAGAGGTTCAGCGGCTCTATCGTGAACTCAGTACTGCGAGAACTCAACTGGCCTCGATGATGGGGTTGCCGCCGGGGGCACTCTACGAACTAGCGGTACCGATGAGGACAAGTACGCTACCGATCATCAATCTGGATACGGAGAGCATGGAACAACAGGCGTTGCTGTTCCGGGCAGAGCTGCGCTCGATCGACTATCAAAAGCGAATCAACGCCAAGGAGGCCCGGGCGGTGTTCCTGGAGTTGTTTCCCAGCCTGAGGCTCAGCGCAGGCGGGTACTACAACAGCAACAGCTTTTTATTCAACCAAAACTGGCTGGGCTATGCCTCTCAGGCGAGTTACAACTTGCTCTCTGCGTTTCGCACTCCCGCCAAGTTGAAAGCAGTGGACGCTCAGCGTCAAGTCCTGGATGCCCAAAGCATGGCGTTGACCATGGCCATCCTGACCGAAGTGCATGTGGGGGCCGTCCAGTTTGCCCAAACGAAACAGGAGTACGAGAACGCGAAGAATTACCACGATACACAAACAGCCATCACGGACTATACGAAGAATTTGTGGCTCACGCGCAGCACGAGCGACCTCACGCTCATCCGCGAACGGGTCAACGATGTGCTTGCCGAAGTGCGAATGGATAGCGCGCAATCCGGCGTAGAAACAGCCTATGCCACGTTGATGGCATCGCTGGGACAAGACGCCGTGCCGAATGGCATCGGAGGCCAGACGGTCCCACAGCTGACCGAGACCATTCGGAATATCTGGGAGTCCATCCCTGTAATGGCGTCCGACGAAGAAGGGAGGGCGGACAATCATGCGGCATCTTTGGCGCACTAGAGGGGTGTTCGGATTGTTATTGGTTGCCATGGTGGTCGTGGGCCCTCAAGCGGGCTGGCCGAAAGGTGAGCGACCGTCGCACGTCATGCGATTGGAAAATGGGGTCATGCGCGGCGTGGTCAAAGCCGCGACACAGGCCGTGCTCTATGCTCAAATTCAAGGCCGTGTGAGTCAGGTGCCATTTAAAGAAGGACAGCGATTTGAAAAAGGGAGCACGCTGGTGCAAATCGATTGTGGCAAGTATCGCGCAGAGTTGGCTGTGGCGGCAGCCGAACATGAGGCGAAAGACAAAACATTTCAAAACAACAAAGAACTCACAAAACTGAAGGCGGTCAGTACGCTAGATTTAGAGATCTCCGAAGCCGAAGCGAAGAAGGCCCATGCTGCGATTCGGATTGCCGAGATCAGCGTGCAGGGCTGCCACATCGCAGCCCCCTTTTCAGGCCGTATTGTCGGGGTCATGGTCAACGAGCATGAAAATGTCTTTCCAAACGACAAGCTCCTGAGCCTACTCGACGACACGAGTCTCGAAATCGAGCTGGTGCTGCCCTCTTCGTCGTTAGCGTGGCTGAAACGGAAATCCCCCTTCACATTCGCCGTCGATGAAACACACCAAGAGTATGCGGCCAAGGTCAAGGAGATCGGTGCGAACGTGGATTCGGCGAGTCAGACGATCAAGGTCATCGGCATCTTCGGTAAGCTGCCGGTCGATGTGCTGGCCGGGATGAGCGGCACGGCGCAATTTACATCGAGGCAACCGTAACGTCATGGCCGCGACCACCGAACCGACCACGCAGCAACTGACTACCCTGATCCACCTCGCGGCCCTCACGCATCTCGAAGGGCAGGTTCGCGCGGCAAAAACCGTTCAGGAACTGCAGTTTCTCTCCGTGAACGAGACGCGACGGCTCGTGCCGTACCAGCAGGCGTATCTGTTTAGTGCCGCCGAGTCGGAATCGGTGCCATGGCAGGTGGCCTGCGCATCGAGTGTGGCGGTGGTCGATCGCGATGCGCCGATGATTCGCTGGCTCGAACAGGTGATCCAGGCACTCCAGCGGGAGCATCCGGACGGTGTGCCCATGGTCGTGACTGAGGAGACCTGTCCGGAGCCCTGCCGCGAGGGTTGGCACGAGCATGTCCAAGGATATGTTTTTTGGTGTCCGCTGAAGCACCCGGATGAAACAGTGCTCGGAGGCTGGTGGTTCGAACGGGAATTTCCATGGCAAGATAACGATGTGGCGATCGTCCATCGATTAGCCGGGAGTTTCGCCTATGCGTGGAAGGCGTTGTCGAAACGCACCAGAAGCTGGTTTGCGACCATCAAAAAACCCTCGTACTGGTTGGTCGGTGCCGCAATTGTTGCGGGGTTGTGCGTACCGATTCGCGTGTCGACGATGGCGCCGGTCAAGGTCATGGCGAAGGACTCCATTGTTGTGAGCGCGCCGATGGATGGGGTGATTGCCGATGTGGTTGTGTTGCCCAATACGATGGTATTAGAGAATAGGCTCTTATTCCGTTATGAAGACACCAATGTCCGCAATCAGTTTCGGGTGGCGGAGAAACAACTGGCAGTGGCGCGGGCTGAACATTCGCAAGCCGTCCAGGGCGGCTTTTCGGACCCGCAACGGAAGGCCGACGCGCCGCTGAAGGAGGCTGAGGTCTCGCTCAAAGAGACGGAGCTCGCCTACGCCAAGGAGATGCTGGCACAAATCGAGGTGCGGGCGCCGCAAGCCGGTCTGCTGCTCTATACCGACAAGGCCGATTGGGTGGGCAAGCCGGTCTCTGTTGGCGAGCGGATCATGGAAATCGCCGATCCGCAACGCATCGAACTTCGGATCGATCTTCCCGTGAGCGACGCGCTACTACTGAAGGAGGGTGCAGACGTAGTGGCATTCTTTGATGCCCTGTCGTTGGAATCGTTCGCGGCCTCGGTGAGCCGAGCCAGCTACCATGCCGAGGTGTTGCCTGGCGACGTCTTGGCCTACCGGGTGACGGCGGAACTGGCCGTCACTGATCCGCGTATCCGTATCGGCTGGCAAGGTTCTGCCAAAGTCTACGGTGAGCGAGGCCCGCTCGCGTTCTTGCTCTTCCGCCGCCCATTCGCCGCGCTACGCCAATTGCTGGGAGTGTAATCCATGGCCGGACCTCCTCCTGCCCAGGTACCGAAGGAGCGTACGCTCCCCCCGCTCAGAAAGAATCTGCAATTTCTGCGAGGCGCTCCCACCAGCGAAGGGGTTCCCACCTGGACCGTCGTCGATCCGGTCCGCAATAGGTACTTTCAAATCGAGTGGAACGTCTATCAACTCTTGCAGCGCTGGCCATGCGGGACGATCGAAAAATTGGTTGAAGAGACCGCGCATAACACCACCTCCCGCGTTGGGATGGAAGATGTAGAAGACCTCGTCAAATTTCTCTATGCGAACAACTTGACCGAGCAGTCGGCGAGCGGGGAGACCAAAGACTACGTCCAGCAAGAGGCGGCACGCCATCAGGTGTGGTGGCAATGGCTGCTGCACCATTACCTCTTCATCAAGATTCCGCTCGTGCACCCGCATCAGTTTCTCCACGCTACGTTGCCATTAGTGGCGCCGTTCTATACGGCGGCGGCGGCCTGGCTCTTCGGCACGATCGGGGTCTTGGGGCTGTTCCTCGTGGGTCGGCAGTGGGACACGTTTGTCTCGACCTTCCTCCATTTCTTCAACTGGCGCGGGGCCGTTATGTATGGCGCGGTTCTCTGCCTTGTGAAGGTCGTGCACGAACTCGGCCATGCCTACACAGCGACCCGGTTCGGGTGCCGCGTGCCGACCATCGGTGTGGCTTTTATGGTCATGGTGCCGGTGCTCTATTCCGATGTCAGCGATTCGTATCGACTGAGTTCCAAGCGCAAGCGGGTGGCTATCGCCGCGGCCGGGGTCGTGGCGGAGCTGGGGCTCGCTGCGGTCGCGACCGTGTTGTGGGCCTTCTTGCCTGATGGGACGCTACGGAGTATGGCCTTTGTCGTCGCGACCAGCAGTTGGATCATGAGCCTGACGGTGAACTTGAATCCGCTCATGCGATTCGACGGCTACTATTTGCTGGCAGATGGACTCGGGCTTCCCAATCTACAAGACCGCGCCTGTGCGTTCGGCCAGTGGAAACTCCGCGAGTTGTTATTCGGCGCCGGCTCGCCGCAACCAGAGTCGGTGGGGCTCTCGACTCGCCGGATCATGATTGCCTATGCCTGGGCGATGTGGGTCTATCGGTTGGTGCTGTTCACCGGTATTGCGGTGATGGTCTATCATCACTTTTTCAAAGCCTTGGGGATCATCCTGTTCCTTGTCGAGATCCTTTTTTTCATCTGCCTGCCCATTTGGCGAGAATTCACGGCATGGTGGAGTCGACGGGCAGCCTTCGCCAAGACGAGCCGGTTCGCGGTCACGATGGCTGTCGTGGCCTTGCTACTGATACTCACAGTCATCCCCTGGTCCAGTCGTGTGGCGATTCCGGGGGTCTTGTATGCGAGGTCGTACGCGACCCTGTACCCTCCCGCCTCGGGCAGGATCGTGGCGGTGTCGGTACGTCCAGGCCAGCATGTGCGGAAAGCCGATACCTTGCTCATTCTGGAAAGCCCCAAGTTGGCCAAAGACGCGATAATTGCGCAGACCCAGGTGGATCAATTGGACTTCCGGCTGCAACGCCAAGCCGGGTATGCCGATGATCGCGCCCAAGGGCTGGTCATCGCCGAGTCGCTGAAGGCCAAGCTGGCTGAACTGGACGGTTTGGTCGAACGGCAGGGTAATCTGCTGCTGCAGTCACCCATCGACGGCGTGGTCGTCGATCGAGCCGACTCGCTCTATCCCGGCCGCTGGATCAATGAGAAGTTGGCCGTCGCCTATGTCATCGATCCGCAGGAGGCAGCCATCGCAGCATTGGCGCCGGTCGAAGACTTGAACGTGCTGGCGGTTGGGCAGGAGGCTCTCTTCATTCCCAACGATGTCACCCGATCGGCGCGGCGCGCCCGTGTGACCGAAATTCGAGACGTAGATGAGCAGGATTTTTCCCTGCCCTATCTGGCGTCGATCTACGGGGGTGAGGTGCCGGCGCGAAAGGATGCTCACGGACGCGTGCAGGCCGAGCAATCCGTCTATCGCGTCGAGCTTGAGGTGCTGGATCAGACGGAGCCGGTGGACCAAACGGTGACCGGACAATTGCATGTCACCGGCAAGACTGAGAGCCTGGCCGAGCGGGCATGGGATCGGGTGGTGGCGGTGATGATTCGAGAGAGTGGATTCTAGTTCAGGCGCGCTTGATCTGAAGGATCATACCGACTGTGTCAGGATCTCCGGCCCGGTGATCGCACGCGCTAGCACTCTCCGTTCTTGTCCAATAGAAGCGGATATTCCTTCCATATTCGATTCATTGGTCCACGTGCAACCGTGCTGTACCTGAGGCTTCAGATCGGCTCGCGTTCTGCCGATGATGATGTGGGACCTTCCCCAATCAGGGTCGAACATAGTTATGTTCAATTGGCGAAAGACCAAGAAGCCAGCGGCACCAGCCGCGCCGAAACCTCATCGCACCCCCTCGTCTTCACCCCATCCGAAACAGTCGCTTCTCTCTCTCGAACAGCGATTGATGTTCGACGCGGCTGCGGCGGCCACGGTGTCTGAAGTGGCATCGGAACAGGTTGCGCAGGAGCAGGCCGACGCCGCGGTGTCCTCTGATGGCAGTGCAGACCAGACCTCCACCGAACAGACAGAGAGTCAGGAGCTGCTGCAAGCCATCGTTTCCTATTCACCGGGCGAGTCTACAACCGAAGTCGCTTTCATCGATCCCACCGTGCCTGATTATGAATCGCTCGTGGCCGGGATGGGATCTAACGTCGAGATCATCATGCTCGATGCCACGCGTGACGGCATGGAGCAGATCGCCGAGTCGCTTGCCGACCGTTCCGGCATCGACGCCATCCATCTAATCACCCACGGAGCCGAAGGTCGGCTCAACATCGGAACCGGTGCGCTTACACACGACTCGATGACGGGGCAGTATGTCGACGAACTGGCCACCATCCAGCAGGCGCTGTCTGAACAAGCCGACATCCTCGTGTATGGTTGCGACTTCGCTGAAGGTCAGGCGGGTCAAGAGGCGGCCACGCTGCTGAGTCAGTTGACTGGCGCCGATGTCGCCGCGAGCACGGACGCCACCGGCTTCGCCGGATTGGGCGGCGACTGGGTGTTGGAAATGCAGATCGGGACCGTCGAAACCCAGGTGGCCGTGAACGATGGGGTGCAGGCGAATTGGGTTGGCTTGCTCGCTGGTGAACTGCCTCCGACGATTACCAATCTCAGCGGCGACAGCCTGCGCTATAGCGAAGGCGCTGGAGCCGTGGTCATTGAGCAACGTGGCAACGCCTTGGTGGCCGACGTAGATAGCGCCAACTTCGATACGGGGAGGTTGACCGTCTCGATTCCTGCGGGCAATGACAGTGCCGAGGACGTGCTGGCGATCCGCAATCAAGGCGCCGGCGCGGGCCAGATTGGCGTGAGCGGCAGCAATGTGACCTACGGCGGCGTGACCATCGGGACGTTTGCGGGTGGCAGCAGCGGAACCAATCTTGTCGTGACGTTGAACGCCAGCGCGACGCCCACGGCCGTGACCGCCTTGGTGCGGAACATCACCTATCAAGACACCGACACCAATGCGCCGACCACGGGGGCGCGCACCGTACGCTACGTGCTGACCGACGGCGACGGCGGCACCAGCACCAACTACGATACGACGGTGACAGTCAGTGCCGTGAACGACGCGCCGACGGACCTGGCGTTGTCGGCGAGCACGGTGGCAGAGAACGCGGCGACCGGCGCGGTGGTGGGGAGGGTGACGGGCACCGACGTGGATGCGGGGGATACCAAGACGTACAGTTTGACCAACACGGCGGGCGGGCGGTTTGCCATTAATGCGAGCACGGGCGTGCTCACGGTGGCGAACGGCAGCTTGCTCAATTATGAGAGTGCCCGGAGCCATAG
>JBGTMB010000175.1:0-17703 GCA_041743755.1 Nitrospiraceae bacterium | reverse complement strand
CCAGGCCGGTTCGACAGGCAAGTCTTGGTCGATCGCCCGGATAAGATCGGCCGCCTGGCCATCTTGCGCGTCCATGCGAAGCGGGTGGCGCTGGGTCCCGACGCAGGTCTTGAGGTGATCGCCGGGATGACCCCCGGGTTCTCAGGCGCCGATCTTGCCAATATCATCAATGAAGCAACACTCTTAACTGTGCGTCGGAATAAGGAACAGGTGGGTCTCTCGGAATTGCAAGAAGCGGTGGAGCGGGTCGTGGCGGGGTTGGAAAAGAAGAACCGGGTGCTCAACAAGATGGAGAGGGAACGAGTCGCCCATCATGAAGTGGGTCACGCCTTGGTGGCGTTGTCATTCCCAGGCGCAGACCCGATACAGAAAATCTCCATCATCCCCAGGGGGATTGCCGCGTTGGGCTATACCCTTCAACTCCCGACGGAGGATCGCTTTCTGATGGCCAAGACGGAGCTGGAGAACAAGATTGCCGTCTTACTCGGCGGGCGGAATGCGGAAGAATTGATCTTCGGCGAGGCCTCCACGGGCGCACAGAACGACCTGGTCAGGGCGACGGACATTGCCAAGAGCATGGTCAAATCCTACGGGATGAGCGAGAAGCTGGGCGCCGTGACCCTGGATCGTGAACGCCAGCCTCTCATCATGCAGATTCAGGCGACTCAGGAGAAAGGCGACTACTCGGAGGAGACCGCCCGCGAGATCGACTGTGAAGTGCGCCGGATCATCGACGAGCAATACGATCGCGTGAGATGGCTCTTAGCTGAAAAGAAGCGTGCACTCTTAGAAGGAGCAAAAGTCCTGCTCGAACGCGAGGTGATCAGCGGCAGTGAGCTTAAAGCCATCATGGACAATCACTGAGATGCAAACGCACATAGGCAGATGCTCGAAATTCTAGCGGGAAGAACGGCGGGAACGCTGCGAAGTAGCAGACGCACAATCCCATCAAGGAAGGAGGTCTGTGATGAGGTGCGCACGCTGTGGAGGATTGATGGTGCTCGAGGAGTTTAAAGATTTTGGGCTCGAATCCTGTGGCAACGGATTTTGGGGGCGGCGTTGTCTCAACTGTGGTGCGATTGTCGATCTCGTGATTGCGGCGCATCAGCGCGTCACATCACCAACTGCAGCATCCCTCCAAGTATTGATAACCGTGCACGGAAGCTCCCTTCCCCTTAACCGGATCGAGCAGCGGATCACCACGAGGTTCTAAGCAGGAGGGGCCGGCATATGAATAGGCACATGACACGAGCAAGTTGTATAGCGCTCCTACTTGTTGTCGCACTGTACCCCGGCGCAGCCGCGGCACATGAAGGAGCGGATCTGGAAGTCGATCCTTGCGTGCGCTGGGTCGGTGAGAGCGCGGTGCATTTCAGTTCCTACCAGCCGCAATACGAGCTCAAAGCTCAATACTGCACGGACATTCCCAAGACAGGCGAAACCTTCCTGGTTGTAGACCTCGTGGATCCGGCATTGCGCAACGTGCCGGTGGGTCTGCGGATCGTGAAGGGGAGCGGGAGTAATGAGGCAGAAGCTCAGACGGTAGCAGACTGGCGTCCGAGTCACCATCCGACCGGAGTAGTGAGTGGCGATACCACGCTGGAAGAGGGCCTGTATCGGGTCATCATTACGGCGGAGGGACAGAAGCCATTGCGCTACCAGTATCTCTTGCGAGTCCAGATGACCGATTATCAGAAGTTGATGAATTCCGTAGTGGTTCCACTGCTCGGCGTGCTGCTAATGGCCTGGCTCGGGTACAAGCTCGTACGGTCGAAGTGGCTGCGGAATCGGTGGGCAGGCATCCGTTCGTAGGAAACCAGACGTTCCGATCCACGACCAGATAGTCCACAATTCCAGAGGGAGGGCCCTGACAATGTCTGTACAATTTCTCAAATCTGCAGGCCTAAGCGTCATGACATCGCACACCGACAGGCCTTCGAACAAAACGCGCAGGATTCCCTGGTATGTCTATTTCCTCGGATCATCCATCTATACCGCTCTTGGAGGGTGGCTCGCCGTAGAATCGTCTCTTCTGGCGATTATTTGCCTCATCAGTGCGCCGATTGGGTTTTTCTATGCCTGGGAAGCCTGGAAAAAAGAGAAACGAAACAGAATTCATACCTGACCTGACGCGGCAGCGAGTTCGGCCATCATGTGATAGTTACAACCCAGGCACTCCGTAGGCCAAGATCGCTGAGCTGGAAGGCGGCTAAATGGCCAACTGCTGCGATCAGACGGAGAAGTCATGGATAAGAAGGAGGTCTGATGGCATCACTGATGGATACACTTGTCGACCGTCGGACAAACAACAATGCGGGTCTTCTATCGTTCTCCGCTCCGACCTATATGCAGGCTCGCCGTTTCTTCGGCAGCTTGGTACGCGCCATGTATCGACTCGAGGTGATCGGGGCCGATCGCCTCCCCGTCACCGGGCCTATGGTCATCGCACCGAATCATGACTCGGTGCTCGACGGGATCGTCCTAGGAGCAGCGATTTCGCGGGAACTGCGTTTCCTCGGAAAGGCGGAACTCTGGCAGTCCCGACTGCTTGGGTGGATGCTTGACGGGCTTGGTGCAATTGGGATTAAGCGTGGCTGCGGCGACCACCTCGCTCTTGCCCGGATGCGACATGCGCTCGAGGCAGGACAGGCAGTCGCAATTTTCCCGCAAGGCGCCATCTGCGGCGACCGTGTGTGGCACCGAGGTGCCGCGCGCCTGGCACTCGTGACGGGCGCGCCACTTGTGCCGGTTCGCCTCGTCGGCACAGCACGAGCCCTCTCGCGTGACAGAATCGGCTTCCCGCGGTTGCGCATCATTTTCGGAGAGCCGATCAAAGTCGCGCGGGCGCAGGAAGAACCGGTTGCGGCGACGAAGTTGACCGAGCGGTTACGCGCCGCCGTCGAATCGTTGGCTTAGTTGGCGTCTCCACCCTAGGACCGAAGAAAAGCGCCAAGGAAGGGATACGATGTTTGTAAAAACCCTAGCGCAGACCAAAATGTGGGGGGTTTGGCAATATATGTTTGATTTCTGTAACGAGAGTTTTTCCTGTGTGCTCGGCTCGTTAACGGCTATAGTCCTGGTTTTTTTGGCTATCGTATTGGGCTTTGGTGCCATGATGACACGCCTCAATAAAAGAGAACAGACAAAATCTTCCGACTGCTTCGCAATCGATTTCCCGTGACGTGCCATTAGCCCGAGCGAGGCCTTCTAATTTTCTTTACCTCTTTTCAAGGGAGCGGCCAGATTGTCGTTCTCTGCGCGCATCGAACGATATACCTGCTACCTCCAAGCTTGCTCGCTATCTCTCTAGGGATGGGGGCTGATTCATCTTCCACTGCGCGCGTCCAACGAGGGGAGTCCGCGACCGCGCGTTGCGCGAGCACAGAAGATCATCACTCTCCATCCCCTCCTCTGTTCCGCGAGCAAGGAAGACATCTGGTCGCGGCCGTTTTTTTTAACCATCACGAACAGACCGTAATGAAGACTCGCGGTAGAGCAGCCGGTCCTCGCTTCTTTCGCTCGGATCCTGTCTGTTCGTGTCCGCTCTCGCTCATCCTCGCGCGCCGTGTCTATGATCTCTCAAGACTTTCCCTGAATGACCGATAGCACCCTCGTCCCTTCACAGGATCAATCCCTCACGAGGGCTCCATGCTCCGCTGGTTACCATCGACACAGACATTGGCCTGCCTCATGACATGCTTGCTGTTGATCTCCCTCATTGAAGGGCAAGGGTACAGCGCTTCACGAGAACAATTGATTCCCATCCTGGGTGTAACGACCGGCCAGAACCAGATCGGCATTGTCTCTATGTGAGGATTTCGTTCGAGGAGCGGCAAGACCAGGGAGGCCTGATGCTGCACTTCAACACGGCACCCGGCCGATTTTCGCGGATGGCTCAGACTTCGATCGAACAGGGGATTAGACAGAGCGGGCGATCCCTGGGAATCTCCACCGACTCCTGGACGGTTGAACTCTCAGTCCCCTATGCAGGCATGACGATCTATGGAGATAGTATGTCGGCGATGGTAAGCCTCAGCATCGCAGCCATGGCGCAAGGCAAGACTGTACCGGCTGGATATGTTCTGACCGGCACAGTAACTTCCAACGGTGAGATCGGTCAGGCCGGATCTGTCCCCTTAAAAATACAGGCGGCAAGAACGGCAAAACTCCGCCGGGTGGTGGTCTCTAAGCAAACATCTGCTGTCGAGCATGCAGACAATCTTCCGATCTCGATCCAGATATCACCGGTGCTATCGGTACAAGACGCCTTGAATGCTCTCACCGACACATCACCGATAAACTCAGCTATAAGCGAAGGCGAACCACGGTAACGCCATCTCCGCCTTCTGCCCGATCTCCCGCGCGGAACTCGGCCATGTAGGGTGAGTCTTTCAAATAGACTCGCAACGACGCCTTGAGCTTCCCCGTGCCATGGCCATGGATGATGCGGAGAAACGGTGCGCCAGCCATCGTCGCACGATCCAGCGCCGCCACCACATCATCCAATGCCTCGTCTGCCGCCTTCCCTCGCACATCCACGACCGTCTGTTCATCGAGCCCCAACCCACCTCCTGACGAAACCCGTCGAGGGCTCGATGATAATGACGGCGGTGCTGCCTGACCTCGCGCGAGGCCAACGAGATTCGCCACGGTGGCCAGCAGCTCCCCCTCTCCCACCTTCACCCTCACACGCTTCTTCCCTTGTGGCGCTTCAAGGAGTGTACCGGTCATGCCGAGCCCGCTGATCTCCACCTGATCCCCCACCCCCAACTGCTCAAGCGGAATGAGTATGCCGGATGGGGTCAATTCAGCTCTCGTCTGCGCTTCGAGCTCGATCAATTGTTGCTTGGCCGCTTTGGCTTTGATCAACTTCTGTTCGCCCTTGACAGCATCGACCGTGGCTTGCACTTCCGCCCGTGCACGACTGAACTGTTCACTGAGTTTTCGCTTGAGGCCCCTCTGCGCTTCACGTTCCGTCTCTTCCAGGTGAGCCAACTGCGCCTTCGCCCGCTGTTCTGCCTGTTCCGCTTCATGCCTGGCCTCAACAGCTCGGGCCAGATCATTGGTCAACTGCCGTTGCGTGACCTGTAAATCGTGGAGCATCGTTTCCATAACCCGCTCGTCTTTATGGAGCTTCAGCCTCGCTTCATCCAGCAACGCTCGATCCATCCCCAATCGGCCGGCAATTTCCAACGCAGACGACCCACCCGGTACCCCCATGAAGAGCCGATAGGTCGGCGAGAGCGTCGCCACGTCAAATTCGACGCTGGCATTCGCAAAGCCCGGCATCGTGTGGGCCAAGGCTTTCAGCGATCCATAGTGCGTCGTCGCGACGACTTTCATTCTCAGCGTGGCCAAGCGGCAGAGCAAGGCTTCGGCCAGGGCCGCTCCCTCAGTTGGATCGGTTGAGGTGACCGGTTCATCCAGAAGAACCAGCCATTGCTGCGGCTTGGGCTGTTCATCACCGCGTGGCTGGCGATCCGTTTCATCAAGCAGCTGAATCATTTGAGTCATGTGCGCAGAAAAACTGGACAAATCGCGGGCCAAATCTTGGGCATCGCCTATGTCAGCATAGACGTTCGGAAAGAACGCCATCTCGGACTCCGCATCACAGGGTAGGGGCAATCCAGCCCGGGCCATCAAGGCAAAGAGCCCCACAATCTTGAGAGTGACGGTCTTCCCGCCCGTATTGGGGCCGGAAATGACGAGCACCTGGATCGATTCATCCAGGAGAATATCGTTGGCAACCACCTGTTCTTTTGACAAGACAAGCAAAGGGTGCCTGGCCTGCAACAGTTTCACCCGCCCTTCATCGTTGAGCCTAACTGGATGTGCCTTCAATTGACGGCCAAACGATGCCCGCGCCGAAATACCGTCAAGCACAGCCAGCGCATCGAGCCCCGCCAACATGACCTCAGATTGTGTGGCAACGAGGGCAGACAACTCGCGGAGGATACGGCGCACTTCCCGCTCGATCTCAAGATCCGTCACTTTGATCGAATTATTCAACTCAACCAGCTCGCGTGGTTCGACAAACACCGTCGCCCCGCTAGCCGACACATCATGGACAATACCCAAGACACGCCCTTGCATATCTGCTTTCACCGGAATGACATAGCGACCCTCTCGTTGAGCGAAATACTTTTCTTGGATGATCTCCTCATAGCGCCGTGAGTGCAGCATCTGATCGACCCGGTGCCGCATCTCTTGCTTCAGCCCCTGTGCCTGATGGGTCACACGCCGTAACTCCGGCGTCGCCGACTCCTTGATCGAGCCATCGGGGTGGATCGCTGTATCCAACGCGACCGTCAGAGGCCGCAGTGCGTCGACCGAGAGTAGGGGCGAGGCGGCAGATGTCAACATAGGAATGTCATGTTGATGCCTCCTCATAAAACGGCTGTTCTCCTCCAGCAACTCCAACACCATCGCGCAATCCCGCAGTTCGTGAACCTCCAATACCGCCCCTTTCTTCGCCCGGACGAGCAGGTCACGAATATCAGGAAATGACAAGGCAGGCAGGGCCTCGCCGGATGCTTGGATCTGACCCATCTCTGAGGTTTCCTGCTGGTGTCGCTGCGAATCATCGAGGCTAGTCGCTAATTCAAGGCCACGACAACGTGCCGCCCCCATTGTCGATCGAGCGTGAGTGGCAAGGACATCGAGCAGCCTGGGCCACTCCAGTACGATCGTGGTCTGTTCGAAGAGATTCACCGGCGCCTCATAGGAAGATAGCCGACACAACAATCGACAAACTCTAACGAACCCGGCAAGAAAGACGCAAGGTACAGATCCATAGGCCCTCACCCATTCTGTCAACATCCGGTTCGAGTGATAGAGGAAACTCCTATGACCCAGGGCAGGGTTACCCGCCTTGGTATGGCTTGACAAGGCCCCAGGAGCGTCGATACTATCGGCCACATTCTGGCCGGTAGGTTCAACCGGCCAATTTTTTTCTTGAAGGACCATTCATCATGGCTATACGAATCGGCATCAATGGATTTGGACGGATTGGACGGAACGTCCTGAGAGCATCGCTTGGTGATCCCGACCTCCACATTGTCGCAGTCAACGATCTCACAGATGCGAAGACGCTCGCGTACCTCCTAAAGTACGACTCCGTACACGGGACATTGCAAGGAAGCGTCGAGGCCAAAGGCGATCAGATCTTTGTCGACGGCAAGCCTATTAAGGTGCTTGCGATCAAGGACCCGAAAGAGCTTCCCTGGAAGGAGCTGGAGGTCGACATCGTCATCGAATCGACCGGACGCTTTACCGACCGTGAAGGCGCGGCAAAGCACCTCGCTGCAGGAGCTAAGCACGTCATTATTTCCGCGCCGGCGAAAGATCCGGACGTCACCATCGTACTAGGCGTCAACGACGCAGCCTACGATCCGAAATCGCACCACATCATCTCCAACGCCTCCTGCACGACCAATTGTCTGGCTCCCGTGGCAAAAGTGCTGCTGGATAATTTTGGTATCAAGCACGGCGTCATGACCACAATCCATTCCTATACCAACGACCAGCAGTTGCTCGATCTGCCCCACAAAGACTTGCGGCGCGGGCGCGCAGCAGGGATGTCGATGATCCCGACCAGCACCGGCGCGGCAAAGGCGCTGCATTTGGTGCTGCCACAGCTCAAGGGCAAGATCGACGGTCTGGCCATCCGCGTCCCCACACCGAATGTCTCACTGGTGGATCTGACGGTCGAAACCGAAAAGGATTGCGACGTGGCCTCTGTCAACGCGGCCTTCAGAAAAGCGGCAAACGGCCCGATGAAAAACATTCTCCTGTATTCCGAAGACCCGATCGTCTCGATCGACCAAAAGGGCGACTCGCATTCGGCCACATTCGATGCCCCGCTCACGATGGCCATCGACAAGCGGCTCGTCAAAGTCACGGCTTGGTATGACAATGAGTGGGGTTATTCATGCCGCGTGAGGGATTTGATCAAAGTCATTGCGGCAAAATCGACAGGACGCTGAGCACTATGGGTTCATGCCTGCCCAGCCTGATTCTGTTCCACATTGATCCTCTCTCCAAAAGAACGGACGTGACGGAGCTGTAATGAGACTGCGTAAACAAACCATCGACGATGTTGTACTGCGAGACAAGCGTGTCATTATCCGAGCGGACTTTAACGTCCCGCTGGACGATTCGCACCAAATCACCGACGATACCCGCATTCGCTCGACCCTGCCGACCATCAATCGAGCCATCGACGACGGCGCCAAGGTGATCCTCTGTTCGCACCTCGGACGACCGAACGGTACGTTCGATCCCATGTACAGTCTGGCTCCGGTAGCAAAACGCTTGGGTCGGCTCATGGGCAAGGAGATTCTGTTTGCACCCGATTGCATCGGCCCAGCGGTGGAAGGGCTTGTCGCCAAGATGAAACCGGGCGACGTGCTACTCCTTGAAAACCTCCGATTCCATAAGGGAGAAGAGAAAAACGACGACGCCTTTTCCAAAGCGCTGGCGGCCCTCGGCGATGTCTATATCAACGACGCGTTCGGGGCTGCACACCGGGCCCATGCCTCCACCGTCGGCATTACCAAATTCATTCCCGCATCGGTCGCCGGCTTCCTCCTCAAGAAAGAAATTGAATACCTCGAAGGCGCTGTGGAAAATCCCGTTCGGCCCTTTGTCGCTATTCTCGGAGGGGCGAAAGTGTCGGGGAAAATCGGCGTCATCGAAAACTTGGGCAAACGCGTCGACAAAGTCATTATCGGCGGCGGCATGGCGTTTACCTTCCTGAAGGCAAAGGGGCTAGAGATCGGCAACTCCCTGGTCGAAAACGACATGTTGGACTTCGCCAAAGGCATTGAGGAGCATGCCTTTTCCCGTGGCGTAAAATTCTACCTGCCGGTCGATTGTGTCGTCGCGGTCAGCCGCGAGCCTGGGGCGGAAACGAAGATCGTTCCAGTCCAGGAGATTCCGAAAGACTGGTATGCCCTCGACATCGGCCCGGCCTCCGTGAAACTGTTCAACGAAGCAGTTCAGAACGCGAAAACCATTCTGTGGAACGGACCGATGGGCGTATTCGAAATCGATGCCTTCGCGCGAGGGACATTCGCGATGGCTCACGCAGTTGCCAATGCCTATGCCCTATCGATCATCGGCGGTGGCGAAACAGCCCTGGCCGTGCATCGAGCCGGCGAATCAGACAATATGTCGTTCATCTCGACCGGCGGCGGCGCCGCGCTGGAATTATTAGAAGGCAAACAACTCCCGGGTTTGACCGCCCTCCCGGATCGAATGGCGTAATCGGCTCATCGTTGAGTGCCTCGCCTCTACCATCTTCGAACATCGAGACACCGGTGCGTAAACCCCTCATCGTCGGCAACTGGAAGATGAACAAGACCGCCTCGGAGGCCGCGGTCTTCATTCGCGACCTCTGCGAACGCGTATCTGCATCGCCTCACGCCGACGTCGTCCTTGCCCCGCCCTTTACCGCGCTCGAATCGGCCCGAAATGCCCTCGGCCCCTCCTCCTGGATCAGCCTTGGCGCACAGGATGTACATTGGGAGCCGCAGGGGGCCTTCACCGGAGAAGTGTCTGCGCCGATGCTGCGCGATCTTGGCTGCCGTTATGTAATCGTCGGCCACTCTGAGCGGCGCACGCTCTTCGGCGAACGGGATGAGCATGTCCAGAAAAAAGTCCGCGCGGCGCTGAGACACGAGCTCTGTCCGATCCTATGCGTGGGAGAATCGCTAGCGGACCGTGAGGCAGACCGAACGGAATCGGTCATCACCGCTCAACTCAACGGCAGCCTGACAGGATTATCTGTACGTGAGCTGGCGACCATCACCATCGCCTACGAACCAGTCTGGGCCATCGGCACTGGACGCTCCGCCACTGTATCGCAAGCCGAGACCGTGCATCGCTCAATCCGGCTGTTTGTTGAAACCGGATGGAACAGCGACATCGCATCGGCCATGAGAATCCTGTACGGCGGAAGTGTCACGCCCCAGAATATTGCGTCGCTCCTCGCCTGCGACGCAATCGACGGAGCTTTGGTAGGAGGGGCTTGCCTCAATCTAGACTCGTTTGCTACAATTCTCTCCTTTGCGCAGATACCGCGTGCCTAATTGATCGGAGTGCCATGTATATTGTCCTCATTATCATTCATGTCCTGGTCTGTTTTCTCATGGTCGGCGCCATCCTCTTACAGTCAGGGAAGGGCGCTGAAATCGGCGCGTCATTCGGCGGCTCGAGTCAGACCGTGTTCGGGAGCCGAGGGCCCGCAAATTTCTTGAGCAAATTCACGGTTGTCGTCGCGGCCATTTTCATGCTGACTTCGCTGAGTCTGGCTATGCTCGCCAAAGAACGGACGTTTTCTTCCACAGTCATTGATCTCAAAAAGAAAGAGACGTCTCAGCCAACCCCTGAAATCCCAGCTACGACGCCTGCAGCCCCAGCAGCGGAGAGCCATACTCCTAGCAACTCTTCCTCCGGCAAACACTAACAAGACATTGAAAATCATATCCTCATCGGTGGGAGCTGGATTATCCAGTTCGTTGAGTTCAGCGCACTCACGAGACCTGCTATTTAGATCAAAGTAACCGGTCTGTTCTCAGGGTGTATGCAGGGGGAGCACGGACTGAGCCTGCTTCAGCTCGGACTAAATGCGGGTAAGCCACGCCTCGTGGGAAAGGTCTTCCCCACGCACGATGGCAAAGAAGGTTTTTTGCAGAGATTGTGTAATCGAACCCGGCGTGCCGGTTCCAATGCGGCGGTTGTCGATTTCTCGAACCGGTGTCAGTTCGGCGGCGGTTCCGGTCACGAATACTTCATCGGCGATATACATATCATCGCGTGTAAAACGTTCCTCCACTACGGGAATGCGCTTCTCTCGCGCCAACTCGATGACTGAGCTTCTGGTGATGCCGTCAAGAATCGAAGTGAGCGGCGTCGTTTTGATCTGCCCTTTCCGAACAATAAAGATATTCTCCCCCGTCCCCTCGGATACATAGCCTTCGGTATCGAGCAAAATCGCTTCATCGTATCCATCCGCCTTCGCCTCACGTTTCGCGAGAATCGAATTCACGTAGTAGCCGGAAATCTTCCCTCTCGTCATCGAGACGTTGACGTGATGGCGCGTATACGACGACACGCGAGCCCGCATCCCATTCGCCAGTGCATCATCCCCGAGGTAGGCGCCCCATGTCCAGGCCGCAATGGCCAGCTTGATAGGATTATCGCCGGGATAGACCCCCATCGCTCCATGCCCGATATAGACAAGCGGGCGGATATAGCAGGCCTCCAGCTTATTCACCCTCACCGTCTCCACAATGGCCGCTGCAACTTGCTTCTTGTCGAACGGCATCTCCATCATGCCGATATGGGTGGAATCGAACAATCGATCCACATGTTCCTGTAGTCGGAAAATCGCGGATCCAGACCTTCCCTTGTAACAGCGGATGCCTTCAAACGCCGCCAGGCCATAATGGAGTGAATGGGTCAAGACATGGACTTGCGCGTCCGCCCAATCGACGAACGACCCATCCATCCAAATTTTCCCTTGTGGCTCAAGCATCGGTATCGCAGGCAGTCTGTGAACATTCGAGCGGTGAAATCGGAATATAGCAGTGGGCTGGAAGAAGCGTCAAGCAAATGGGCTCGACATGGCCCATAGATCGTCTGAGCAAGGGATTGTACTCAGGCCGGCGACTGAGGGGCGCGAACCTGCTGGTTCAATGCGGCACTGATGTACTTCTTTGCTAACGAACTAAGTCGTACAAAATCCAGGCCGAACTCGTTTCCATCTACCCACCGAACCGTGGCCCGGTCAATGTCTATTGTCGGGCCATCATCTTCAAGGGTGAGACGCAAAGCCAAATCCAGGCCCGGTTCAATCGCATGCTCTCCTCTAACACGCATGCCGGATTGGGACAAGTTGGTCACAACGCCTTTTCCTACACATTTCCCGCTGAGATAATAGAGAACACGCTGGGTCGGTACGCGACGATAGGGGCGCAGTACGAATCGGCGGGCTTTCGGCTTGGAAGGATGTTTCGGGGCATCGGCCATCATGATCTCCGATCTGTGAGTCTCAACAGAGAAAGCATAGCATACGCCAATCCTTTATCTTGACAGGGTTCAAATCCCTATGGTACACAGTCATCTTCTGTAATGGAGACGGGGTCTTATGTACGCGATCATTGAGACAGGCGGCAAGCAATATCGAGTTGAAACTGGGACATTGGTCCAAGTGGAGTCCCTTCCCGGAGAGGTAGGGGGAACGGTTGAGATCGGCCAAGTGCGGCTAGTCCATGGCGAGAAGGGCCTGGAAGTAGGACAACCGTTAGTGAAGGGAGCCAGCGTCAAGGCCGAGATCGTCGACCAAGGCCGAACCCGCTCCATCACGATCTTCAAGAAGCAACGGCGCAAGAACTATCGGCGAACGAATGGCCATCGCCAGGGCTTTACCAAATTGCGCATTACCGGCATTGAAACGGCCTAACGAGGATCAGCCATGGCAACAAATAAAGGCGGCGGATCAACTAGAAACGGGCGCGATAGCAATCCCCAATATCTTGGGGTCAAGGCCTACGGTGGAGAAACCGTGAAGGCCGGATCAATCCTGATCCGTCAGCGTGGGACGAAGTTCTTTCCCGGTTTCAACGTGGGCCTCGGTAAAGACCACACCCTCTTCGCCCTCATCACAGGGATTGTGAAGTTCGAGCGCGGACGCGGGCGGCAGAAGATCAGCGTCTACTCAGAGCCTGCGATTTCATAGTACATTCTTTTCCTCTTTTCTCGTCACAACCTCATTACCGCAAGGACTCCCGGCATGACTGTTAGTGCAACGGGATGTTCCTCGCAGGTCATCCCCATACAGTCATCACGCTGAAACGGTGCACCGATGTTTGTCGATGAAGTCCGTATCCATATCACAGCCGGCCGCGGCGGCGACGGCTCATGCAGTTTTCGGCGCGAAAAATTCGTGCCGCGCGGCGGCCCGGACGGTGGCGACGGTGGCCATGGCGGCAACGTCGTATTTGAAGCGTCCTCTCGCATGACCACGCTCCTCGACCTCCGGTACCAAAAACACTATGAAGCAGAAGTCGGCCGCCAGGGTGGCGCTGCCAATTGCTCCGGAAGAACCGGCGAAGATATCGTGGTCGCCCTTCCTGTCGGCACCGTCATCTTCGACAATCAGACCGGCGAGGTGCTGGCCGACCTGGTAACCGCCGGACAGCGGTTTGTGGCAGCTCATGGGGGACGGGGCGGACGAGGGAATAACCATTTCGCCACATCGACCAACCGCACACCCACGGAATTTGAAACCGGCACAGAAGGCGAAGAACGGTCGCTCAGACTCGAGCTGAAACTGCTGGCCGACGTCGGGCTCGTGGGCCTTCCCAATGCCGGAAAATCGACGCTCATCGCCGCGATCTCAGCCGCACGACCAAAAGTCGCTGATTATCCCTTCACCACGCTGACGCCAAATCTTGGGATCGTTCGCTGGGGAGAAAAAGGAAGTTTCGCCGTCGCAGACATTCCCGGGATCATCGAAGGCGCCCATGAAGGAAAGGGGCTGGGACTCCGATTTCTTCGACATATCGAACGCACGTCGTTTTTGCTCTATATGATCGACGTGTCGGAATGGGCCCCCGAGGAGCCTGTAAAGAGCTTCGAGATCATGCGTCGAGAATTAGCGGCCTACGATGAGCCGATTACCACACGCCCCTTCGCGGTGGTCGCGACGAAACTCGACGTGGCTGGTGAGAAGGCGCGCCTGCGTGAGTTGCAGAAGTACTGTACGCGTCATCACTATACGTGCCTCCCAATCTCTGCCGCCACGAGAGAAGGACTGACAGAACTCGTCACCTATGTCGGGCAACAGGTCGCGCAGCTGCGAGCCACACCATGCGAGACGCACTCCTAACACACGCCACCCGTATCGTCATCAAAATCGGGAGCAGTCTCATCGCGTCCCGAGACACCGGGCTGCGCCCAGAACGGATCGATCGGCTCGCCGATGAAATCGCAGCACTCAGGTCGAGCGGACGAGAAGTGTTACTCGTCTCCTCCGGTGCGATTGTCTCCGGCATCAAAAAATTAGGTCTGAAAGAATACCCCAAGAGCCTCCCCGTGAAGCAGGCCGCCGCAGCGGTCGGCCAAAGCCGGCTTATGTGGGCATACGAAAAATCGTTTGAACGGCTCGACGTCACGGTGGCGCAGATCCTCCTCACGCATCACGACCTCGCCGATCGGCGGCGATTCCTCAATGCCCGCCACACGCTGAATGCACTGATTGGATTTGGAGTGATCCCTATCATCAATGAAAACGACACGGTCGCCGTGGATGAAATCCGGGTGGGAGACAACGACACCCTGGCTGCCGAGGTCGCCCATCTCGTCGACGCGGAACTGCTGATCATCCTGTCTGATATCGACGGCCTCTTTACCGAAGATCCACGCAAGAGCCCCGCGGCCACGCTGATTCCATTGATTCCTGACATCACCGAAGACATTGAGCGGCGGGCCGGCATGTCCAGCTCCTTTGAGGGGACCGGGGGGATGGCCACAAAAGTCAGAGCGGCCAAGAAAGTCGGTGAGTACGGAGTGTCCACCTTGATCTTGAATGGGCAAGAAGCCGATCTCCTTCCACAGGTATTAGCCGGCGGCCCCGGCGGCAGCCTCTTCCTCGCGAAGGAACGCCGTTTCACCAGCCGCAAACACTGGATCGCCTTTACCCTCAGACCACGAGGGACCCTGACGCTCGACCCAGGCGCCGTTGAGGCATTGGTGAGACGGGGCAAAAGCTTGTTGGCCTCAGGCATTTTGGACGTCAGCGGCCCTTTCGATACAGGAGATGCGGTGAGCTGCCTCGACCGGGACGGCAAAGAGTTCGCCAAAGGACTCGTGAACTGTTCTTCCGAAACGCTGGCACGGATCAAAGGACTCAAAACGACCGAGATCCAGCAACAGCTCGGCCCGCAGGAATATGAGGAAGTCATACACAGGGACAACCTCGTCATCCTCTAGCAGAATGCTGAAAACGTCCGCCAGCGTCGTTCTCGCATCGTTCAGACCCTCAACGTACCCCAGAGGGTACGCCTCGGATCTTCACTCGCTGCGGCCTTGCTGAACGGCCATTTTGAGCATTCTGCGGGAAAGGTATTCCTGTTGTGCCGCAACTGCAGATCATCAAAGCTCTCGTGTGCTTTATTAAATTTTCCTTAACCTGATAGATTCGAGTACTCAGTTATGATGTCACCAGATTCTGAATCTCAGCTCTCGGCACCCAACACTCAGCACTCTGGCTCCCTTCGCATTGGCCTCCTCGGCGGCAGTTTCAACCCGGTGCACAATGGTCACCTGGCCATTGCGCGCCAGACACGCGAAGCCCTCGGACTCGACCAAGTCCTCTTCATCCCCGCGGGTCATCCTCCCCATAAGCCGAACGGCAGTCTGGCGCCATCGCAAGACCGTTATGAGATGGTCCGCCTTGCCATCGCCTCAGACCCCGCCTTCGCCATCTCGGATGTAGAAATCCGTCGGCCAGGCAAGTCGTACACTATCGATACCGTTCGCTTACTCCAGCAAGAATATGGCGCGCAGACCCAGCTATTTTTCTTGATCGGACTCGATGCCTTTCTTGATTTTCCATCCTGGCGTGACCCCCAGACCCTGCTGAAACTCTGCTCATTCGTCGTCCTTTCCCGACCCGGCATGTCGTTTCGTTCCCTCTCAACCGTCGCATTGCTTCCGCCAATTCCCTATCCCTCACTGGCGGACCTGGATGCGGATCGGATTTCCCGAATCGAAGCGCCGATAGGGGCGCACGGCCTGATCTGCCTTAAACTACCACCCTGCACAGTTTCCGCATCGGACATTCGCGCTCGCATCCGCCAAGGGCTCCCGATGGCAAATCAGTTGCCGCCCTTAGTGGAATCTTATATACTCCACCATCATCTCTACCAAGAGGACCGTAATCGCACCAACAGCTAGGTCCACGGCCCTCAGTATTGCCCGGGCCATGCTCGACAAGAAGGCCACCGACGTGCTCGTCCTCCAGGTAGCGCCGTTGACCTCCGTTGCCGACTACCTGGTCATCGGCTCTGTGGATTCGGATCGCCAAGCGAGTGCCATTGCCGACCATATCGATACCGTTCTCTCTCGCTCCGGTTCCAAACCACTGAGGATCGAAGGCACGCGGTCTTCACAGTGGGTTTTAATGGACTTCGGCAATGTAATCGTTCATATTTTCAGGCAGGATATCCGAACGCATTACGCACTGGAACGGTTATGGGCCGACGCCAAGCGCGTCACTATCCCGAGCGAGCGGACGGTCACACAAGCCACCGTGACCCCACGGCCCGTGAAGCGGAAAAGGGTGCCCGCAAAAACCAAGGCCTAGATCCATGCTCCGATTGCTCACCACCATCTTCCTCGTCAGCATCGGAATTTTTCTCTACAGCTACGCGCGCGAATTGAATCCTGGGACGGTTGCAGTCCGAACCAGTCCCTCCATCCAATTCGAAATGAGTCCTGTCACACTCGTCGTCTTTTCCATGGCTGTCGGCTCCGTGCTCGTGGCCTTGGCCGTCGGCATGCGGCAGACCGCCCACGTCATCGGCAACTGGCGCAGCACGCGGTTGTTGCGCCGCAAAGAAAAAATCGACGCGCTCCATCGTGAAGGCACCCATGCCATTATGTCGAAACGCACCGTCGAAGCCATTGCCTTATTCGAACGCGCGCTGGCCATGGACCCGAATCGTGTCGATTCGCTGCTCTGGCTGGGAAACATTTACCGCGGGGAACACAACTTCGCTGAAGCGATCCGCCTCCATCAACGGGCGAATCGCGTCGATGAGCGCAACATCGAAATCCTGTTGGAGTTGGCCAACGACTTGGAAGGCGCCAAGCGATATGAGGACGCCTTACAGACCCTGCACAAGATGCTCAAGGTCGAGCCGGACAACCTGACCGCGCTCATCCGGAAACGAGATCTGTTAATCAGGCTCGAAAAATGGAACGAGACACTCGAAATCCAACATCGACTCCTGAAGGCCAACCTTCCTGAACCGGAACGCCTGGCCGAAGCCCAGCTCCTCACTGGCTGCACATATGAAGTCGGACGCCAACTGCTGGAACGAGGCCACCCCGATAAAGCACGGCGGTACTTCCGCGGCGCCATTAAACGAGACCGGACGTTCTTGCCGGCCTACGTCGGCATCGGCGAAATCTTGATCCGGGAAGGCAAGACCAAGCAAGCCGTAGAAATTCTCAAGAAGATCTATGCCAAGACCCGTAGCAACATCATCCTGCACCGTCTCGAAGAACTCTTTCTCGAACAGGGCGAGCCTAGTGAAATTATCCGCGTCTATCAGGAAGCCCTCAGGCAAGACCCGAACAACCCTGCGTTGCAGTTCTATTTAGGCAAGCTCTACTACCGTCTGGAAATGGTCGACGAAGCCTTCGATATCCTCTCGACCGTCGAAGGCGTACAGGACCAGCTGGCCGATTACCATAAAATCATGGCCAATCTCTATTTGCGCAAGCAGGAGATGGAACTGGCCGTCACCGAACTGAAGAAGGCCCTGCATTTCAAAAAACGCGTGGTCGTCCCCTATGTCTGTACCGCCTGCCGACACGAATCGACCGAATGGTCTGGGCGCTGCAGAAGCTGTGGGATCTGGAATACGTTGGTTGCATTGCCCTTACCAAATGCCGGTGGTCAAGCGGTTC
>JBGTMB010000174.1:0-5983 GCA_041743755.1 Nitrospiraceae bacterium | reverse complement strand
GGATGAGCGCCTGGCGAGCGCGCTCGCCCTTGTGCACTCCCGTTTCAGTACGAACACGTTCCCCACCTGGCCGTTGGCGCACCCCTATCGCTACATTTGCCATAACGGTGAGATCAATACGCTCAAGGGTAACGTGAATTGGATGCGTGCGAGGCAAGGGCGGCTCAACTCTGAGTTATTTGGCCAGGATCTCACCAAGCTCTATCCGATCGTCTCCGAGCAGCAGAGCGACTCAGCCTGTCTGGACAATGCGGTGGAATTTCTGACCATGGGAGGCCGGTCGCTTCCGCACGTGATGATGATGTTGATTCCTGAACCCTGGGTTGCGAATCCGCAAATGGATCTCGATCGGCGAGGGTTCTACGAGTATCACGCGGCGATGCAGGAACCCTGGGATGGCCCTGCGGCGGTTTGTTTCACCGATGGGAAACTTATCGGTGCAACGCTCGACCGCAACGGGCTCCGGCCTTGTCGCTATCAGGTGACGACAGATGGTTTGGTAATTTTAGCCTCAGAAGCGGGTGTGCTGCCGATGGATGTCCGGAAGATCCGGCAGAAGGGGCGCCTCATGCCGGGCCGGATGTTCATGGTCGATACGGTGCAAGGCCGCATCATCGATGATGAGGAAGTGAAGGCCGAGATCGTGAGCCGCAAGCCCTATCGCTCCTGGGTCACCCAATATCGGATTTCGCTCGACGAATTGCCCGATCCGAGCAATGTGCCGCAGCCGGATCACCTGACGCTTCGTCAGCGCCAGCAGGCGTTTAGCTACACCATCGAAGAGTTGAAGATGGTCATCACTCCCATGGTGGTGGAGGGGCAGGAGACGACGTCTTCAATGGGTACGGATACCCCGTTGGCGGTGCTGTCCGATCGGCCGCAACTGCTCTTCAAATATTTCAAGCAGCTGTTCGCTCAGGTGACCAATCCGCCGATCGATCCGATCCGTGAAGAGCTGGTGATGTCGCTGACGACCAGCATCGGGCCTAAGCCGAATTTGATGGATGAGCATCCGGAGGCCTGCCGCCGCATCAGGGTCAAACAGCCGATTCTGACCAATGCCGAGCTGCAGAAGATCCGCGAGATTGCCGATCCGCACTTTACGAGCAAGACGCTCAAAATGCTCTTTCGGGTGGCTGAGGGACCTGATGGACTCGGAGCAGCAGTTGACGATCTCTGCCGACAAGCCTCCCAGGCGATTAAAGACGGGTACAAGTTTCTGATCCTGAGTGATCGCGGGGTGAACGAAGAATGGGCGCCGATTCCGAGTCTTCTCGGCATCGCATCCGTCCATCATCATCTGGTGCGCGATTGCACGAGGACGGAAGTCGGCCTCATCGTGGAAACCGGCGAACCGCGCGATGTGCATCACTTCGCCTGCTTGATCGGCTATGGAGCTGGGGCCGTGAATCCCTATCTGGCTTTCGAGACAATTGTGGACCTGGACCGTGAGAGCTATTTCCCCGAGGGGTTGGACGCGCAGACCGCGGAAGGTAAATTCATCAAGGCCATTAATAAAGGCCTGCTCAAGATTTTCTCGAAGATGGGTATCTCGACGGTGCAATCCTACTGCGGCGCGCAGATCTTCGAGGCCATCGGATTGAATCACGAACTCATCGGTCGGTATTTCACCGGCACGCCGTCGCGCGTCGAGGGGATCGGCATCCGCGAGGTCGGCGAAGAGACGCTTCGGCGCCACTGTTTGGCTTATGATCCGGCGCCGATACGGCAACTCGATTTCGGCGGGGAGATCCACTACCGCATTCAGGGCGAGCACCACAACTGGAACCCGGACACCATCGCTAAGCTCCAGCACGCGACGAAGGCCAACGACCCCAAGACGTTTTCCGAATTTTCCCAGCTTGTGAACGACGAGAGCAAGCGGCGCTCAAACCTGCGCGGGCTGCTCGAGTTCAAGTTCCTGCCGGAACCGATTCCTGTCGAGGAAGTGGAATCGGCGAAGGAGATTGTCAAGCGGTTTACGACGGGCGCCATGTCGTTCGGTTCGATCAGCAAGGAAGCGCATGAGACCATGGCGATTGCGATGAACCGCTTGGGCGCCAAGAGCAACACCGGCGAGGGCGGAGAAGACCCGGCCCGATTCGTTCCCCTACCGAACGGCGATTCGAAGAATAGCTACATCAAGCAGGTGGCGTCGGCACGATTTGGCGTCACGAGCCACTACTTGGTGAATGCGAGAGAATTGCAGATCAAAATGGCGCAGGGCGCCAAGCCGGGCGAGGGCGGTCAATTGCCGGGCCACAAGGTCGATGAGAACATTGCGAAGTTCCGCTATGCGACGCCAGGTGTGCAGCTTATTTCGCCGCCTCCGCACCACGACATCTATTCCATCGAGGACCTGGCGCAGCTCATTTTTGATTTGAAGAATTCCAATCCGGACGCGGCCGTGTCGGTCAAGCTCGTGTCGGAAGTGGGCGTTGGGACGATTGCGGCTGGAGTGGCGAAAGCCCATGCGGACAAGGTGCTGATCAGCGGCGATTCAGGCGGCACCGGCGCTTCTCCGCTCTCATCCATCAAGTATGCAGGAGTCCCGTGGGAATTGGGCCTGGCCGAGACGCATCAGACCCTTGTGCTCAACGATTTGCGAGGGCGTATCCGGGTCGAGACCGATGGGCAGATGAAGACCGGGCGCGATGTGGCGATCGCCACCCTGTTGGGCGCCGAGGAGTTCGGTTTTGCGACCGCGCCCTTGATCGTCGAAGGCTGCATCATGATGCGGAAGTGCCATCTCAATACCTGCCCTGTGGGCATTGCCACACAGGACCCGGAGTTGCGAAAGAAATTTGCCGGGCAGCCGGAACATATCGTGAATTTCTTTTTCTTCGTCGCGGAAGAACTGCGCCAGATTATGGCCAAACTGGGCTTCCGAACGATCAACGAGATGGTGGGACGGGTGGATAAGTTGAAAGTGCACAAGGCCATCGACCATTGGAAGGCAAAGGGACTGGATCTGACGCCGTTATTGAAGGCGCCTGATGTCGGGCCGGAGATTCCTCGCTACTGCGTGCAGAAGCAGGACCACGGTCTTGCGGATGTCCTCGATAACACACTGATCGAATTATGTAAGCCGGCATTGGAAAAGAAAGAGAAAGTCACACTCGATCTGCCGATCAGAAATGTGAACCGCACGACCGGAACGATGCTCTCCAGCCGCGTCGCGAAACAGTACGGACTTGAGGGTTTGCCGGAAGACACCATCACGATCAAGTTCTCCGGTTCCGCCGGACAGTCGTTCGGCGCATTTCTGTCCCGTGGCATCACGCTCATTCTCGAAGGCGAATCCAACGACTATCTGGGCAAGGGACTGTCCGGCGGGAAGATCATTGTATTCCCCCCGAAGCAGGCTCTCTATGCGCCGGAAGAGACGATTCTGATCGGCAACACGTCGCTCTATGGCGGAACGCAAGGCGAAGCCTATTGCTACGGTATGGCGGGCGAGCGGTTTGCGGTACGGAACAGCGGTGTCAGGGCGGTCGTCGAAGGGACCGGCGATCACGGCTGCGAGTACATGACCGGCGGAGTGGTTGTCGTCTTAGGCCGGACGGGGCGAAATTTTGCGGCCGGGATGTCAGGCGGCGTGGCGTTTGTGCTGAATGAGTTCGACAAGTTCCAATCGCGTTGCAACTTCGGCATGGTGGAGTTGGAAAAGGTCAAGACGGCAGACGACAAGAAGACGCTGCATCAGATGATCACGTCGCACTTCATGCATACAGGCAGCCGGAATGCGAAGCGTATCCTCGACAGCTGGGATTCGATGCTGCCGAAATTCGAGAAGGTGATGCCGGTGGACTATAAGCGTGTCTTAGAAGAACGGAAAAAGAAGAAAGCAGCCGCGAGCAAATAAGACGTGAAGCGTTATTCGTGAAGCGTGAAACGTTTTGCGAGGAGCGAGATACGAACGACGAACGACGAGTTAAGAATGGGTGATATCAAGGGTTTCATGAAATATGCCCGTGAGGGCCCCAAGCGGAAACCGGTCGAGCTGCGCGTGCTCGATTGGAAGGAGATGTATGAACCCATCTCCGAAGACAAGCTCAAGACGCAGGGTGCCCGTTGTATGGACTGTGGTGTGCCGTTCTGCCAGGGGAATACCGGCTGTCCAGTTGTCAACTTGATTCCCGATTGGAACGACCTCGTTTATCGTGGCCGTTGGAAAGACGCGCTCAAGGCACTCCATACCACGAATAATTTCCCTGAGTTTACTGGCCGGCTCTGTCCAGCGCCCTGCGAAGGGGCCTGCGTGCTCGGCATCAACGAAGACCCTGTGTCCATCCGCATTATCGAGTGGAATGTCGTCGACCGTGGCTTCAACGAAGGCTACGTCGAACCGATTCTGCCCGTCACCAATACAGGGAAGACCGTCGCCATTGTCGGGTCGGGTCCGGCGGGTATGGCGGCAGCGCAGCAATTGGCGCGTGCCGGTCATCGCGTCACGCTCTTCGAGAAGTCCGATCGGATCGGCGGACTGCTGCGTTACGGCATCCCCGATTTCAAAATGGAAAAGTGGGTCATCGATCGTCGGCTGGAGCAGATGAAAGCCGAGGGGGTCGAGTTCAAGGCCGGTGTGACGATTGGCAAAGACATCACGGGTGAACAACTACGGGCGCAGTTCGACGCGGTGGGGCTGACCATGGGTGCGGAGCAGGCCCGTGAGCTACCGATTCCTGGCCGTGAACTCAAGGGCGTGCATCTGGCGATGGACTACCTGACCCAACAGAATAAGCGCACCGCCGGAATTTCCGTGACGGACGAGCCGATTACGGCCAAGGGCAAGCGCGTCGTTATCATCGGCGGTGGCGATACAGGCTCGGATTGTCTGGGCACGGCGCACAGGCAGGGCTGTATCGAGGCGCATCAGTTCGAATTGCTCCCGGAGCCGCCGCCGACCAGGGCCGACTCGACTCCTTGGCCGCTCTGGCCCATGCAGCTCCGCACCTCGCACGCGCACGAAGAAGGTTGCGACCGCCAGTGGAGTATCTCGACCACGAAGTTCACCGGCCACAATGGCCAGGTGACGAAGCTTCACGGCAATCGGGTAAAGTTTGAGAACGGCAAGTTCGCGGCAATCCCAAACAGCGACTTCGACATGGATGCGGATCTGATTCTGCTTGCGATGGGCTTTACTGGCCCGGTGAAGAATGGCCTGCTCGATAGCCTAGGCATGAAGTACGACGCCCGTGGCGCGGTGACTGCTGACGAAAACTTCATGACCAATCTCGACGGCGTCTTTGCCGGCGGCGATACCAAACGCGGCGCCTCGCTCATCGTCTGGGCCATCGCCGAAGGAAGAAAAATGGCGGCGGGCGTGGATAAGTATCTCCAAGCGGGAAAATCCGCAAAGGCGGCGATGAAATGACGAAGAAAGAAGCGCAACAGTTTGTGCTGAGATGGCGTCTTGCCAAAGCCATCGGATTGGTAGAGCGTGCTACATCGATGACTGAGAAGAAGACTCGATTGGAAGAATGTAATCGAATCGCTGCCGAGTTGGGCTCGGGCATCAAACTTTGCATCAAGAATCATTCTGAACAAATCGGGTCAAGTCTTCATTGGCGCCCTGTTTAACGTAGCTAAAAATTCCTCTCAGGCGGAATCTCTATCGCCAAACTTTCCGGTCGAACCCCTTAGCAGTTGGTGCACGATATGAAGAGAGCTGCTAATTCGTGAGCAACCAATTACAATAACCCCGTGTCGGTCTTCGAACCCATATTTCAAATATTGAATACGGCGGGAGTGCGCTATGTCGTGGTTGGTGGTCTCGCCACGGTGTTGCATGGATATGCCAGGTTGACTGCCGATGTCGATTTGGCCGTCGATCTCGCGCCTGAGGAAGCCACGAAAATGATTCATGCCTTGGTGGCGAAGGGATTTCGTCCTCAAGTACCGGTGTTGCCTGAAGAGTTCGCCAATCCCATGGTGCGAGAAGTATGGTTTCGAGAGAAGCACATGCGAGCCTTTTCACTCG
>JBGTMB010000173.1:0-2393 GCA_041743755.1 Nitrospiraceae bacterium | reverse complement strand
ATCGGGATACCCATGAACGAGCCGCTCGCCAGCAGCCCCTTGTCGCCGGTCACGAGGAAATCGGCCCGTCCGGCAACGGCGGTGCCCAGCTCCCGATCGTCTTCGTCATCCGCGACGCCCTTTACGGATGGGTCAGGAGTTTCAAACGTTGCGTTGTCCCTCACCGATTCGACAAATTCCATTCGTTCTTCCAATGTCAATCGTGCCGCAAAGTAGGGACAGGTGAGAAGGTCTCCGAGGGCTTTCATCATTTCTTTGGAAACGATGAGTTCATGCGTATTGCCTGAAGCCAACCTCAGCAAGTCTGTCGGCACACTGTTCAACTTTAGGGACGCGGATGCCAGGATATTGACATCAAGGACGATTCGCACGTCAGGATGCCAACTGTGTTGATTCCCGCTGCTTTCTCCGTTCGGCCTTGACTTCCGCAATGGCCTTTTCGACTTCTCGCTCCAACACATCCTCCGGGACATCCTCGAAGTGCCTGGCAATATTGGCCATAGCCTCGAAAAGTCGGACCCGTTTCTGGTCGTCCCGCCTGAGATGCTCCAGGTCGTCCATCGAGACGATCGCGCCGACCGGAATACCACTCTTTTCCACCACCACTCGCGCCTCACGCCGATGTACCCGATCAAGCGTTTCGCTCAAGTGTTTCCGAGTTTCGGAGACGTTGCTTGTTTCAGTTACCGGGAATTTGGGAAGGGCCATGATGAGCTCCTTTGCACGTAAGGTTCCGACCGACGAAACCGTAATTGTACAACCACGTACGCTCCTGTACAAGCGCCTGGTTTTGACTTGCTTTGAAGTGTTGGCCTTGCGAGCATTTGTTTGAATGTGTTCAGTCAGCTACACCTAAGGCCGTTGTCGCAGTTGAGGCACTTGCCGATCCGCGCCAAACGGGAATTTCAGACGGAGGCGTCGGTTGACTAGGGGACCTCTCCAGCATGTAGACGCTCCAGCTGAATCTTGAGTCCATATGGTGCAGCCGACTTCAAGCCAACCGGTGCCGCTGACGTGAAAACTGGAGCATCGACGCGAAGCGAAAGGCGTTCTCGAATCTGAGGGTAGGTCCTATTTACACCACCGGCGAGCACCATACACTTCGCCTCAATCTTTTCCCGCACGATGGCTCTTTGCAGCAACTTGACGATGAAATCGATGTCAGGGTCTGCCAATGGAGTAGGTAAGGCATGGCCGCCAATCTGAGCGTCGAGGCAATAGTTCATGCAGCCACCACAGAAGTTGGGCCCAAAATCTGGTAGGTGGCCGAACTCGACAGGAGTGATCCAGCCATCGTCGACGAACATTGCTCCAATGCCCGTCCCCATCACCACGTAGAACATCCTTCCACTGGGTTCACCCTGAAGCACCCATTCTCCCAGCGCTGAAGCCTCCGCGTCATTCATTCCCAACAGGGGAGGTCGATTCATTCCGAGCTCTTTGCTGGCGCGCACGTCCATCCAATTGAGGTGGTGTGCACCGCGGACACGATCGCCATCGACAAAGCCGGGTGCGGCAAGAACCCACGCATCGTTTCGATGCTCCGCAAGCGGCACGATGCGGAACGTGCCATCGTCTTCAATGACCGTTGCCTGAACGGACGAGCCGCCAACTTCGATTGCGAGCACAGTCAATCCTCCTTGAACAAAGGCGCTTGAGCCATGAGTATCAAAGTCGGACGCTATGCTGGTGCCATCGAATGCGCCTGGATTCTTGGGGCTCGTTGTCTCCATGAATGCTACAACACAGCGCATAGGTCCTGTTCCGTCCCACTCGCTCGCCGCAAGGTCGACCAGGCTTCCATGTGTTTCCAACGCTGGACATTCCGCATCAGAGGGGCATGTGGAGGCCGACTATGGAAAAGGACCAGTTGCCCCAAAGCAACCGACCCACTCTCGCGCGCTCTTTTGCCCGTTAGTGGCAAAGCTCGTCTGAACTTTGGCCCAGGCTGAGAACATTCCCGCACGCTGCGGTGAAAAACTCGTCCTGCGACGCATCAAGCGCGGGCGGAGCAAGCTCCGCAACCCTACGCAATGACCGTTTTTCATGCCCCGGTGGCGTCCCAGGGGCATGAAGGCTCGGAATGACAATCGACCGCACCTGTGTCGCATGCCTCGCGTTAACTGCACCCCATGCTGTTGCCACAGTTGAGGCAGCGGTAGCAGGAGCCGCTACGGACGGTAATGTGCCCACAAATATCGCAGAACGGCGCGTCCCCCATCATCTCGCCGAGCTGAGCGTCGATGGCGCTGGCCGGTTGCGGGACTGAGCCCGTTGTCGACGCCACTTCGTGTGACCGGAGTGATCCGGCTGGCGCCTCTGGAGTAACGACCGGAGGCAGCTCGTCGCCGTTTCCATCGGTGCGCCCATTTCCGGGGGCCGGCGCGGCGATG